>DYHB01000189.1 GCA_020724415.1 Thiobacillus sp.
CGCCGCCGCCGACGAGCACGGCATGGCCATGGTGTTCACCGGCATGCGCCATTTCAGACATTGAATCCAGTTACGCGTGACGGGGTGACAAAGTGACAAAAGAACACACCGTGCACCCTGTCACTCTGTCACTCGTCACTCTGTCCCCGAGGTAGATATGAAACTGCTTGTCATCGGTTCCGGCGGTCGTGAGCATGCCCTGGCCTGGAAACTGGCCCAAGGCCCACGCATCCAGAAGGTCTACGTTGCCCCCGGCAACGGCGGGACGGCCCGCGAGCCTGGCCTGGAAAACGTCCCCCTGACAACCTTCCAGGACCTGGTGGCATTTGCGCGCAAGGAAGACATCGCCTTCACGGTGGTCGGGCCGGAAGCTCCCCTGGCCGCAGGGGTGGTGGATGCCTTCAGGAACGCGGGCCTGAGGATATTCGGCCCGGTCCAGGCTGCCGCCCAGCTGGAATCCTCCAAGGACTATGCCAAGCAGTTCATGGTCAAGTACGGCATCCCAACGGCCAAATACCAGACCTTTACCCAGGCAGCCGAGGCCCACGCCTATATCGACCGGGAGGGAGCCCCCATCGTGGTCAAGGCCGACGGCCTGGCCGCCGGCAAGGGGGTCGTGGTGGCCCAGACCACCGACGAGGCCCATGCCGCCGTGGACATGATGTTGCCGGCCGACGGGCAGTCCGGGGCCTTTGGTAGCGCCGGTGCCCGGGTGGTGATCGAGGAATGCCTCCAGGGCGAGGAGGCCAGCTTCATCGTCATGGTGGATGGCGAAAATGTCCTGGCCATGGCCTCATCCCAGGATCACAAGCGCCTGCTGGATGGCGACCAGGGCCCCAACACCGGCGGCATGGGGGCCTACTCACCGGCACCGGTGGTCACCCCGGAGGTGCACGCCCGGGTTCTGCGCGAAGTGATCCGTCCCGTGGTCCAGGGCATGAAACAGGAAGGCCACCCCTATACCGGCTTCCTGTATGCCGGGCTGATGCTGGACGACACCGGCCGGATGGGCGTACTGGAATTCAATTGCCGGTTCGGCGACCCGGAGACTCAACCCATCATGATGCGCTTGAAAAGTGATTTCAGCGAACTGGTGGAAGCCGCCATCGAGGGGCGCCTGGACCAGGTGGAAGCGGACTGGGACCGCCGTGTTGCCCTGGGAGTGGTCCTGGCGGCGGCCGGTTACCCAGAGAACCCCGACAAGGGGGCTGTCATCACCGGACTGGAGGCCACCACGGCCGAGGACGCCCACGTTTTCCATGCCGGCACCACCCTCCAGGAGGGCCAGGTCACCGTCAGCGGCGGCCGGGTGCTCTGCGTCACGGCCCTGGGTGACAACGTCAAGCTGGCCCAGGCCCGGGCCTACACCGTGGCCGACCAGATCAACTTTGCCGGTCGCCAGATGCGCCGGGATATTGGCTGGCGTGCCATCAACAGGTAATGATGCGCTGACCGGGTCACCGTGCTACGGGTGATGGCGTGAACGGGGGCACTGCCTTGCCACTGGGCATGACACTGCGCTCCCCCCTGCGCTACTCGGTCCGGGCCGTGAAGCATCACCTGGCCCGGGGCGGGGTCATCGCCTATGCCACTGAATCCTGCTACGGGCTGGGCTGCGATCCCAGAAGTGCCCGGGCCGTGGCCCGCATCCTCCGCCTCAAGAGACGTCCCAGGCACAAGGGCCTGATCCTCATCGGCAGCGAGCCGGCGCAATTTGGCCCCTATCTGGCCGAACCACCCGACCCATGGCCCCAATACTGGCCCGGCCCCTACACCCTCCTGCTGGCCGCCGGGCCACATTGTCCCAAGTGGCTCACCGGCCGGCATGCAAAACTGGCGGTGCGGGTCACTGCCCACCCGGATGCCGCCCGCCTGTGCCACAGCCTGGGCATGGCCCTGGTCTCCACCAGTGCCAACCGCGCCGGCCAGGTGATGCTGCGTTCTGCGGCAGCCTGCGTGAAGGCCTTCGGCAGCCAGGTGAAGGTCTTGCCTGGCCGAATCGGCAATCGGCGACGGCCGTCCACCATCATCGATCCGGCCAGTGGCGGCATTTTGCGGGTTTGACCCGGACGGACGGCATCCGGACCCCATCACCGGCCAGCCACCCAAGCCCCACGGGCGTGCCTTGCCTGGACATCAGCCTTGCCTCCCGGCGGGTCAATCCCGGTCATCGTGCTCCCGGAGGCCAGGCGCCATGCCCGTCGCCTTTTTGAACAGGCCACTGCGTGCAGCCTCGCTCACGGCCATGACGGCGGGATGGGCCAGGCGGCGTTCCGGGGATATGATGAAGAAACGTTCCCGCATCTCCTCCGTCTGGCCC
>DYHB01000190.1 GCA_020724415.1 Thiobacillus sp.
GGGGTGCGCGGTGAAGGTGGCTTCCTGCTCAACAAGGACGGCGAGAAGTTCATGACTCGTTACGCCCCCAACGCCAAGGACCTGGCCTCCCGGGACGTGGTGTCCCGGGCCATCGCCCAGGAGATCCTGGCCGGGCGTGGCTGCGGGCCCCACGGCGACTATGTCTACCTGCAGATCCACCACATTGGCGCCGACAAGGTGAAGGAACGCCTGCCCGGCATCCGGGAACTGTCCATGCAGTTCGCCGGGGTGGACCCCTGCGAGGCGGCCATGCCGGTGACCCCCACGGCCCATTACATGATGGGGGGCATTCCCACCAACATGCATGGCCAGGTGGTGGCGCCCGTGGGCACCGGCCCGGAGGAAGCCGTGCCCGGCCTCTACGCGGTGGGGGAGTGTGCCTGCGTCTCGGTCCACGGCGCCAATCGCCTGGGCGGCAATTCCCTGCTGGATCTGGTGGTGTTCGGCCGGGCGGCGGGCGAGCACATGATCGATTACCTGCGCGAGAACCCCTACGCCAAGGCCATGCCCCAGGACCAGGTGGACAACAGCCTGGGCCGGGTCGCCCGCTGGGACAAGAAGGCCGGCGGCGAGACCGTGGCCGGATTGCGGGGCGAGATGCAGCGCATCATGCAGGAGCATTGTGGCGTCTACCGGCGCGAGGATCTGCTCAGGGAAGGCATCGAGAAGCTGGACGCGGTGGAAGCCCGTCTGCCGGATGCGGCCTTGTCGGACCACAGCAAGATGTTCAACACGGCCCGCCTGGAGGCTCTGGAGCTGGAAAACCTGTTGCCCATCGCCCGGGCGACCCTGGTGTCGGCCCTGGCCCGCACCGAGAGCCGGGGTGCCCACACCCGCGAGGACCATCCCAAGCGGGATGACGACCAGTGGCTGCGCCATACACTCTACACCCGCGAGGGCGACCAGCTGGATTACAAGCCGGTCCGCCTGAAGCCCCTTACCGTCGATACCTTCCAGCCGAAAGAAAGGACGTACTGATGAAGTTCAGGATCTATCGCTACGATCCCGAGTCCGGCCAGGGTATGGCCAACTCGCCCCGCATGCAGGACTACGAGCTGGATTACGATCCCCAGGGCAAAAAGGTGCTGGATGCCCTGATCGCCATCAAGGACACCCTGGACGAGAGCCTATCCTTTCGCCGCTCCTGCCGGGAAGGGGTGTGCGGCTCGGATGGGGTCAACGTCAACGGCACCAATGTGCTGGCCTGCATCACGCCCCTGGAGGGCCTCAAGGAGCCCATCGAGATCCGGCCCTTGCCCCGCCTGGGGGTAATCCGCGACCTGATCGTGGACATGGCCCAGTTCTATCAGCACTACCGGGCGGTGAAGCCGTACCTGATCAACCTGGACCCGGAGCCGGAGAACGAGCGGCTGCAAAGTCCGGCCGACCGGGCCGAACTGGACGGCCTGTGGGAATGCATCCTGTGCGGCTGCTGTACCACGTCCTGCCCGTCCTTCTGGTGGAATCCGGACAAGTTCCTGGGTCCGGCGGCCCTGATGCAGGGCTATCGCTTCATCGCCGATTCCCGGGACCAGGCCACGGATGAGCGGCTGGATTACCTGGAGGATCCTTATCGGCTGTTCCGCTGCCACGGCATCATGAATTGCGTGGAAGTCTGTCCAAAAGGCTTGAACCCCACCGCTGCCATCGGCAAAATCAAGACACTGCTCGTAAAACGGGCGCTGTGATTGATCCTGTCGACATGAATCGACTGCGCTGGCGTTGCCGGCGCGGCATGCTGGAGCTGGATGCCTGGCTGTCTCCCTTCCTGGAGCAGCGGCTGCCGGCCCTGCCGGCGGATCAACAGCAGGCCTTCATCCGCCTGCTGGACGCGGAAGATGACGACCTCTACGGCTGGTTGACCGGCAGGGAGCCGCCTCCCGCCGAATTCAGCGCCTTGTTGGAGCGCATCAAGGAACCCAGGTCATGACCCAAAGTACCGCCCGACTCCTCATTGGCGACCAAACCTTCGAACTGCCCATACTCGAAAGCGCCCTGGGGCCGGATGTCATCGACAGCCGCTCCCTGGCCGCCCAGGGTTATTTCACCTACGACCCCGGTTTCGTGGCCACGGCGAGTTGCACCTCCGAGATCACCTTCATCGACGGTGACGAGGGTTTGCTCTACTACCGCGGCTATCCCATCGAGCAACTGGCCGAGAAATCCGACTTCCTGGAGGTGGCCTACCTGCTCTGGCATGGTGAATTGCCCAACGCCGCCCAGAAGGCCGAGTTCGACAACGTGGTGTCCCATCACACCATGCTCCACGACCAGATGAATTTTTTCTACCGGGGCTT
>DYHB01000052.1 GCA_020724415.1 Thiobacillus sp.
GTCATCAACGACATCCTGGATTTCTCCAAGATCGAAGCCGGGCGGATGAGTCTGGACCCGATCGCCTTCGATCTGGAGCGGGCCGTCCACGATGTGGCCAGGCTGCTTCTGCCGCGTGCCCAGGAAAAGGGGCTGGAACTGGTGGTCAGCTACGATCCGGCCTGTCCGGCCCGGGTGGAAGGGGATGCCGGGCGGATTCGTCAGATACTGCTCAACCTGCTGGGCAATGCCATCAAGTTCACCGAAACGGGCCACGTGCTCCTGGAGGTCAGCGCCGGTCCGGATTCTGGCGACGACCGGGTGTCACTGATGATCCGGGTGACCGATACCGGGATCGGCATCAGTACCGAGGCCCAGGACCGGCTGTTCAGGTCCTTCAGTCAGGCCGATTCCACCACCACCCGCAAATACGGCGGCACCGGGTTGGGCCTGGCCATCTGCAAGCGGCTGGTGGACCTGATGGAGGGGGAAATCGGCGTGGAAAGCCAGCCAGGGCAGGGTGCCACATTCTGGCTGCGCCTGGACTTGCCCAGGGTTGAGGCCCCGCCCCCGTTGCCCATGCTGGCGCTGAGTGGGCGGCGGGTGCTGTTGGTGGATGATTTGGCGGTCAATCTGAGAATCCTGGAGGGGCTGACCCGCTATTGGGGCATGGAGTCTGTCAGTGCCCGGACGGCGGAGGAGGCCATCGGGATTCTGAACACGGCCTTGGCTGAAGGGCAGCCCTTCCACGGGGCCATCCTGGATTACATGATGCCCGGCGTGGATGGCGAGGGCCTGATCCGCCGGATCCGCTCCGATCCGGATCCCCGCATCGCCCGCTTGCCGGTCATACTGCTGTCTTCCTCCGGCCAGAAGGGGGATGCCAAGCTCTACCATGGCATGGGGTTCGATGGCTATCTGCCCAAGCCGGTTCAGGGCGCCGCCTTGCAAGGGGTTTTGGCCGCGGTACTGGCAACCCGGGACCAGCCTCCGGCCCAGGACCGGCTCATCACGAAACACCTGGTGGACGAGGCTGTGGTGCCCGAGAAAACCATTGGACAGGACAGGTCTCGCATCCTGCTGGTGGAGGATGTACCGGCCAATCAGAAAGTGGCCCTGGCCATGCTCAAGCGCCTGGGTCTGGATGCCACCGTTGCGGCCAATGGGGAAGAGGCCCTGGCGCGCTGGCAGGCGCTTTCTCCCAGCCTGGTGCTGATGGATTGCCAGATGCCGGTGTTGGATGGTTTCGAGGCCACCCGGCAGATCCGCGCCTGGGAGGCTGAGCACGGCCTGGCACGCACCCCCATCGTGGCCTTGACGGCCCATGCCCTGGCAGGCGAGCGCAAGCGCTGCCTGGAGGCGGGCATGGATGACTTCATGACCAAGCCATTCAAAATGGAGGAATTGCGTGCCATGTTGACGCGCTGGTGCACGAACGCGCCAGCCCGCACGGATCGGCAAGAAGGGGGTGGCCAGCCTGGGCAGGCCGTCCGGTCGGGCTCCGATGAGGACACCCTGGATCACGCCCTGCTCCGGGACATGAAGCGGGATTATGCAGAGGACATGGCCGACATGCTGGACAGTTTCGAGTCCAGTGCTACGGACCTGATCCAGTCCATGGCCAGCGCCGCATCCCGGTCCGACTGGGCTGCCCTGGCCAGCCACGGTCACAGCCTCAAGGCGACGGCGGCGGCCTTTGGTGCCCGGCGCATGGCCCGGCTGGCCGAACAACTGGAGCGGGACGGCAAGGCTGGCGTGACGGATGCCCTGATGCCCCTCGTGGAGGCCCTGGCCGAAGAAAATTCACGGGTCAGGGCAGCCATCCGAACCTACCGCTGAGGGTGCTTCCCCGGCTGGCGGCGCCAGGGGGGGCAGTATCAGGAACCGTAATCCAGGATGATGGCCATTTGCAGGTCCTGGATTTGATCCAGCAACAGGTCCCGTTGCTGGTGCAGTTCAGCCAGGAGGGCCTCGATGGCTTTCCGGTCTCCGGCCTGCCAGTTGGCCAGGATCCGCTTGCCGAGCACGTGGACCCGGTCATGGCTTGCTTCCATGACCTGGAACTCAGGCATGTGCCCGTAGCGCTTCATGCCGGACCCGAAGTACCAATGGCCGAACCGGCAATGGGTCGGATCCATGCTGGGGTTGGGGCCAGCCCCGTCCGGGTGTCCGGGCGCGGTTTCCAGCATGGCTTCCAGCTCGTCGATCCAGCGCTTGTGCTCCAGGCCCACGATGGTCAGGGGGACATCTTCCCGGGCCCACTGCCAGGACAGGCACTCCATCCAGCCCGGATCCGGCTTGAATGCGCCGATCCATGCGGGTATGGCGTCTGCCGGCATGGGGCGGGCGATGCCGTAGCCCTGGGCCAGGTTGCAGCCCATGTGCAACAGCACCGCACCCAGGGCGGTGGATTCGACGCCTTCGGCAATTACCTTGCGGTTGAAGGCCGTGGTCAGGCCGATGACGCTCTCCACGATGGCCATGTCGTCGGGATCATCCAGCATGTCACGAATGAAGGTCTGGTCGATCTTCAGGGTATTGGCGGGCAAGCGCCGGAAATAGGTGAGGGAGGAATAGCCGGTACCGAAGTCGTCCAGAGCGATCTGGAAACCCATGGACTGGCATTGCCTGAAGACCTGGCCGATGTGATCCATGTCCTCCAGGGCCGCCGTTTCCAGTACTTCAAACTCCAACTGGGTCGGGTCCACGGTCGGGTGGGCAGACAGTATGGTCGAGAGTGCGGTGATGAATCCCGGGGCCTGAATGGTGGAACCCGTGATGTTCACACTGACCTGAATCTGGATGCCCTGGCCTGCCCATGCCTCCATCTGGGCCATGGCCCGATCCAGGACCCAGTTGTCCAGCCGGATCTCAAGCTCGTGGCCGCTCAGCAGGGGCAGGAATTCCCCGGGGGGGAGCAGGCCATGCTGGGGGTGCTGCCAACGGATCAGCGCCTCGAGGCCGACGATCTGGCCGCGCCGCATGTCCACCTTGGGTTGGTAATACAGGACGAATTCATTGTTGTTCAGTCCCTGTGCGATGCGCTCCAGGGCTTCCTTGCGGTACTTGATGCGGGCGTCCTGGCGGGGGTCGTACAAGTGGTGACGGTTGCGGCCGTCCTGCTTGGCCTGGTACATGGCCTGGTCGGCATGCCGCAGAAGGGTGTCGGCATCGGCCCCGTCCTGGGGGAACAGGGTGATGCCCATGCTGGCGGACACCTGGACCTCGTGCCCCGCCACCCGTGCCGGGGCAGACAGGCTTGACAGCACCCGGGTGGCGATCCGGTCGCATTCCTCCAGATCGGTCAGGCTGGGCAGAAGCAGGACGAACTCGTCGCCGCCCAGGCGGGCTACGGTGTCGCCGGCCCGGGTGGCCTCCTTCAGGCGCCGGGCCACTTCCATCAGCAGCAGGTCGCCCGTGTCGTGGCCATATTGGTCATTGACCGGCTTGAAACCATCCAGGTCCAGGTAGGCGATGGCCAGAAGGTGGCCGCTCCGGCGTGCCTGGGCCAGGGCCTGGCTCATCCGGTCGGACAGCAGCACCCGGTTGGGAAGATGGGTCAGGGCATCGTAGTGGGCCAGGAGTTCCAACTTCTCTTGGTGGGACTTGAGCAGGGTGATGTCCGAGAAGACGCCGATGTAATGGGTGATGACACCGGCCTGGGAGACCACGGCGGTGATGGTCATGAGGCAGGCATAGAATTCACCATTCTTGCGCCGGTTCCAGATTTCGCCCCGCCAGTACCCCTGGGACCGGATTTCCCGCCACATCGCCTGGTAAAACTCCGAGGTCTGGCGCCCGGACGACAGCATGGCGGGCGTCTTGCCCAGCACGTCGGACGCTGCATAGCCGCTGATCTCGGTGAAGGTGGGATTCACGTCCAGGATGCGTTCCCGGGCGTCGCAGATCATGATGCCGTCGTGGGCGTGGTGGAACACGCTGGCCGACAGGCGCAATTGTTCATCCGCCGTCACCCGGGGGGTGTCGTCCATGACATAGCCCCGGATCAGCTTCAGTCGGCCGTCCTCGCTCCACTCGGCCACCGTGTAGTCATACAGCCACCGGGTGCTGCCGTCCCGGTGGACGAAGCGATAGTGCTGTTCCCACTGTCGCTCCCCGCTGGACATGTGACGGGAGACTTCCTCGCCGATGCGTTCCAGGTCATCCGGATGGATCAACTGGGCGAAGCGGAAGGCCGGATCAAGCATTTCTCCGGACTCGTAGCCAAACACCTCGGCCACGTTGGGCGAGGCATAGGCCACCGGCCACCCGGGCTCCGGCCGCCAGACCAGAACCGCCACCGGGCCTCCGGTGAACAGATCCCGCTCGGCCCGCAGATCATCCTGGGCTTGCTTGCGCTCGGTGATGTCCAGGGACATGGACAGGATCAGGGGCGCTTCACCCTCATGCATCTGGACCGGCGTGAGTCGATTCAGGAACCAAAAGGTTCCGGTGTGCATGCGCGCCTGGATTTCGCCGATGAAGGGCTGTCCGGTATCCAGCACCTGACGGTAGCGCCGGATGAAAACCTCGGCATCATCGGGGGGCAGGAATTCGGCGATGTTGCGCCCTACCACCTGTTCCGGAGGACAGCCCCCCAAGTTTTGCGCTGCCCGTTCGTTGACCATCTGGATGTTGCCGTCCCGGTCGATCAGGGACAGGGTATCGGTCATCCGGCTCACAACGGTCTTGAAGCGGAGTTCGCTCTCTTGGATGCGCAGGGCAGATGCCCGTTGTTCGGTGATGTCCCGGGCCACGCCCAGCACGCCGATCAGTCGGCCATCATGGCCGTACATGGGCGTCTTGGTGGTCTCGAACAGGCGTCGGGCTTCGGGTGATTCCGCGCCCTGCCAGCTTTCCTCCAGGTTGGCTTGTCGTTCCTGGATGGCTTTTTGGTCAGCTGCCCGGAAAGCCTCGGCCGTGTCGGCAGGAAACAAATCGAAGTCCGACCGGCCCAGTATTTCTTCCTGTGCAAGTCCACATTGCTGCTCGAACTGGGCGTTGCAGACAAGGTAGCGGCCGTCCGCGTCCTTCAGCCACACCAGTTGGGGTAGGGTATTGATCAGGGAACGCAGCAGGGTGCGCTCGTCTTCCAGGGCGGCTTCGGCACGCTTGCGGTCGGTGATGTCCAGCATCTGGGTGAGCAGAAGGTTCTGGTCCTGGAGCTTGAGGGTGCCGGCACTGAACAGGCCGTCCCGCAGCGAGCCATCCTGGGTCCGTATGCGGACCTCGATATGGCGGGCCACCCCGTAGCGCCTGATCTGGTCCACCACCATGCCCCGCTGGGTCAAATCGTCGAACAGGCCCAGTTCCACGGACGTCTTGCCCAGGACCTGCTCGGCGGTATAGCCCGTCACCTGCTTGAAGGCCTCGTTGACCTCCAGGAAACGGCCGCTCTCCATGTGGGTCAGAGCCATGGCCACCGGGCTGAGGTGGAAGGCCTTGGAGAATTTCTCTTCCGACGCGGCGATGATGGACAGGTCCCGGGACACCCCGAACAAGGCCGGCTTGCCGTTCCAGTGCCCCGTCACCACCCGGGTTTCCACGGGGATCAGGCGACCGTCCTGGGCCAGCAGGGGTACCGGACAGTGATCCGTCTGCCCTGCCAGCATGTCTGCGACGATTTCAGCGGCCTCGTTTCTCCGTTCCTCGGGGTGCACGAGGAGTACCGGTTGGCCCAGGAGTGCCTCCCGGCCATAGCCCAGCCGATCGTGGACCTGCTGGTTGGTATGGATGATCCGGCCTTCTTGATCCAGAACGAAGAGCAGGTCGTTGATGCTGTTGAAGAACGTCCGGAAGTTGGCCTCGCTTTCGGCCAGCCTGGCCTCGACCCGCTGCCGGACACCCAGATTCACCACGATCTGGGCGAACAGACCCAGCAGGCGCAGGGCTTCCTGCCCGAAGTCCATGGGGGCATGGACCGAATCGAAACCCACGAAGCCCAGGCAGCGCCCGTTCTCCATCAGGGGGAGGGTGATCAGGCTCTTGATGGCCTGGGGTTCCAGTATCCGGCGCAAAGGGCCGTCGGGCAGGGCGGCGACGTCCTGGACCAGGAACGGCCGCCCCTGGCGGTGGGTCCTGACCCAATCGGGCAGGCCGTCCAGGGGGATGTCCTGCAACGTCTCGATGTGGGGCGTGATGCCCGGCGCGCACCATTCGTGGGTGTTGGAGGTGGTCTGGGCCTCGAAGTCGTAATTGAAGACGTAGGCACGATCGGCCTGGGCGAATTCGCCCATGAGCTGCAGGGCCTGCTGGAAGGCGGGCTCGATGCGTTCCAGGGGCAGGTTGATGAAGGACGTGGACAACTTGAGGAGCATGTCCAGCTGGCGATGGCTTTGGGCCAGGGCCATTTCCGCACCCTTGCGCAGGGTGATGTCCTGGACCGTGCCCACGGCCGCGTAGAGACGGCCCGAGGAGTCGAACTCCATCTCCGCCTGTTCTTCCACCCAACGGACCTGGCCATGGACCAGGATGCGGTGTTCGATATGGTAAGGCGCACCCTGGAGGGCGGCTTCCCATGCCTCTTCCACGGCCGGGCGATCTTCGGGATGGATCTGGGCCAGGAAGAGGGCGTAGGACACCGGGGCATTGTCCGGGACGCCGAAAATCCGCCGGGTTTCCTCGGACCATTCCAGTCTGTTTTCCGGCATGCGCAAATGCCAGCTCCCGGTGTGGGACACCGCCTGGGCTTGACGCAGGTTCTGCTCGCTGGCCTTCAGCCGGTCCTGCACCGACTTGCGCTCGTCGATGCATTCCTTGATGCCGACGAAATGGGTGATCTGGCCTCCTTGGTCGCGTATGGGTGATATCCGGGCGTATTCCCAATAGAGTTCGCCGTTCTTCTTCTTGTTGTGCAGTTCGCCCGACCAGGTGCGACCCGCAGTGATGGTATTCCATAGGTCCCGGTAGATCTCCAGGGGGGTCTCGCCAGACTGTAGCAGGCGCGGGTTCTGGCCCAGCACCTCTTCAGGGCGGTAGCCGGTGATCCGGGTGAAGAAATCATTGACGAAGACCAGCCGGCCTTCCGGGTCCGTGACCACGATGGAGACCGGGCTCTGGCCCACGGCCTCAGCCAGGAGACGGTTCTTGAGCAGCAGTTCCTGGCGCTCCGTGATGTCCCGGATGACGCCATGCATGACCATGGCTGCCCCATCGGGTGCGAAGTCCAGCTTGCCCAGGCCATGTACCCAGCGGACCTGGCCATCCCGGGGCCGGATGATCCGGTATTCCCGGTCAAAGGGCTGGCCCCGGCCGATCACCTCCCCTTCCAGATAGGCCACGGCAGCGTCTGCATCGTCTGGGTGAATCAGGCTGCGCCACCCCTCGACGGTCCGGGGATGATCCTCATCGATGCCCAGCACGGCGTCCAGGCCGGGCGATCCGCTCCAGACCCCCCCGCGGATATCCAGGGCATAGGTGCCCAGTCGGCCAGCCTCCGAGGCCGCCGACAGGGCCCGTTCGGTTTCCTTGATGGCGGTGATGTCGGTATGGGTGCCCACCACCCGCAGGGGGCGCCCTGACCGGTCCCGCTCGAACACCATGCCCTGGTCCAGTATCCAGAGATACTCCCCCTGCTTGTTGCGCACCCGGTGCTGGCTCCGGTAGTAGGGGGTGGCGCCGGCAAGATGGGCCTCCAGGGCTTGCTTGCAGGCGGGCAGATCGTCCGGGTGGACCCGGCTTTCCCATTCTTCCAGACCGTCGCCCACCTCCTCCTCGTCAAAGCCCAGCATCGCTTTCCATTGACGGGAAAAGTAGACCCGGTTGGTTTCGGCGTTCCAGTCCCATACGCCATGCCCGGCGCCCTCCAGTGCCAGTACCCAGCGCTCTTCCGTGGATGGAGGTGGCAGGGCGGTTCCTTGGGGTGCCAGGGTGACCAGCCACGCCTCCAGGCTCTGCAGGATGTCCCGGGCGGTCAGAAGCCCCTGGAACATGCCGTCCTGATCCACCACGGCCAGGGCGACCCGGCCATCCTTGAGCAGGCGCAGTGCGGCTTCGGACAGGGGGCAATCCATGGAAACCGTGGTCACGGGCGTGCTCATGACCGCTTGCACGGGGGTGGACAGGGGCAAGGCCTGCTGGAGGACATCCCACCAATGGCCCTCGGTGATCACGCCTACCGGGCGGCCTTTGTCGGTCACCGCCACGGCGGTCAGGCGTTTGCGCGCCATGAGTATCCCGGCCTCCGCCAGAGGCGCGGTGACATTCACCTGAGCTATGCCACGGGGCAGCAGGTTGAGGACCGAGGATAGATTCATTCTATGCGGTTGATCGGGTTTGGCTATGTATCGGCAATGATGGGGCTGACTTGAGGGTGATCTGACTCAAGGCATATATCTATCGATCTATGATACCTAGCCCGACACTTCAAATGCAGTAAAGGGCGCGTTGCCTGGCAGACGGACGGAGCGGGTGCGCGAGCCTGGGGCCCCCATGGGTCACCTGGATTCATGGCGGCATGATAGCGCCCGCCGTCCTGGGAATGGTGTCCCCCGGCGACAGGCTGCTTTCCAGACATTGCCGGGCCTGGACCGACAGGACCAGGATGAGCCTCAGGGTGGCCCGGGTCATGCCCACGAAGAGCTTCCGGCGGGCCTGCAGGTCCAGCTCCTGGAAATCCACTTCGGTCAGGATGACACAGGGGGCGGCTTGGCCCTTGAAGCGGTAGACGGACTCCAGGAGCAGTTCGCCCGGTTCATACACCGGGTTTCCCAGGAGGTCGTAGCTGCCGTTGAAATGATTCAGGCTGTGGGGCCCCAGCCGGCGCATGCCTGTGAAACGGGAGTGCTGGCGTCCGCGGTAGGTGATCAGGGCGATCATGTCTTTCTTGAAGCCCGCTCCCAGTCCCCGGGTGATGGCGGTCTTGGTACGTTCCAGGAGCTCCGCATCGTCCCGGTAGGTCAGGTACTCCACTTCAGCCCCGGCGATCGGGCTGCCGCTCTGGATGCCCTCGGGGGTGCCAAGGATGGCGTTCAACTGGGCCAGAATGGTCTGGGGACTGCGATAGTTGGTGTCCGCCTTGAGGCTGACCCAGCCCGGAAGGGGCATGGCGGGTCGGTCATACAGGTTTTGCCAGGGATCTTCCAGCCACCAGGCACGGCCGCCGGGGCGGAGCAAGCGTAGCAGGGGCGGCAGCCAGGACGCCTTGAAGTCCTGGCCTTCATCCACGATCAATTCATCCACCAGCTCGGCGTCCCGGGGCACCAGGGCCTCCATGTCCTGCTCCAGGCGCTGAAATGTTCCCGGGCGGGTAAAGTCCGGTATCTGGCCGCGTCCCCGCAGTAGCCGATCTGCCAGTTGGTGCCAGGTGACGACCTGGCTACCGGCGGGGGCCAGGAGGCTGATGCGGTCGGCCAGGGGCCTGTTGTAGCACACGTAGAGGCATTGCCTGCCCAGGGCCGAAGCCTCTTCCAGCACGCTCAGCGCAAGCTGGGTCTTGCCGGAGCCGGCGGTGCCGGTGACCCGCAACCGGAACGGCTGGCAATCGATTTGCCGGGCCCAGTGGGCCAGGCCCGCGGTCAGCCGTGTATAGAGGACGTGACGCTGATGGATCAAGGCACTCACATCCGGGACCAGTCTGAACTCGTCGGCCAGGAAGCGCGCCACGGACTCGGCCACGGGATCTGCCTCTCCCGCTGGCAACAGGCTCTGGATGATGGTGGCCAGGTATTCCCGTTGGCTGGAATCCACAATGCGCGTGGCCGGTATGCCCGCACTGCCGGGATCCACCACCCGGTAGTCGGGGCAGTAGAGCAGGCTATCCACCCGCCCCGGGGGCTTGTCCAGATGGCGGCTGAGACGCTTGTCGAGGATTTCCCGCTGCTGGGCCAGGCGCACCGGCAGAATGCCGCCCGGGCCCCGGGCAGGTTTGCGCAGTCCCTCGGGGCTCTCTTCCAGCAGGCCGGACAGTTGTTCGATCAGCAGGACATGGCCCTGCCCGTTGAGGACGACGAAGCTGATCTGGCCATGCCAGGGGGGGTGTGGGTTGGCGCCGGTCCAATGCACGCCATGGAATATGCTGTAGCTGTCCGGCAGCTGATCGGACAGGGTTTCCAGGGTCTCGATTTCCCTGGCGGCAGCCCCGGTCGGTTTGAGTTCGCGCCAGCCTGGGGGATGGATGATCGCCATGGGCGGCGTGGCGGGTCAGGGGGCCTTTTTCTTCATGGGCCGATGCCTGCGGGCCTTGGGCGGCGCGTCCCCCTGTTGCTTGGCGGGGGAGGGGGCGGGGCCACGGCCCTGGGGTTTGTGCTTCCTGGGGCGAGGCGAACGGTTGTCCGGCAGCGGCTGGCCGGGCAGGTCGCCGGGGCCCAGTCGGTTGCCCGGTGCCAGACTGATTTCGAGTTCTACAATCTCGTCCCACTGGGCTTCGGTTCGCTCGTTGTCGGGTATGGACAACAATTCCTGCAACCTGCGGCGCGGTGGAATAGGCGTTGATGTGTTCATGGAGCCATTATCCAGGAAAATTCGTCATGGGCGTCAATTGCCCTGCTATGCATTACACTCCTGCCATCCGTGGCGACGTGGCCGTTGGTCGCTGACGGGGCAGCAAGCGTCCGGATCAAACCGGACGTGTAGTTCAGCTGGGTATTCTTGGGTGGCGGAGAGAGTGGGATTCGAACCCACGGTACGGCAAGCCGTACACTTGATTTCGAGTCAAGCCCGTTCGACCACTCCGGCATCTCTCCGCGAGGGGCGCATTCTACCTTGGAATGGGTAAGCGAGAAACGCACCGATGGCAAGGCATGGCTAGTTTTTTTCGAATCCTTACCCTGTTGTTGCCCCTTGTACTGGGGGCTTGCCAGCGCATTCCCGAGCCGCCTGCAGTCACCGGGGAGCTCATCGTGCTGACCCGAACCAGTCCCAGTACCTATTACCGCAATGTGGACGGTGAGCCGGTGGGCTTCGAATATGACCTGGTGCGCCGGTTTGCGGACCGACAAGGCTGGCGCTTGCGTCTGGTGGATGTGGAAACCCTTGACGATCTGGTGGAGCGGATGAAGGCGGGCCAGGCCCATCTGGCCGCGGCCGGATTGTCCATCACTCCTGTACGAAAAAGCCGCATGCGCTTCGGCCCGGTCTATGCCGAGGAGAATGAACTGGTGATCTGCAGCGAACATGGGCCCCGGGTGCGCAAGCCCGGGGACCTGGTGGGGCTGCGCTTGGAAGTGGTGGCCGGCAGCAGCCATGTGGAACGCCTCATGGAGTTGCAGCGGGACCATGTTGAACTGGTCTGGACGCCCATCCAGGCCCCTTCCGAGGAAGCCTTGCTGGAGCGTGTGGCGTCCGGACTGACCGATTGCGTCGTGGCCGACCGAACCAGCTTCGAACTGGCGCGCAATTTCCTTCCGGTGTTGCAGGTTTCCCTGGACCTGGGGCCGCGCAAGATCGCCTGGGTGTTGCCGGAATGGGCCGACGAGGGCCTGCGCGAACTGCTGACAGCCTTCTTCGAGGATATGGAACGCTCCGGCCAGATGAAGTCCCTGCGCGACCGCTACTTCGGTCACATTACCCGTCTGGACCGGGCCGATGCCATGGGCATTCTGGAAAAGCGCAGCCGCCTGTTGCCTCCCCTGACCAAGTTTTTTCATGAGGCCCAATTGGAGACCGGACTGGACTGGCGTTTGCTGGCAGCGCTGGCCTACCAGGAGTCCCAGTGGGATCGTTATGCGGTATCACCCACGGGCGTCAGGGGCATCATGATGCTGACGGGGGACACGGCGGACCGCCTTGGGGTGATGGATCGGCTGGACCCTCGCCAGAGCATCCTGGGCGGGGCGCGCTACGTGGTGATGTTGAAGGAGGCTCTGCCGGACCGCATACCGGAACCGGACCGGACCTGGATGGCCCTGGCGGCCTACAACCAGGGTCTGGGCCACCTGGAGGATGCGCGACGACTGGCCCAGCGCCTGGGCAGGAATCCGGATCGCTGGAGTGACATGAAGGAAGTGCTGCCCCTCATTGCCAAGGCCAAGTACCTGCCTTACCTGCGCTATGGTTTTGCCCGGGGTGGCGAAGCCACCGTGCTGGCGGAAAACGTGCGCATCTACTACGACATCCTGATGCGCTACGAGCCGCCTTATGGTGGCGAGTACCTGGGTGTGGCCCCGGGGGGCCGGGCACCGGAAAAGGCTCAGGCTTCGGCCAGCAACTTGGTCATGCCGCCCATGTAGGGTCGCAATGCCTCGGGGATGGTGACGCCCCCATCGGCTTCCTGATAGTTTTCCAGGATGGCCACCAGGGTCCGGCCGACGGCCAGGCCCGAGCCATTCAGGGTGTGAAGGGTCTCGGGCTTGCCGTTGTCTGGGCGGAAACGGGCCTGCATGCGACGGGCCTGGAAGGCCTCGAAGTTGGAGCAGGACGAGATTTCCCGGTAGGTGTTCTGGGCCGGCAGCCACACTTCCAGATCATAGGTCTTGGCGGAGGAGAAGCCCAGGTCGCCGGTGCACAGGGAGACCACGCGATAGGGCAGGTCCAGTTTCTGGAGAATGGCTTCGGCGTGGCCGGTGAGCTCTTCCAGGGCCTCGTAGGAGGCGTCGGGATGGACGAACTGGACCATTTCCACCTTGTCGAACTGGTGCTGCCGGATCATGCCCCGGGTGTCCTTGCCGTAAGAACCGGCCTCGGACCGGAAGCAAGGGGTGTGGGCCACCAGCTTGATGGGCAGGTTTTCCACCGGGATGATCTCGTCCCGGACGATATTGGTCACCGGCACTTCCGCTGTGGGGATGAGGTACATGCCGTTGCTCAGCTTGAACAGGTCGTCCTCGAACTTGGGCAACTGGCCGGTGCCACGCATGGAATCGGCATTGACGATGTAGGGGACATAGACCTCCTGGTAGCCATGGTCGCGCACATGGGTGTCCAGCATGAACTGGACGATGGCCCGGTGCAGTCGGGCCAGGTCGCCGCGCATCAGGACGAAGCGGCTGCTGGCGATCTTGGCTGCCGTGGCGAAATCCAGCAGTTCAAGGTTCTCTCCGATGTCCACATGATCCCGGACCGGAAAATCGAACTGCCGGGGGGCGCCGATCCGCCGAATCTCCAGGTTGTCCTCTTCCCCCTTGCCCAGGGGGACGGACTCGTTGGGCAGGTTGGGGATGGTCAGCAGGATCTGGTTCAGGTCCGACTGGATGCCCTGGAGCCGTTCTTCCATGGCCTTGAGTTCATCGCCGATGCCGGCCACCTCGGCCATCAAGGGTGCACTGTCCTCGCCCTTGGCCTTGGCGTGGCCAATTTGCTTGGAGACGGCGTTACGCTTGGCCTGGAGATCCTGGGTACGGGTCTGGATGTCCTTCCGCTCGGCTTCCAGTGCAGTGAATTGGGCGGTGTCCAGGGCGACACCCCGGCTGGCCAGGCGTTGAGCCACGGTGTCCAGGTCTTTGCGCAGGAGTTGGATGTCTAGCATGACGGCAGTGGGCAGGTAAAACGTCAATTGTAATGTTCAGGGCCTTCCCCCATGAGGGTTTTCATGCTGTCGGTGGTCTCATCGAAGGCCGTTTGTAGCGCCGACAGAACGTCCGGGGCTCCGTCCAGGCGGCCCTGCTTGCCCAGGGCATCCAGTTGTCCGGCCAGGTGGTGCATGGATTCTGCACCGATATAGGCGGCAGCGCCCTTGATCTGGTGGGCCTGGCGAGCGGTTGCAGCCGGGTTGTTGTCGGCGATGGCCTGGTTCAGGGCGGTGAGCAGTTCCCGGGTACTGTCCATGAACAACTGGAGCATCTCGTGTACCTGGTCCCGGTCGTTCCGGCACAGGGTCTGGAGGCGGGCCAGATCGAAGGGGAACGGTTTGTGGGGTGCGGGCGCACTGTCCCCGGCTTGGACCGGAGGCACGTCGATATCGCGTGAGGGCAACCAGCGCTGGAGCAGGGTCACCAGTTCCCCTTCCAGCAAGGGCTTGGCCAGATAGGCATCCATGCCGGCAGCCTGGCACTGGTCGCCATAACCGCTCATGGCGTTGGCGGTGAGGGCAATGACGGGAATGCGTCCATGCCCGCTCCGTGCTTCCCAGTCCCGGATGGCCCGGGTCGTCATGAAGCCATCCCACTCCGGCATCTGGCAGTCCATCAGCACAAGGTCCGGTGGCTGTGCCAGGATGGCTTCGTAGGCTTGCTTGCCATCGCCCGCCAGGGTGACTTCCAGACCCAGGTTCTCCAGCATGTAGCGGGTCACTTTCTGGTTGACCGGATTGTCCTCGGCCACCAGCACACGGGATTTGGGCAATTTGGCCGGCGCCGGGGCGGTCCTGAGCTCGGGATGGGGAGGGTCCTGGGAGATGGGCAGCGGCAGGTCCAGATGGAACGTGCTGCCCTGGCCGGGCTGGCTTTCCACGCTGATTTCGCCCCCCATGAGCTCGGCCAGCTGCTGGCAGATGGCCAAGCCCAGGCCGGTGCCGCCGTACTTGCGGCTGGTGGAGCCGTCCGCTTGGGAGAAGGCCTGGAAGATGTGGCCCAGGGCCTCCTGGGGGATGCCGATGCCGGAGTCCAGAACAGAGAAACGCAGGCAGGCGCCCAGGGGCGAGTCCTTGCGGTAGCGGGCTCGGAGGCGGATGGTGCCGGATTGGGTGAACTTGATGGCATTGTCCAGCAGGTTGAGCAGTATCTGGCGCAGGCGCAGGGGGTCGCCGGTCACCCATTCCGGCAATCGGCCATCCAGCTCCAGTTCCAGGGCCAGGCCCTTGCTCTGGGCCCGCGGCGTGTAGAGGGAGGTCACGTCCCGGAGCAATTTGGGTACATCAAACACGATATGCTCCACGTTCAGGCGCCCGGCTTCGATCTTGGAGAAATCCAGCAAGTCGTTGATGATGCCCAACAGGGCTTCAGCCGAAAAGTGGATGGTCTCGGCATATTCCTTCTGGGGTTCCTGCAACTCCTGGCGCAGCAGCAACCGGCTCATGCCCAGTATGCCGTTCAGGGGCGTGCGGATTTCGTGGCTGACATTGGCCACGAACTGGGACTTCATGTCGGCGGCTGCCAGGGCGGCAGAGTGGGCTGCCTTCAAGGTCTGCTCGGCTTCCTTCTGGGGGCTGATGTCCCGGACGATGGCCTGGATGTAGGTGCGGTCGTCCAGGCGCATGGCATGGAGGGCGATTTCGGCGTCGAATTCGCTGCCGTTGCGCCGCCGGCCCCGCCACTCGAACACCGAATGGCCTTTGGCCACGGCCTCCTGGATGTACTTGACCGCCCGATCCCGGGCCGTGACGCCGCCAGCCTGTATGGCCACACCCAGATCCTCGGGCTGCAGGCGGATGAATTCATCGGCATTCTGGTAGCCGAACATGTCCAGGGCGGCGGCGTTGCAGTCGCTGAATCCGTGCTCGTTGAGGATCACGATGCCATCGGTATTGGTCTCGAACAGGGTCCTGAACTTGGTTCGTTCCCGTTCCGTTTCCGCCGAGAGCCGGGCCGTGCGCCGGATCACCAGGGACGCGATCAGGATGGCGATCATGGCGGCGGTCAGGCCCAGGGCCAGCATCAGACCCCGGGTCTTGGCGTAGGCCCTGGCGGCTTCCGTCCCCGCCTGCTGGGTGGACTCCTGCTGCATGCTGATCAGGGTGTTCAATTTCTTGACCAGCAGGCGCTGCATGGGAATGGCCTCGTTCTGCAACACCTCGAAGGCCAGGAAGGTGTATCCGTCCATGCCCAAGTCGATGGTCTGGACCATCAGGGGCTGGTTGGTCCGGGTCAGCCGGTCGATTTCCTGCAGAAGGAAGCGTTCCTTGTCGTCTTCCAGCATGGGTTCCAGTTTCAGGCGGGTCTGCTGGTACTGGGAGCCCAATTCGTAGAACCGGATCATCTCCTGGTCTTTTTCGAAGGGATCGTTCATCACCACGATGGAAAGCATGGAAATGGCCCGGTCGCGCATGATGTCGCGCATCTGGCTGGCCAACTGGGTCTTCACGCTGTTGCGGTCGACGATGTGCTTGAGCCGGGTGTCGGTTTCCGACAAGCCCTTGAGGCCGATGAAGGTGAGGGCGCCCATGAGGAGCAGGGACAGGCCGAAGCCCACCGACAGGGTGAGCACCAGTCGGCGGGTCAGGAATTCGTTGGCTTTCAGCATTATGAAACGTCCCCCGGTCCCATGGACAGTCCATCAAGACTGAAGCGTATTCCCCTTGCCCACGGCTTGGGATGGTAGATTCAGCTTAATGCCTCATGCACCGAGTGCGCGTGCGGCTTGATAGAACACAAAACTGGCCAGCCAGGCCAGGACGAGGGGCAGGACGATGGATGTGAGGGCCATCCCCCAGCTTTTCGACTCTTGCTTGATGGCGGCCACCGTGGATACGCAGGGCGTGTAGATGAGCGTGAAGATGAGGAAACTGTAGGCCTGGACCCAGTCGATGCGTGCCGCCAGGGCCCCGGACAGTTCGTCCCCCGTCACGCCATAAATGACCGCCAGGGCCCCGATCACGATTTCCTTGGCCACGAAGCCGAACAGCAGGGCGATGGAGAGCAGGGCGTCGATGCCCAGGGGGGAAAACACGGGCTCAAGAAAGCGCGCCAGGTGTCCCGCCAGGGTGTCCGGACCAGCGGGCTGCGCCGTGAACGGGTAATGGGTCAGGAACCAGACCAGAAGGACGCCCAGGACGATGAACCCTCCCGCGCCCTGGAGGAACTGCTTCATGGCGCGCCAGCTTTCATGGCCCAGGAAACGGCCGGTTGGCAGCCGGAAGGGTGGCATTTCCAGCAGCAGCGGTTCGTGGTGAGTGAATTTCCGACGCAACAGAAAGGCCATCAGGAAGGCCATCAGAAAGCTCAGCAGATACAGGGAGAAGACCACGAGCGGGCCGTGGCTGGAGCTGAACACCGCTGCCACGATGAACAGGATGACCTGGAGCCTGGCCGAGCAGAGGGAGAAGGGGATGATCAGCATGGTGAGCCCGCGCAGGCCGGGGGAGCGCATGATTCGGGTGCCCATGATGGCCGGTACGTTGCAGCCGAGCCCCATCAACTGCATCACGAAAGCCCGCCCATCCAGGCCCATCCGGCTCATGAGGGCGTCGGTCAGAAAAGCCGCCCGGGCCAGATAGCCGCTGTCCTCCACCACGGCCATGGCCAGGAAAAACACGGCGATGATGGGCAGGAAGGTCAATACCGTGCCCACGCCGTCGAACAAGCCCTCCAGGACGAGGCTTTGCAAGGGTGCGGGCCAGTTGGCCACGGCGGGTTCCAGCAACGCCGTCTTGACATGTTCCAGCAACCACTCCATGCCGTCCTGGAGTGGCGTGCCCAGGCCATAGACGGCCTGGAAGAGCAGGAACATGATCAGGAAAAACAGGGGCAGGCCCCACAAGGGATGGAGCAGGAACCGGTCCAGGCGGTCAGTCACCGTGGCGGGGAGCTGTATCGGCGCACTCAGGGTCTGGTCGATCAGTTCGTCCAGTTCCTGCTCGATGCGTTGATCGTCCACCAGGACAAGGTCGTCGGCCTGGGTCAGCTTCGGGTATTTGCGGAGCTGTACCCCCAGGGCCTGCCGTACCTCCGGCAGGCCGTGCCCCAATTTGGCCGAGAGCATCCGGACGGGGCAGCCAAAGACATCCTCCAGCCGGTCGGTGTCGACACGGATGCCCAGGTTCCGGGCTTCGTCGGCCATGTTCAGCAGTACCAGCATGGGCACGTTCAAGGCACGCAATTGCAGGGGCAGGGCCAGCTGGCGATCCAGTTGGGTGGCACTGAGAACCACCACCAGGAGGTTCAGGGGCTGGGTCTCCAGAAACCGGCGAACCACCCATTCATCATCGGAGAACCCATGCAGGTTGTAGATGCCGGGCAGGTCCACCATCTCCACCATGCTGTCCCCCAGCAGGATCCGCGCGGACAGGAGGTCGACGGTCATGCCGGGCCAGTTGCCCACCCGGGCGCCCGCACCTGTCAGACGATTGAACAGGGTGGACTTGCCCGTGTTGGGCATGCCCAGCAGGGCAACCCGCTTCATGCCACGGTCTGGATTTCGATATGGGCCGCGTCGCTGCGGCGCAGGATCAGGTCGGTATGGCCGACACGCACCTGGAGCGGGCCATTCATGGGCGAAGCACGTATGACCCGGACCCGGATCCCCAGCCTGACGCCCAGGCCCCCCAGGCGCCGGCGCAAGTCCTGGCTGGCATGGATGGCTTGGATGGTGGCGCAGCCGGAGGGGGCAAGGTCGGAAAGCAACATGGGTAACCGTGATTTCTTAAACGAGAATGGTTCTCATGATATGCGAGTTTTTCATGAAAAGCCATATCAGGATGCATTGGTCTTGATAAAAATCAGTCCGGGCCGGGCCCGCCTGAAATGCGGCCGAACGGCCAAGCAGTCAGTTCCGGCTATTTGCTCCAGCCGGGGACCCATTCTGTAATAGGATAGATTCCTTCTCCTACTCCGAAATCTGCATCCATGGACTTGGCGTTGTGGTCCCTCATCCTGCCTCCGCCCCCGGGCCGGGCCTGCTGACATGGCCTCGGGGGTGACCTTTCCAGGCAGTCCGTACCTGCTGCACAGCCCGTTCGAGCCCGCCGGGGACCAGCCCGTGGCCATCGAACGCCTGGTGGAGGGGGTCATGGGGGGCATGAAATGCCAGACCCTGCTGGGGGT
>DYHB01000053.1:0-10665 GCA_020724415.1 Thiobacillus sp.
TGCGCCACTGCTGGCGGGCGCCCTGGCCCTGGGTGCCGGGCGGGAAGCAGAGACGCGCCGCTGACCTACTGGTCATGCGCCCGGGATTTATGCTCCAATCCCGCCCATGCTTCGATTCTTCGTACTTTTCCTGCTGATCCAGGCGGTCCTGTTCACTCTGGACATCCTGGAGCCCGTGCGCCAGGCCTTCGTGCTGCCCTTCACCGGCCTGCTGGCCCAGGCCAGCGCCTGGCTGGTCCTGCTGTTCGACGACCAGGTCCATGCCGAAGGCATCATCCTGCGCAGCCTGGAAAACGGTTTTGCCGTGTCCATCGAGCCCGGCTGCAACGGCATCGAGGCCAGCATCGTGCTGATCGCCGCCATCCTGGCTTTTCCTGCGCCCTGGAAACACAAGCTTCTCGGCCTGCTGGCCGGCCTGGCCGCCATCCAGGCCCTCAATCTGGTGCGCATCATCAGCCTGTTCTACCTGGGCCAGTGGAACATGGAGGTGTTCGAGTGGGCGCACCTGTACTTGTGGCAGGCGCTGATCATGCTGGATGCCCTCATCGTGTTCGTCATCTGGGTGCGCCTGATTCCTGCCGCGAAACCCGCCCAGCCCGTGCCGTCCTGATGTTGCCCCACCACCCCGTCCACCGTTTCCTGATCCAGGTCCTGCTCTGGCTTCCGGTCTGCTTTCTGGCCTGGTACTGGCTTGCCGGGGTCTGGCTCTGGCCGGTATGGTGGCTGGTCCAGGGGCTATTCACGGCGACCCTGCCCACCCTGGTGGGGGATGTGGAGATGAATGGCCGTCTGTTCGAATTGGTCACCCGGTTGAAAACCCGGAGTGAGATGGGGGCTGGCGTACTCAGCCTGGATGTGCGCCCCCTGGTCTACGCCTACAGCCTGCCCCTCTATGCCGCCCTGACCCTGTCGGCGCCCGCCCGCACCCGGTTGCGCAAGGCCCTCTACCTGGTCCTGGGCCTGCTGGCCCTGCTGCCCTTCGTGGTCTGGGGCGCCAGCTTCGAGATTCTCAAGCACCTGGCCTTCACCCTGGGGAGCGAGACCGCCCCCTTCGTTGATTTTTCGGGAGGGCGCCGGGAGTTCATTGGCTGGGGCTATCAGTTCGGTTACCTGATCCTGCCCGGGGTGGCGCCCCTGGTACTGTGGATCGCCCTGCACCGGGACTTCCTGCAGGACCTGGCGCCCGGCTTCTTCAGGCAGACAGCGCCGGACGCGGACTCGCCCCCCAACCCCGGCAAAGCCAATCCTTAAGCCCACCGGCGGGTGCCAATACCGGGCGCCCGGGGGGTCAGCGCTTGCCCTTGCAGGGGTGGAGTTCGGCCAGGGCCTTGCCCAGCACCTGGGGTGCGGGGACCTTTTCTTGCGCCGGATGGCGCCGAATCCAGTCCACCAATGCCGTGGGAAGCCGCTCCTTGTCCTTGGCGGCAATGCAAAAGGGCATGGCCTTTTTTTCATAGACCGCCACGGTGTCCAGGTATCCGTTCAGGTAGCTGTGGCACATGACGCCCAATGCCCGCACCTTCTCCGCTCCCTGGCACATCCTGAGCAGGCCAGAACCATCCTGCATGGGTGCCACGGCCAGGGCGGGCATGGCCGTCAGTCCGCCGGACATCAACAAGTACGCAACTCTCATGATCGCCTCCCCCGTTCGTCATCATCCCGGCATTCCTGGATCAGGACCCAGGGCGCCGTCACCACAGCCCAGAATTCGGCGTTCCTGGCATGCCAGTCAGCCGCCTGGCGGGCATCGGCCGGGCCCAGGCCTCCCGCATCCATCCAGGCCGCCACCTGATCCCGGGCATCCATGGCCACATGGCAGGCCACCTCCACCAGATCCAGTTGCGGGCTGACATGGATCACCACACCCCTGGCAAAGTGGCGTTGCAATTGGGGCCAGGCGATACGCCCCGTCTCCGAGTTCAGTTTATGGCGCAAGGCCGCCACATCAGTTTCCATAGCGGTTTCCATAGCGGTTTCCATCGTGCTTTCCATAGAGCATTCCAAGGGATACATGTCGACATTGTAACGACTGCCGGTCCTGGCCAAGACCGGGGATGGGGGATAATCCCTATCCGAACGCCTTAGTACCCGCCTGGAACCACCCCCTGGAATCGAGATGCACCTGATCAGAACCCTGCTTGTCCTGACCCTCCTGACCCTCCTGGGCGGCTGTGCCGGAATCCCCGCACCGCCCCAGGCGGTGCCTCCGCCGACCGCTCAGCCGGATGTACCCAAGCCTCCCGACACGCCCAAGCCACCCGCCGCCACGCGGGCCGTCCGCATCGGCCTGGCCCTGGGCGGCGGCGCCGCCCGGGGATTTGCCCACATCGGCGTGATCAAGGCCCTGGAAGCCCAGGGCATCAAACCGGACATGGTGGTGGGCACCAGTGCCGGGGCGGTGGTGGGTGCGCTGTATGCCTCCGGCATGAACGGCTTCCAGTTGCAGCAGGTGGCCATGGAAATCAGCGAGAAGGAATTCACCGATTGGACCCTGCCCCGGCGAGGGGTGCTCAAAGGCGAAGCGCTCCAGGAGTTCATCAACAAACGCGTGGAAGGGCGCCCCCTGGAGGCCCTGGCCGTGCCCCTGGGCATCGTCGCCACCGATCTGAAGAATGGCGACCGGGTCGTATTTCGGACCGGCAACACGGGCATGGCCGTCCGGGCCTCCAGCACCGTCCCGGGCATCTTCCAGCCCATGGTCATCAACGGCAGGGAATATGTGGATGGCGGCCTCTCGTCACCGGTCCCGGTCCAGGCGGCGCGGGACATGGGCGCCGACTTCGTGATTGCCGTGGATATTGGCAACAAGCCCCGCTGGGGCAGCACGGAATCCACCCTGGATGTCCTGCTGCAGACCTTTACCATCATGGGCAGCCGGATCAGCCTGCACGAAATGGCCGCGGCCGATGTGGTGATACGACCTGACACGGGGGACGTGAGCTCGACGGATTTTGCCGGGCGCCACCAGGCCATACTGGAAGGCGAGAAAGCGGCGGCCCTGGCCATGGCCACCCTGAAAACCCGTTTGGCCAAGGCCCGGGGGCGGTGACGCTTGCCCTCGATGCTGTTCCACCCCAGCGGAGGCCTGGTCTATCACTGGCGGGCGTGGCGCCATGGCCGGACCGGCTGGGGCGCATACACCGAAACGGTTGCCGGCTGGCTGGATGACTGGCAACCAACACCCCGACACCTGGTCCTGGTCGGCCCCAGTGCCGGGTATTCCCTGACGCCCGCCTTCCTGGCCCGCTTCGACACCGTGACCGCCCTGGAGCCCGACCCCTTGGCCAGATTCCTGCTGGCCCGGCGGTTTGCGGGCAACACCATTGCGTTTGCCCCGGGGCTGGCCGACTTCGGTCACCTGCCGCGCCATTTCCCCGGCGCAGCCTACCTGTTCTGCAACCTGCTGGGCCAAACCATCGACCTGACCACCCGCCCCGGCTGGCAATCGTCCCTGGAACAGGCCATGGCCGGGCAGGCCTGGGCCAGCTATCATGATCTGCTGTCCACATCAGTTCCCCCCTCCACCCTGGCCAGGTGCCATACCCCGCCGGACACGCCCCTGGAAGTCATCGCCGGCCATTACTGGAGCGAGCAAAGCCTCGCTGCCGTCGATCATGGCACCCATGGCCTGCGCCCCGACCTGCCCAGGCAGCATGTCATCTGGCCCCTGCAGCCGGGGCAATATCATCTCGTGGAGTGGCTGCACGAGTAGAATTCCGGTCTACGCTGCCACATCCAAAACCACTATCCCCCGCGCCATGAACCCCTACGCCCTGATCCGCCCTCTCCTGTTCCGCCTCGACCCCGAAAAGGCCCACGAGCTGACCCTGGCCCTGCTGAAGCGGCTGCCGCCGGGCCTGATCCAGGCGGGACTGCCCGCCGTGCCCCACTGCCCGGTGCAACTCATGGGCCTGGAATTCCCCAATCCCGTGGGCCTGGCCGCCGGCCTGGACAAGAACGGGGAATGCCTGGACGCCTGGGGTGCCATGGGTTTCGGCTTTGTTGAAGTGGGCACGGTGACACCCCGTCCCCAGCCCGGCAATCCCAGGCCGCGCCTGTTCCGCCTGCCTGCCGCCCAGGGCATCATCAACCGCATGGGGTTCAACAACGCAGGTGTGGATGCCCTGCTGGAAAATGTCGCCCGATCCCGCTACCAAGGCATCCTGGGCATCAATATCGGAAAGAACTTCGACACCCCCATGGAACGGGCTGCCGAGGATTACCTGATCGGCCTGCGCAAGGTCTATGCCCCGGCGGATTACGTGGCCGTGAACATTTCCTCACCCAACACCAAGAACCTGCGCGCCCTGCAATCCGGCAGCGAACTGGACGCCCTCCTGGGGGCACTCAAGGCCGAACAGGCAAAGTTAGCCGACAGCCATGGCCGGTATACCCCGTTTGCCGTCAAGATTGCACCCGATCTGGAGGATGACCAGATCACCGAGATGGCGGACCTGTTCAGGCGACACCGGGTGGATGCCGTCATCGCCACCAACACCACCCTGGGGCGGGGGGGCGTGGAACATCTTCCCCATGGCCAGGAGGCGGGAGGGCTGTCCGGCGCGCCAGTGCGCCAGGCATCCGATCGGGTCCTGGCCGCTTTTCACGCCGCCCTGGGAAACGAAGTCCCCCTGATCGGCGTGGGCGGCATTCTCTCCGGAGCCGACGCCCGGGCCAAGATCGCCCTGGGCGCCCGCCTGGTCCAGGTATACAGCGGACTCATCTATCGCGGCCCGGCCCTGGTTGGGGAATGCGGCCGCGCACTGGTCTCCTGACAGCGCCCCCCTGATCCTGGCTCCTTGATCCCGGCCGCCACGCCGGGGCGGAAGATTCCGCGCTGAACCCCCGCACCTGACAGGCCGGCCGGACATACGCCCGACACGTGCCCACAGGCATAGCCATGGGCTATGGGCATCATTGATATCCATCATCCTTGTCATTAGACGATTGATCTATGCTCAAAGTGATATGACAGGGACTGTTCCCACCCCATGGGCGCGTCAGATGGCGTGGGAACACTTCTTGGATGATCGCAATTGAACCGATACCTCTTTTCCGGTGCGGCATGGGTCATGCCGTCCTTGTTGTGGACCGTACTGACCGCTGGCTCCTTGAGCTGGAACATACTGGAAGCCCGGAACGGCGTGGAAAGCCACATGCGGCTTCAGGGCCGGGACATCTTCAGCATCATCGAGGCCACCCGGCTCTGGAATGCCCAGCACGGTGGCGTCTACGGCCTGCGCTCCCAGGCATCCCCATCCAATCCGTATCTTCAAGCACCTGAAAAGGATATCGCCACCCCTGATGGCCGGGAGCTGACCCTGCTCAACCCGGCCTATATGACCCGTCAGTTGTCGGAAGTGATACTCGACCAGGTGGGGGTTCGCATCCACATTACCAGCCTCAACCCCATCAATCCCGGCAACCGGGCGGAAGCCTGGGAGAGCGAGGCGCTACGCGGCTTCGAACTGGGCCAGACGGAGTATTTTTCCGTCGCCCGCCAGGATGACATTTCCCTCGCCCGCTACATGGGCCCTCTGGTGACCCGCCAGGCCTGCCTGGCCTGTCATGCCCACCAGGGCTACCAGGTGGGGGACATCCGGGGCGGCATCAGTGTCAGCTTCAATGCCCAGCCCTATCTGTCCGAGCTGAAGCAGAGGGAAACCTCCCTGACCCTGGTGCACCTGGCCATCTGGCTCGCCTTGGTGGGCATCACCATCATGAGCGCCCGGGTCATGCGACGCCAATTCCTGCAGATTCGCAGCGCCCGGGATGACCAGGACAGGCTGGTCCAGGAACGTACCCATGAATTGCATCGGGAAATGTCCGAGCGCAAGGAGGCAGAAGCCTTCCTGCGCATGCTTCTGGACGCTTCCCCCGAGGCCATGTTCGGCATCGACCGTGAGGGGCGCTGTACCTACGCCAACACGGCTGCCCGGCGGCTGCTGGGCTATGCGGACCTCAGCACGATGCAAGGCATGGACATGCTCGGCCAGACCCTGCGCGACGAGTGCGCCAGGGGGACTGGCACGCCCAGTGGGCTCAACAAGGTCCTGGAGCAGGGAGATTCCATCACAGACCAGCCTGCCCGCTTCCTGGGCGCCGACGAACGCAGCCTGGAAGTTGAATACAGTGCCCAGCCCATCTATACCGAGGGCCACCTGTCAGGCGCCGTGATCACCTTCTCGGACGCTTCCCACCGTTTGGCCCAGCAGAAACAGCTCTGGCACCAGGCCACACACGATCCCCTGACCAACCTGCCCAACCGGGTGCTGCTCAACGATCGCCTGGCAAGTGCCCTGGCCCAGGCCAAGCGCGAGGAAATGCCCTTTGGTCTGCTCTTCATCGATCTGGACAAGTTCAAGCAGGCCAATGACCGCTACGGTCACGAAGCAGGCGACGCCATCCTGCGGGAGGCCGCCGTCCGCATGCGTACCTGCCTGAGGGAAACCGATACCCTGGCCCGCCTGGGCGGCGATGAATTCATTGCCCTGACGGCACGCTCGGTGACTGCAGGCTATCTTCAGAACATTGCGGCACGGATGCTGGAACGCCTGGGTCTGCCGTTCCGGGTGGGAGAGCACAACATCGAGATCTCCGCCTCCATCGGCATTGCCCTGTATCCCCAGGATGGCGACACCCTGGAGACGCTGCTCAACAGTGCGGACAATGCCATGTACCAGGCCAAGAAGGCCGGCTGCAACACTTGGCGGATGAGCTGAACCTGCGGGTGTACGTCACGAGCCCCGGTCAGGCTCCAGGCAACCCTCGGCCATGGTGCCGGCTGGCCGCCCGGGTCAGGTCGCGGACCGGGCCAGGTAATCCCGATAGGCCAAGCCCAGGCCGGCCTGTAGCGGGACGCGGGGTTGCCAGCCCATCCCCCTGAGGCGGCTGACATCCATCAGCTTGCGCGGCGTGCCGTCGGGCTTGCTGGCGTCATAGCGGATCTGGCCGGTGTAGCCGACGGTGGCCTTGACCTGCTCGGCCAGGTCGCGGATGGTGAGGTCTTCCCCTACCCCGATGTTGACCACCGGTGGCATGAACTGGCCGGTGGCGGCTTCGTCGCTGCCCAGCAGGGTGTTGAATTGTTCGTCGGGCAGGTTCATGAGGTGGACACAGGCGTCGGCCATGTCTTGGCTGTAGAGGAATTCCCGCCGGGGCGTGCCCGTTCCCCATAACGTGATGCATGGGTCATGGTTCAGGGTGCATGTGGCATGGAGTTGCGCCTTGATGTCTTCCGGGATGGGGCCGTGTTTGGCTTCGTCGGCTTCAATGGCGGGCCAGTTGTGTTCCGAGGCGAGTTTGGCCAGGTGGAACTTGCGGATCATGGCGGGGATGACGTGGCTGTTCATGAGGTTGTAGTTGTCGCCGGGGCCGTAGAGGTTGGTGGGCATGACGGCCAGGTATTGGGTGCCGTATTGGCGGTTGTAGCTCCAGCACATTTCGATTCCGGCGATCTTGGCCAGGGCGTAGGGACGGTTGGTGGCTTCCAGGGGGCCGGTGAGCAGGTGTTCTTCCTTCATGGGCTGGGGGGCGTGCTTGGGGTAGATGCAGCTGGAGCCCAGGAAGAGCAGCCGTTTGACGTTGTTTTTGTAGGCCGCGTGGAGGATGTTGGTCTGGATGGCCAGGTTGTCCCGGATGAACTGGCCGGGATAGGTGTTGTTGGCGTGGATACCCCCCACCTTGGCGGCGGCCAGGAAGACGTAGTCGGGTTGTTCGGCGGCGAAGAAGGCGTCCACGGCGGCCTGGTCGGTGAGGTCGAGTTCGGCGTGGGTGCGGGTCAGGAGGTGGGTGTAGGCTTGTTCACCCTCTCCCCGGCCCTCCCCCGTCGAGGGGGAGGGGTAATTTGTCAGGCGGCGCATCAGGGCGGAGCCCACCAGGCCCCGGTGGCCGGCGATGTAGATTTTGGCGTCCTGCTTCAAGGGTGGCGCCTCATGCGTCTCGTTCAACGTCCAGATACCCGGCTTCATGGGGCAGGCGTGGCGTGCGCCCCGCCCATGAGTCAGGCCCGTTGCCGTCAGTAACCGGGCGCAGGCGCGGGTGCTGCGGCCGGCGCGGGGGCCGGCTGGGCCGTGCCAAAGTCCACGGCGGGAGGCTGGGCGATGACGGCCTCGTTCTCGACGCTGAAATTGGGTTTGACCTTCATGCCGAACACCATGGCGGTGAGGTTGCTGGGAAACTGGCGCACGGTGGTGTTGAAGTCCTGGACCGTCTTGATGTAGCGGTTGCGGGCCACGGTGATGCGGTTTTCGGTGCCTTCCAGCTGGGCCTGGAGGTCGCGGAAGGAGGCGTCGGCCTTGAGGTTGGGATAGTTTTCTGCCACCAGGAGCAGGCGGCTCAGGGCGCTGGTCAACTGGCCCTGGGCGGCCTGGAATTTGGCGAAGGCTTCCGGGTCATTGATGAGTTCCGGGGTGACGGCAATCCGGCCGACGCTGGCCCGGGCTTCGGTGACGCCCAGGAGCACTTCCTTTTCGTGGGCGGCATAGCCTTTCACGGTATTGACCAGATTGGGAATCAGGTCGGCCCGGCGCTGGTACTGGTTGAGCACTTCGGACCAGGCCGCCTTGATGCCTTCGTCCTGGGCCTGCATGGTGTTGTAGCCGCAGCCGGTAAGGCCAAGCGTGCTGGAAATAATAAACAATTTAATCAATAAATTGCGGATCATTATTCATGCTCCCTATGAGGTTTCCTGGGTGGATTTGAGGCGTTCCATGGTGGTCCTGGCCAGGCACAGATCATCCCATGCCTTGGCCTTGTCCGGTAGATTGCGCAAGAGATAGGCCGGGTGGTAGGTCACGACCACGGGAATTCCCCGATAGACATGCAAACGGCCCCGCATGCGGGCGATCGAGTCGGTACTGTTGAGCAGGCTCTGGGCGGCAATCCGGCCCAGGACCAGGATGAGCCTGGGCCGGATCAGGTCGATCTGGCGTTCCAGGTAGGCGATGCAGGCGGCGACTTCCTCGTGCTGGGGGTCCCGGTTGCCGGGGGGACGTGACTTGAGCACGTTGGCAATGTAGACATCCTGGCCGCGCTTCAAGGCCATGGCCGCCAGCATGGCGTCCAGCAGCTTGCCTGCCTGGCCGACAAACGGCTCGCCCAGACGATCTTCATCGGCCCCCGGCGCCTCGCCGATGATCAGCCAATCGGCCTGGCGATCGCCCACCCCCAATACCCCCTGGGTACGGCTGGCATGGAGCGGGCAGCGGGTGCACCGGGCCACGGCATCGGCCAGGCCATCCCAATCCAGTTCGGCAATGGAAGGTGGGGGTGGAACATCTTCCACCGGGGGAACCGGGCCTCGGTCCAGGCCGGCCTCTGCCGGTCCTGCCTCTGCCGGCCCGGTGGCGGCACCTGTATCGACAACAGGCTCGTCCCGCTCCAGCGCCCCGGGAACTGCCGGGGACGATGCCCGCAAGCGCCATATGGGCCATAGTCCCAGGGCCTTGAGGCGGGCTTCCTGGTCCAGGCTCACAGGCAGAACCGCATGATGATGGCGTCTTCCCGGCCCTGGTCTGCGGGATAGTAGTTCCTGCGCAGGCCAACGGTCTCGAAGCCCAGGCCGGCATAGAGCCCCAGGGCCTGGAGGTTGGAGGGACGCACCTCCAGGAACAGGCATTCCACGCCATGGTGCCGGGCGGCATCCATGAGATCCAGCATCAGCGTGCGACCATGGCCACGCCCCTGCCACTCCGGCGCCACACAGCAGTTGAGCACGTGGCCCTCGCCCGCCGCAGCCATGAGGATGCTGTACCCCACCAGGGCCCCACCCTGGCGAGCCACCCAGCAGCGGTAGCCACTGTCCAGACAGTCCCGGAAGTTTCCCCGGGTCCAGGGATAGGGGTAGGCCGCCCGCTCCACCAGGATGACGGCGTCCAGGTCGGCAAGCTCCATGGGCGCCAGGGACAAGGGGGCATCCTGGAGCTGGGCGCTCATCGCTCGCACGTCTTCAGCGCCACCTTGTCCCGAACGTACAGGGGCTCGGCCCGGTCCGCGGGCTGGCCGAGACCGGCCTGGAACATGGGGGCGGCCAGGCGGGCCACGGCGCTGGCATGGGGGTGAATGTCCGGCTGCATACCCGCAAGCCGATGGCCGCAGCGAGATGTCAGGCTGTCCCGATAGCTGGCGAATCCGCTCCCGCAACCGAGCCAGCCCCCATCATCAGGCAAGGGAATCTGATCCGGCTTGTAGACCCCGGGGGGCAGCAGGCACACCAGGCCGTCGCCCTGGCGGACATAGGCCGCACTGTAGACCTCGTTCATGCGGGCATCCAGGCAGACCAGGGCCTTGTCGACCCCGGCACTGATGGCCAAGGACTCCAGGGTGACCACGCCCACCACAGGCAGTTCGGCCCCGAGGGCCAAGCCCTGGGCGACGCCGCAGCCGATGCGCAGGCCGGTGAAGGAGCCCGGTCCCTTGCCGAAGGCAATGCCATCAAGTTGCCCCAGGACCAGGCCCGCCTGTTGCAGCAGGTCCGTGATCATGGGCAACAACAGCTCGGAGTGGCGATTGCCGGCCATCTCGGACCGGGACAGGATCTCCCCGTCCAGCCAAAGGGCGGCGGAACACAATTCGGTTGCGGTGTCGAAGGCGAGAATCTTCAAAAGCGGCAGCTATGAACCACGATCCCGGGATTTTACCCGTGAAACCCGATCCAGCCGAACT
>DYHB01000053.1:10675-18423 GCA_020724415.1 Thiobacillus sp.
GACCACGCGGGACCGGTCTCCGCCCGCCAGTCTCCCGGCCCAGCGACAGCTAGCGACGCATGGCTTCCGCCAGAGGCCTGAATTGCAGGCCATAGAACATTTCCAGGTAGCGCCGGGTTTCCGCGCGCTCCAGGTTGCTGACATATTTCCAGAACCCATAGACCCGGGCCAGGGTCAGCATGCGTTCGGCATAGCGGCGCCAGGTGTAGTGGGATTCCACCCGTGCCAGACCATTTCTGGACAAGGTGTCCCAGTAGGCGGGCTCAGCCTGGCAGCGGCGCAGGAACTCCGAAATGCGCCCGGCCGCGTCGGCGCCGTGGTTGGGATCGATATGGAAGCCTGAATGGCCATCCTCGATGATTTCCAGAGGCCCCCCGAAACAGGTGGCAAAGGTGGGAAGGCCCGATGCCATGGCCTCGATGACCGTCAGGCCGAACGCCTCGAACAGGGCGGGCTGGACGAAGACGCCGCGCCTGTCCGCCACCCAACGATACAGTTCGCCGGCCGTGGATTTGTCCAGGTGCAGCCCGAGCCAGCGCATCTGGCCATCCAGGCCATGGCTGTCCATGAGCCGATGCATGGCCTCGATCTGTTCCCGCTCCTCGTTGTCACCGGACCGGTTGGGGTCCACGTGACCGGAAACAACCACCAGATTGGCCTGACTGCGCAAAGCCTCATGCCCTCCATACCAGTCCACCAGCCCGGTCAGGTTCTTGATCCGGTCCAGTCGAGCCATGGTGAACAACACCGGCCGGTCCGGATCTGTCAGCACTCCCCGCGCTTCGGCGCCCACCTCGCTGCCCAGGACCAGGGCCTCGATGCGGCCATGGAGGTGGGTCAGGCGTCGGCCGGCTTCGGAATAGGGAAAATACACTTCAGGGTCGGCGCCGGGGGACACGATGTTGTACTTGGGATCGTAGACGTCCGTGCCCTTCACCACGCGATACAGCCCCGGCAAGGTGAAGTCCATGTAAGACTCGTACTGGCCCAGGCTCTGCTTGGTACCCGCAATCTCCTGGTAGGTGGACGTGATGATGAAGTCCGCCGCATTCATGGCGATCAGGTCAGCGGTGAATTGACACGCAAAGTGGTATTGACTGTCCAGATCCCGCCAGTACAGGTCCGAATAGAGATACTTGGTCTTCTCCAGGGCATGGGCGATGTTGCATTGGGTGATGCCCAGGCTGGCCGACATCAGGCTGGCCACCAGATTGCCGTCGGAATAGTTGCCGACGATCAGGTCAGGCCGGCCATGGAGCTCGGCCAGGAGTTCCCGTTCTGCCTCGGCGGCAAAGGATTCCAGGTAAGGCCAGGCTTCGAAGCGGGACACCCAATGGGGCAATACGTCCCCTGCGGCGGTGCGGAACGGTACCCTCAGGATGCGGGCGCTGCGGGTACCGGCAATGGGTTCCAAACGTTGGTCGCAGGTGGTTCCCTGGGCCTCCGGTATCAGGCGGGTGATCACCACCACCTGGGGTTCGATGTCCGCCAGGCCCTGTTCGTCCAGGCGGCGACGCATGTCTTCTTCCAGGGCCCGGACCTGGTCCAGGATGTAGACCACCTGGCCACCGGTGTCCGGCCGGCCCAGCACGTTGGATTGACCGAACCAGCCATGGGGCGACAGGATGGCCACGGAGAAGATCATGGGCATGCGTGCCAGGAAGGCCTCCATGATCTGGGGTGACGGGGCTTCCAGCAGATCCCGCAACAGCTTCATGGTGGACCGGATCTGGGATGCCCGCCCGCCCCAGCCCGGCTCGAACCCCAGGGTACGCAGGACGGGGGCCAGCTCCGCCCAGGTCGTGTCGGCGGCCTGCTCCCTGAGGTGGTCCTCCGCCTGGCGCAAGGCGGCGCGCAAACCGGCCAGGTCATCCACGTCGGCGCTCAGCATGAGTTGTTGCTCACGGCAACGGTGCACCCGCAGGAAATCCAGCAGGCGCAGGGCCCCCACCTCCAGAGTCTCGAACATGCGGCTGGAGAGGCGCCGGTTGAGAAATTCCACGCCCTGGCCGATGGAATCCGCTTCCTGCAACTTGGGCATTTCCCGGGTAAAGGGCGCCACATCGAACTCCAGGGTCCAGGCGCCCTCTTCCACCCCCGCGGCCAATCGCTCCTTGAAATGAAGATAGGTGCTGACTTCCACTTCTTCTATGCCCATGGTTTCCATGTGCACGCGAAGATAGAGCCAGCGCGCCACGCGCAGGCGCAAGGCCAGGTAAATCCAGGCATGGTTGACGGCGCCTTCCTGGATCAGGGCCAGGGCCTGACCGAGGGGCGAGTCGGTCGGCTCATCCAGCTCGCCCTGGGCGCGCAGCTCGGCATAGGCATCCAGGATCTGGCTGCGCAGCAGGAAGGGCCGGTCGAGGGATTGCAGATGATGCAGTACGCAATGGGCGTTGCTGCGGTGGTGTTGAAAGTAGCGCTGCAATCCCGTCAGCAGCTTCTCCGCAGGGCTCATGGGTCGCTCCAGGCTTCGTTGAAGGTGTTGTAGAAGTCGATATCGGCCACGGTGGCACCCCGAACGCCCAGCAATGCAGAAGCAAACGCCTGGGCTCGGCTCAACGCCTTGGCCAGGGGCCACGCCCGCATCTGGCCGAGCAGGAATACCGATGCAAAGGCATCGCCCGCGCCCACCGTGTCCACCACTGCCACCTGTCCCGCCGGCCGTATGCGGACCCGCTCCCCCTGGTCGGTCAACGCCAGGGCGCCGGACGCCCCCAGGGTGACCACCAGTGTGGGTATTGCCCAGTGCCTTTGGAAGGCAGCGGCACGCTCCTGCCCATCCGGATGCTCTGCCCCGAGCCAAGCCAGTTCATGCTCGTTGAGCTTGACCCAGTCTGCCTGGGCCACCCGTTCCAGGGCCTCCTGCTGGTCCCACCAAGGGCTGCGCAGGTTCACGTCCAAAAAGCGCGGTGCGTCCAGCCGAGCCATCAAGGATTGCAGACTGGCACGGGAGGAAGATTGGCGCAGGGCCAGGGTGCCGTGGTAGAGGAACGCCGCCGCTCCGATGGAGGGCAGCTCTTCGGCCGCAATATGGTCATAGGCCTGGTCCGCAAGAATGTCATAGCGCGCCTCGCCCCGGTCCAGGGTGACCTGCACCCGGCCCGTGGGGTGCACCGGGTCTCGTTGTACGCCGGAAATATCCATGCCCCAGTCCGCCATGGCCTGGAGCACCCTCTCCCCGGCGGCATCGGTCCCCACCCGGCTCACCAACAAGGGCGACTCGCCGAAGCCGCGCAAATGCCAGGCCACGTTGAAAGGCGCCCCTCCCAGGACATCCTGGCCATCCGGGAAGCCATCGAACAGCACCTCGCCGAACACGACTGGACGGGCACCGGTGCGCGACGCGCCCATGTCAGTGCCGTCCGGCCGTGTCATCCCGTGCCCCCAGCCGGGCACGGTACTCAGGCATGAAATGGGCCACCCCCTCCAATATGCCTGCGCCATAGCAGCCGTTCATGCCGCCCAGCCCGCCCACCGCCAGGTACAAGGCGTCCTCATGGCCCGCCGCCCGGGCCTGGGACATGGCGAGTTCCCTCACTGCCGGCTGGGCGTTGCGCACCAGTACGGAAGGGACCGGGCTGGCCAGCACATCCAGGTCATTGCCGCTGTCACCGGCAAAGACTGTCCTGTTGAGGGGCATGTCCAAGCGCCGTCTCAGGAAATCCAGGGCCTCGTACTTGCCCGCGCTGCCCGGCAGCACATCCAGCAGGCCCGTGCGCGTGGTTTCATCGACACTCCAGACCAGCTTGCAGTGGGCCCCCGTCTCGGCCAGACAGTCACCGGCCCGGGCCAGGAGTGCCTTCGGGTCCAGATCATGGGGCGCGTAATAACTGAGCTTGAGGGGCGTCTGCTTCTCGGCCTCCTGAAGGACCAACGGGGTCATCGTAGCAAGGGCCTGGGCCAGCCCCCCATGGCCCACATCCTTCCAATCCGATGCCAGCCTCTGTTGCCAAGCCTCGTCGACATGCCACCCGCCGGCCTGGTCCAGCGTGTACAGGCTGGTTCCCACATCGCCGATGACATGATCCGGCTGGGGCAGTGCATAGTCCCGCATGGCCTGCCGGACCAGGCCAGGGTGGCGGCCGGTGACATAGACCAGGGCCACCCCAGGCAGCTCGACCAGGCGCCTAAAGCGTGGCCTGGCTTCCGGCGACTCGGGCTGGGGACCGTTGGGTATCAGTGTCCGATCCAGGTCCGTGGCCAGCAGGAGTGCCGTGTCGTGGGTCCGGGCCAATCAGTCATCCTCCATGCCGGGCAGGGAGCAGGCGCCGAAAAAATCGTAGTAGTCGATGGCTTCCAGGATGCCCCGGGCATAGCCGTGACTGGCGAAATAGATGCGCTCCACTTCTGCCAGGGCGCGCAGCTCGTCATTGTGGCGGTTGGCCACCACCACCCCCAGGGGATTGCCGCGCAACATGTCCTCGTCCGCGCCCGAACCGCCGGCGGCCAGAATATGTTCCAGGGGAATGCCCCATTGATCCGAAAACCAGCGCAGGGCAAAGCCCTTGGAAGCCCGCACCGGAAGGATGTCCAGGTATTGCCCGAAGGACAGGATCACGTTCACGGTCTGGTCGCCTTGATGGAGGCGCCGGAGGATTTCCTCTTGGGAGGGGGCCACCCGGGGATCGATGTAGTAGCTCACCTTGAAGCGACCCTGCTCTTCCTTGGGCTGACGCTTCAAGCCGGGCAGTTCGTCCAGAATTTCCCGGACGGCGGCGGGGGTCCACAGGTGGTCGATGTGACGGGACCAGGCCTGGTCCAGATCGAACTCGGGCGCATAGTGGATTTCGCTGCCCAGGCTGGAGATCAGGACATCCGGCATGGGAATGCCGTACTTGCGCATCACCTTCAGGGCCGATTCCAGGGATCGGCCCGTGGCAATGCCAAAGCTGGCGCACTTGCGGTTGTCCCGGACACGCTTGACGAATTCACCCAGCGTGGACGGATCTCCCAGCAGATTTTGATCCAGGTCGGTGATGATGGCCCGGTCATGGTAGAGCATGGACCGTCTGGCAGTCGTCCGGCGCACCGGCTTTTGCCGGGCCAGCAACGGGCCCAGGGCGGTCAGATAGCGCTCGGCATGGGCCTGCCAGGAATAGTGGGCCTGCACGCCCTGCAATCCGGATTTGGACAGCATGTTCCAGCGCACCGGGTCCTGGATGATTTCCAGCAGTGCGCCGGCGATATCCTCCGTGTTGAGCGGGTCCACCAGATAGCCGTTGCCACAGTTGCCGATGATGTCCACGGGTCCGCCATCCGAGGTCGCCACGATGGGCAGGCCGCTGGCCGCCGCTTCCAGCAGGGTCAGGCCAAAGGGCTCGGTCAGGGCCGGGTTGATGAACACCCCTCCCGTGGCCGCCGCCAACCGATACAGAACGGGTACCTCATCCCGGCTGTGATGCTTGGGATAGGCCACCTTGCCGTACAGGTCATGGCGATCGATATCCAGCAGCAGGCCGCCCAGTACCGACTGGGCTCCCCGATCCAGGTCACGGATGTCCTCCCGGTTCCCCGCCACGATCACCAGGTTGGCCCTGGCCTGCAATTCGGGAGACTCGCCATAGGCCCGGACCAGGGTGGCGATGTTCTTGCGTTCGTCCGGCCTGGACAGAGCCAGGATCATGGGTTTTTCGGGCTGGGCCAGAAAGCGCGCCACTTCCCGGGCGATGGGGGCATCCCCCTCGCTGCCATCGGGCGGCATGAACCGGTTCAGGTCCGTACCCGGGGGAATGACCTGCATCTGCTCCGGTTGGTAATAGTCGTAGAGACCGTACTGTTCCTCGATTTCATTGGCCGTGGATGCAATGACCAGGGATGCCGCGCCCAGGGTTTGTTCTTCGGCTTCCACCCGGCGTGCCATGTGATAGCGGTCCTCGATGACATCCCGCTTCAAACCGCTGGCCAGGAGGCGCCGTCGCTTGACACGCCCCAGGGAATGCCCGGTATGCACCAGGGGCACCCCCAGCAGATTGGCCAGGCGCACCCCGACGTAGCCGGCATCGGCATAGTGGCTGTGGACGATGTCGGGCACCTGGTCCTCGGCCCTCAGGATGGCCAGGGCATTGTCTGCAAAGACATCCAGATGGTCCCAGAGATCCTCCTTGCGGATGTATCCGGGTGGCCCGGCATCCACGCGCAGGATGCGGGCCTTGGGGCCCAGGTGTTCCACTGCTTCGGCATACACCGGATCCACAGCGGGGTCCTCGACTCGTCGGGTGAGCAGGTCCACCCGGGTCACCTGGGGCTGTGCCGCCAGGGCACGGGCCAGTTCGACCACATACAACGTCTGGCCGCCGGTGTCGGCATCCCGGCCCAGTTCAAGATCCTGTCCCCGGATCAGCCCATGGACACTGATCAAGAGCACATGCAGGGCGCGGGCGTCCGTCACTGACCCAGTCCTTCAACAAGCGCCCCCAACACCTGGACGAATGCTCCGGCATGGCCATGTGCCGTGCCGACGTCCGGATGCCCCATGCCTCCGCGCCCTATCATCGCAGCATCGCCGTCAGGGGTTTTCCGGCCGCAGCGCGGTCAACATGGCCCATGTAGCCCAGGAATCCCGCCAGGGCGTCATGCAACTGCGTGACCTGTTCTCCGGGCATGTTCTCCAGGGCATGGCGCAGGGGGCCGGTCAAGGGCTTGGGCGCCGAATCCAGCAAACTCTGCCCGGCGGCGGTGAGGCGAAGATGGACCACCCGCCGGTCGTGATCGCTGCGCACCCGTTCCACCCATCCCGCCCGGTCCAGCTTGTCCAGCATGTTGCTGGCGGTGGAGACATGGATCGACAGGCTTCGGCTCAAACCGGAAACCGTGACTTCCGGCATGGTGGCGATCGCGTGGAGCATCCACACCTGGGCACCACTTATGCCGCAGGCCTGCTCCATGGCTCGGGCATGCTGGCGCACCGCGCCCATGATGAGCCTGAACTGCTTCAAGGTATCCGAAACCAGAGGGTTATCCATGATTCTCCAAAGGACGAGTTGGGACGCGGGTCCGAAATGATCCCGAGCCGGCTGGGCCAGGGGCCTTTTTTATTTTATACGCAATATTGTTTTGCAGGATAGTATTTATTCGGGAGAGGGGCTCGGATCACCCTGCTCCGGCCGTACGGTACGGATCAGGATATCCAGAAGCACACGCTTCCAGGGGTCCCGGCTTTTCTGCAGGTGGACGATGCGCCCTTCCACCGGGGTGCCACGGTCCATGATCCTGGCCAGGTCCACATTGTCCGCCCGCGGTGCGAAGCCGATCGTCACCCCGCGCCATTCCACCCGCACGGCCCTGGAATCATGGGGATTCTCCGGTTCCCGGATCAGGGTCACGGGATCTCCGGTCTTGAACAAGGGAAAGAGGGCCCGGCCGGCATGGTATTGGAAGCCGGCCAGGGGAGATGTCTGGAGCAGGATATGACTATCTACCCCGTGACTATCCACCCTGTGACTGTCCACCCCACCGTCATCAGCCAGGACGACAGTGCCGGGGCAGGCCAGCAGCATCGGGCAGGTCAGCAGGGCCATCAGTACGGTCTTGATCTCAATCCTCCGCGCCACCCCGGCACGTGGCCTGGAAAAAAGCCAGTACGTCGGCGGCCTCCCGGGTCCTCCGCATGGGCGGCAGGGATTGCCAGACTCGGCGGCCATAGGGCTTGCTAATGAGCCGGGGGTCACAAATCATCAGCACGCCCCGGTCGGTTTCGTGCCGTATGAGCCGCCCGGCACCCTGCTTCAGGTTGATGACGGCCTGGG
>DYHB01000054.1 GCA_020724415.1 Thiobacillus sp.
ATCGTCGGCGAAGGCATCGAGAAGAAGGTGTCCGACTTCGCCGCCGAGGTGGCCGCAGCCGCCAAGGTCTGACATCCGTAGTCAGTTCGCAGTCGGCCCCCGGCGCGGGGTGCCGATTGCCGACTGCCCACTGATGACTGCCTTACGATGACTGCCAAGCGCATCCTCCTCAAACTCTCCGGCGAGGCCCTGATGGGGCCCGACTCCTTCGGCTACCATGCCGAGACCCTGGCCGGATTTGTCCGACAGATCGACGAGGTGCTGGATCTTGGAGTCCAGGTGGGTATCGTGGTGGGGGGCGGCAACCTGTTCCGCGGTGCCACCGGCGCCCTGTCCGGCATGGACCGGGCCACGGCGGATGCCATGGGGATGCTGGCCACGGTGATGAATGCCCTGGCCCTGAAGGATGCCCTGGTGACCGCCGGGCGCCCGGCCGTGGTCATGACGGCGGTGACCATCGGCCACGTGGGCGAACCCTTTGAACGGGATGCCGCCCTGCGCCACCTGGAGGCCGGTCGGGTAGTGATCTTCGGTGGCGGTACCGGCAATCCCTTCTTCACCACAGACACCGCCGCGGCCCTGCGCGCCGCAGAGATCGGTGCCGACCTGATGCTGAAGGCTACCAAGGTGGATGGCGTCTACACGGCCGATCCCAAGAAGGATCCTTCGGCCACCAAGTACGACCACCTCAGTTTCGACGAAGCCATCGCCCGCAATCTCGGGGTCCTGGACATGGCGGCCTTTGCCCTCTGCCGTGACCAGGGTTTGCCTTTGAAGGTTTTCTCCATATTCAAGCCGGGCGCACTCAGGCGCGTAGTTTTAGGAGAATCTGAGGGAACGCTTGTAACATCATGATTAATCAGGAGTCCATATGATCAACGACATCAAGAAAACCGCCGAAGACAAGATGAAAAAATCCGTCGAGGCCTTGCGCGTCGAGTTCACCAAGGTTCGGACCGGCCGGGCCCATGCCGGCATCCTGGATCATGTGAAAGTGGATTATTACGGCAGCCTGATGCCCATCAACCAGGTGGCCAACATCAGCATCGTGGATGCCCATACCCTGGGCGTACAACCGTGGGAAAAGAACATGTCGGCCAAGGTCGAGAAAGCCATCCGGGATTCGGATCTGGGCCTCAACCCCGCCTCCATGGGGGATCTGGTCCGGGTGCCCATCCCGCCCATGACCGAGGAACGACGCAAGGAGCTGGTCAAGGTGGTCAAGCACGAAGCGGAAGGCGGCAAGGTGGCGGTGCGCAACATCCGTCGGGACGCCATCGCCCACCTCAAGGACCTGCTCAAGGACAAGGAAATCGGCGAGGACGATGAGCGCCGTGCCCAGGAGGAGATCCAGAAGATGACCGACAAGTACATTGCCGAGATGGAGAAAGTGCTGGCCGAGAAGGAAAAGGATCTGATGTCGGTTTGAAGCTCGCGGAGGCCGGCATCCGGGGTACCATTGTCGCATCCGTGACCTGCCCTCCGGGCCTCGTGCCCACCCGCCAAGAATCGACCGTCCATTCCATAGCGATTGCCCATGCCTGCCAGTTCCACCCGGGACATCCCTACCCCCAGCGACATACCGCGTCATGTCGCCATCATCATGGACGGCAATGGCCGCTGGGCCAAGAAACGTCTGATGCCCCGGGTGGCAGGCCATGTCAAGGGCGTGGACCGGGTCCGGGACGTGATCAAGCATTGCGTCGAACTCGGTGTGGGGCATCTGAGCCTGTTTGCGTTCAGCTCCGAGAACTGGCGCCGGCCCCAGGAGGAAGTCTCCAAGCTCATGGAGCTCTTTGTCATGGCCCTGGAACGGGAAGTGGGCAAACTGCACAAGAACGGCATACGCCTGCGCATCATCGGCGACCTGTCCCGCTTTGACAGCCGGCTCCAGACGCTGATCCGCCAGGGTGAAACCCTGACCCGGGACAATACGCGCCTTTGCCTGAACATCGCCGCCAACTACGGAGGCCGCTGGGACATTCTCCAGGCCGCCAACGCCTGGATAGGCCAGCATCCCGGCCAAGCCCTCACCGAGGCCGATCTGGCGAGTCATCTGGCCCTGGCCGACACCCCCGAGCCCGACCTGTTCATCCGCACCGGCGGCGAACAGCGCATCAGCAACTTCCTGCTCTGGCAATTGGCCTATACCGAACTGTACTTTACGGACACCTTGTGGCCCGATTTCAACGCCAAGGCGCTGGATCGGGCCATTGTCTCCTACCAGAAGCGGGAACGCCGGTTCGGCCGTACCAGTGAGCAACTTGTCCAATCTTAGCCAGCGCCTGTTGACGGCGGCGGTGCTGGTTGCCGCCTTTCTGTTGGCCCTGTTCCAGGCCCCTGCCCTGGCCTGGTCGGCATTCATCCTCCTGTTCCTGACCGCCGGCGCCTGGGAGTGGGCCGGCCTGGCCCGCTGGTCCATGCCCTGGCGCCTGGCCTATGCCGCCATCACCGGTGTCCTGGCCGTCCTGGTGGAGGCCTACGGGCTGGCGAGCCATGAGCTGGCCTATCTTCCAGCCCTGCTCTTCTGGCTCCTGGCGGCCCCCCTTTGGCTCCACCGGGGCTGGCCGGCCCCCAGGGGCGCGGTGGCGGCTGCAGTGGGCTGGCTGCTCCTGCTGCCCACCTACCTGGCCCTGCAACTCTTGCGCGAAGTGGGGCCCTGGGTGTTGCTGGCGGCCGTTAGTCTGGCCATCGTGGCCGACAGCGCGGCCTATTTCGCCGGACGCACCCTGGGACGACACAAGCTGGCGCCTGCCATCAGCCCGGGCAAGACCTGGGAGGGGGCGGCCGGCGGCGCCCTGGGTGTCCTGGCCTTCTGGCTGGCCTTGCCCTTGCCGGCCGGCTTGAACCACCCTGCCTTTCTGTTCGCCTTGTGCTTGCTGTTTGTGTTGAGCGTTCTGGGCGATCTGTTTGAATCCTGGATCAAGCGTCAGGCCGGCGTGAAGGACAGCAGCCAGCTGCTGCCCGGCCATGGCGGGATCCTGGACCGCATCGACAGCCAGTTGGCCGTGCTTCCCGCTGCGGCCCTGTTCTGGATACTACTGACATGACCATACGCAACCTGACCATTCTGGGTTCCACCGGCACCATCGGAGTGAACACCCTGGACGTGGTGGCCCGCCATCCGGGCCGCTTCAATGTGGTGGCCCTCACCGGCAACGCCCAGATCGACAAGCTGGCAGAGCAGTGCCAGCGCTTTCGGCCCCGCTATGCCGTGGTCCTGGAGGAAGACAAGGCCGATGCCTTGCGCGCCAAGTTGAGCGGGCTGGACGTGGAAGTGCTCTGGGGCTTGCCTGCCATGGAGGAAGTCGCCGCCCTGCCCCAGGTGGACACCGTGATGGCCGCCATCGTGGGCGCCGCAGGCATGCGTCCGGCCCTGGCTGCGGCCAGGACCGGAAAACGCATCCTGCTGGCCAACAAGGAAACCCTGGTGATGGCGGGCCGGTTTTTCATGGAGGCGGTCCAGGCCGGGGGCGCCACGCTGCTGCCCATCGACAGTGAACACAATGCGGTCTACCAGTCCATGCCGGCGAGCTACGATGGCGACCTGGCCCGCCACGGCGTACGCCGGGTGCTTCTGACGGCCTCGGGCGGCCCTTTCCGCACCCGGGCCGTGGACACCCTGGCGGCCGTGACCCCCGAGGAAGCCGTGGCTCATCCCAACTGGGTCATGGGCAAGAAGATCTCCGTGGATTCCGCCACAATGATGAACAAGGGCCTGGAGGTCATCGAAGCCCACTGGCTGTTCAACGCCCGCCCGGACCAGATCGAAGTGGTGATCCATCCCCAGAGCATCATCCACTCCATGGTGGAATACCTGGACGGCTCCGTGCTGGCCCAGTTGTCCAATCCCGACATGCGCACCCCCATCGCCCATTCCCTGGCCTATCCGGACCGGGTGGAGGCCGGCGTGCCCTGGCTGGAACTGGCCAGGATCGGCACCCTGACCTTCGAAAACCCGGACTACCAGCGGTTTCCCTGCCTCAAGCTGGCCTACCAGGCCCTGGAGGCCGGCGGTGCCGCCTCGGCCATCCTGAATGCAGCCAACGAGGAAGCCGTGGCGGCCTTCCTTGACCATCGCATTCCCTACCTGGCCATACCGGGTTGCCTGTCCGCCGTCCTGGACGGGCTGGGCAGCCGGGATGCCGCCAGTCTGGATGATCTGGAGGCCGTGGACCTGGAAGCCCGGATGCGGGCCCGGGAATGGATCCGCGAGCACCGGGTCTAACCCGGGTTGCATGACCTGAAGACTGAGCCATGACCACCCTGCTTTCTTTCCTCCTCGCCATCGCCATCCTGATCGTGATCCACGAATTCGGCCACTATCTGGTGGCCCGGGCCTGCGGGGTCAAGGTGCTGCGCTTTTCGGTCGGTTTTGGCAACGTCATTGCCCGGCACCAGGATCGCCACGGCACCGAATGGGCCCTGTCCGCCATTCCCTTGGGCGGTTACGTGAAAATGGTGGACGAGCGGGAAGGCGATGTGGCCGAGGGCGACCTGCCCTATGCCTTCAACCGGAAGACGGTATGGCAGCGCATGGCCATCGTGGCCGCCGGCCCTCTGGCCAATTTCCTCCTGGCCATCGTTCTCTACTGGGCCTTGTTCGTCCATGGGGTCACGGCCCTGAAACCCATTATCGGTGCGCCGCCCCAGGACACCCCGGCCCTCATGGCCGGCCTGGCCGATGGCGACGAGATCCGCAGCATCAACGGCGAAGCCGTCAGCAACTGGCAGGACCTGCACTGGCTGGTCCTCAAGCACGGCGTGGGCGCGGCCCCCCTGGACCTGGAGGCCGTGGATGCCGCCGGCCATCTCAAGTTCATCCGTCTCCAGGCCGACCCCGCCCAGTCGGAAGCCTTCGAGCAGGACCCCCTGAACCTGCTGGGCGTGCGTCGCTTCGATCCTGTCATCCCGGCGGTGCTGGGCGAGATCATGGCAGACAGCCCCGCCGCCCTGGCCGGCCTGCAAGCGGGTGACCATGTGATCGCGGCCAACCAGTCGCCCATCGCCCACTGGGCCGAGCTGGTGCGTGCCATTCGTGAGTCGCCCGGGCGCGCCCTGGAGCTGGAAGTGGAACGCAACGGCCGGCGGCTGGTCATGGCGGTGACGCCCCAGTCGGTCCAGGCCGGCAACGCCAGCATGGGACGCATCGGGGCCGGCCCACGGGTCGAGCCGGGCATGTTCGAGCATTTGCAGGTGCAGACCGCCTACGGACCGGTGGAGGCCGCCGGCCGGGCACTCACCAAGACCTGGGAGCTTTCCGTGTTCAGCCTCAGGATGCTGGGCCGCATGATCATGGGCGAAGCCTCCCTGAAAAATCTGTCCGGACCCATCACCATTGCCGATTATGCCGGCAAGTCGGCCCAGGCCGGACTGACCGCCTTCGTGGCTTTCCTGGCCCTGGTCAGCGTCAGCCTGGGAGTGCTGAACCTGCTGCCGGTGCCATTACTGGATGGCGGCCATTTGCTGTATTATTCTGCCGAATTGGTCACCGGAAAGCCTGTTTCCGAGGGAATTCAGGTGATAGGCCAGAAGATCGGCGCCGCGCTCCTGGCAGCATTGATGTTTTTTGCCCTTTTCAACGATTTCCAGCGTTTGTTGACCGGCTGATCCCACAAGAACCATAGACATCACATTCATGCACATCGTCCACAAGCTTACCCTCCTCGGCGCTGCACTGGCCCTGTCGCTCCACGCCCATGCCTTCGAGCCCTTTGTTGTCAGCGACATCCGGGTGGACGGCATCCAGCGCACCGAAGCCGGTACTGTCTTCAGCTACCTGCCCGTGCGGGTCGGCGATACCCTGACCCCTGATCGCGCCTCCGAGGCCATCAAGGCACTCTATGCCACCGGATTCTTCAAGGACGTGCGCCTGGAAACCCTGGGGGACGTACTGGTCGTGTGGGTGGAGGAACGGCCAGCCATTGCCCAGCTGGATTTCACGGGCATGAAGGAATTTCCGGTCGAAGACATCAAGGGTGCCCTGAAGCAGTTGGGCGTGGCCGAGGGCCGCATCCTGGACAAGGCCCTGCTGGACAAGGCCGAACAGGAATTGAAGCGCCAGTATTTCAACCGGGGCCTGTACGCCGCCGAGGTCAAGACCCGGACGTCACCCCTGGAACGCAACCGCATGGCGGTGAACTTCGAGGTGGTGGAAGGGGAAGTCACCAAGATCCGGGGCATCAACATCGTGGGGGCCCAGACCTTCACCGAGAAGGAACTGCTCAAGGAATTCACCCTGAGCACGCCCGGAACCATGACCTGGTTCAGCAAGAACGACCAGTACTCGAAACCGAAGCTGGCAGGCGATCTGGAAGCCTTGCGCTCGTTCTACCTGAACCAGGGCTTCCTGTTGTTTTCCGTGGACTCCACCCAGGTATCCATCACGCCGGACCGCCGGGACATCTACATCACCGTCAACATCACGGAAGGGCCCAAATTCACGGTATCGGACTTCCGTTTCTCGGGCGATCTGCCCATACCCGAGGATGAACTGCGGCCCCTGGTGACCATGAAGCCCGGCGATGTCTTTTCCCGGGACAAGCTCAACGCCTCGGTGAAGCAGTTGGGTGATCGTCTCAGCAACGACGGTTATGCCTTCGCCAACATCAATGCCGCACCCGAGCTGGATCGTGACAAGAACCAGGTGGCCTTCAACTTCCTGGTGGATCCGGGCCGCAAGGTCTCGGTACGTCGCATCAACGTCTCCGGCAACACCAAGTCCAAGGACGAGGTGATACGACGGGAGATGCGCCAGATGGAAGGGGCGACCTATTCCGCCGAGAAGATCAACCGCTCGCGGGAGCGGATCGGCCGCCTGAGCTACTTCCGTGAAGTGGCCATCGAGACGCCGCCCGTGCCGGGCGCCCCGGACCAGGTGGACGTGAATGTCAACGTGACCGAGGTCCCCAGCGGCAACATCCTGCTGGGTGCAGGCTTCTCGAGTTCCGATGGCGTGGTCGTGTCGGGTTCGGTCACCCAGAACAATCTGTTCGGCACCGGCAACCGCATGTCCCTGCAAATCAACTCGGGCAGCGTGAACACCATTTATTCCCTGTCCTTCACCAACCCCTACTACACCCACGATGGCATCAGCCTGGGCTATGACATCTACCGCCGGGACCGGGACTATACCGAGCTGGACTCGGTGGATGACTACGAGACCTCCACCCTCGGTGCCGGCATCCGCCTGGGCGTGCCCATCAGTGAATACGACACCATCCAGTTGGGTGCCGCCCTGGAGCAGTACACCCTGACGGTGGATCCCCTGGGCACTGTCAGCCAGAGCATCACCGATTTCCTGACGGAATATGGCGACACGACCGAATCCCTCCGTCTGGAAATGGGCTGGGCCCGGGACAGCCGGGACAGCTATCTCTTCCCGACCAAGGGCAGCCTGAAGAAGTTTACGGCTGAATGGGGCACCCCCGTGGGTGACCTGCAATACTACAAGCTGGCCTACGAGCACCAGTGGCTGAAGCCCCTGTCCGACAAGATCACCCTGATGCTCAACGGCGAGATCGGCTATGGCGATGGCCTCAACGACAAGCCCCTGCCCTTCTTCCGCAACTTCTATGCTGGCGGCATTGGCTCCGTACGGGGCTTCGATACCGGCACCCTGACCCCCAAGGATCCGATCACGGGTGATGCCATTGGCGGCAGCAAGCGTTTGGTGGGCAGTGCCGAGCTCATGTTCCCCTTCCCGGGGGCCGGCACCGACCGTTCCCTGCGCCTGAGTGCCTTCGTGGACGGGGGAGCCGCCTTCAACGAGTTCGACCTGGATGATCTGCGCTATTCCGCCGGTTTGGCGGTCACCTGGATATCTCCCATGGGCCCCCTCAAGTTGAGCCTGGCCAAGCCCCTGCGTGAGCAGGAAGGTGACGAAATCCAGGAATTCCAGTTCCAACTGGGTAGCGTGTTCTGAGAATAACGGAGTCAACATCCCATGCGTACATTCGCCTCCTTCATCGTATATCCCCTCACCTTGTCCCTCGCTCTCTCCCTGTTTCTTGCTCCGATGGTGGCCGCCGATGCCGTGGCCGCGGACATCAAGATCGGCTACATCAATACTCAGCGGGTTTTCCAGGATTCCCAGATTGCCAAGAACGTGAAACGCAAGCTCGAACCAGAGTTCAGCAAGCAGGAGCAGGAGATTCAAAAATCGGTCAAGCAGGCCCGGGACTTGCAGAGCCTGCTGGAAAAGGAAAGCCTGACCCTGAGCGAAGCCGAACGCTCCAAGCGGGAACGGGAATTGGCCACCCTGAGCCGGGACATCCAGCGCAGCCAGAGGGAATTCCGCGAGGACTTGAACCGGCGCCAGAATGATGAGTTCGCCACGGTGCACGACCGGGCCCGCAAGGTCATCCGCGACATCGCCGAAAAGGAGCGCTTCGACCTGATCGTGGAATCGGCCGTATTCGCCAGCCCGCGGATTGACATTACGGATCGTGTACTGAAGGCCCTGGAGCGTTGATCCTTGTCCGGTCCCGTGTTCAGGCTTTCCGAACTGCAAGCCAGGATCGGCGGCCGACTGATAGCCCACTCCCCGGAAGTCGACTCCGATCCCCCCCTTGAGGGCGTAGCCTCCTTGCACGGTGCTGGGCCCGGACAGATCGGCTTTGTGGTCGGCAAGAGCCACCTGGAAGCGGCCCGCAAAACCCGGGCGGGCGCACTTATCGTGGGGGCTTCCCTGGCCGACGCCGGCCTACCCTGCCCGGCCCTTGTGGTAGACAATCCCCACGCCGCCTTTGCCCGCGTCACCGCCTTGTTCCACCCGGCCTCCCCGGTCCAGCCCGGCATCCACCCCAGCGCCAGCATCGCCGGGGATGCCCGGATCAGCGACAGTGCGGAAATCGGACCCGGTGTCGTGGTGGGATCCGGTGCGGTCATCGGGGCCCGCTGCCGCATCGGGGCCGGTTGCGCGATCGGCCGGCATGTGGTCCTGGGCGATGATGGCCTGTTGCATCCCCAGGTCACCCTCTACGACGGTTGCCGGATCGGCCATCGTGTCATTCTTCATTCTGCGGCCGTCATCGGTGCGGACGGCTTCGGTTTTGCCTGGGAAGACGACCATTGGGTCAAGGTGCCCCAGGTGGGCATCGTCATCATCGGCGACGACGTGGAAATCGGCGCCGGGTCCACGGTGGACCGGGGCGCCCTGGACGATACGGTGATCGAGGATGGCGTCAAGGTGGACAATCAGGTTCAAATCGCCCACAACTGCCACATCGGCGCCCACACGGCCATCGCCGGCTGTGTCGGCATCGCCGGCAGCACCCACATCGGGCAACGCTGCCGCATCGGCGGTGGCGCCGTCATCATGGGGCACTACCGCATTGCCGATGACGTGACCATCTCCTCCGGCAGTTTCGTGGCCAAGGACATCCTCCAGGCCGGTGTCTATACCTCGGTCCAACCCATCATGCCCCACGCCGACTGGCTGAAGAACGCGGCCCAGCTACGCCACCTGGCCACCCTGCGCCAACGACTGAACAGCCTCGAAAAGCGCTTCGAATCCAACCACAGCAAGGACTGACCCCCATGGACATCGCCGAAATCATGAAGCATTTGCCCCACCGCTACCCGTTCCTGCTGGTGGACCGGGTCTTGGAGGTGGTCCCAGGGGACCATATCGTGGCCATCAAGAACGTGACCATGAACGAACCGCAGTTTACGGGTCATTTCCCCCATCACCCGGTCATGCCGGGGGTGCTGATCGTGGAAGCCCTGGCCCAGGTGTCCGGCTTGCTTTCGTTCAAGTCGGCCGATATCACCGTGACCCCGGATACCGTGGTGTATTTCGTCGGCATCGACAATACCCGCTTCAAGAAGCCGGTGGTGCCCGGTGACCAGTTGCGCCTGGAGGCCAAGCTGGTCAAGCACATCCGGGGTATCTGGAAATACGCCTGCAAGGCCCTGGTGGACGGCCAGGTGGTCTGCGAGGCAGATCTGATGTGTACCGTGCGTGAACTGGCGTAATCATCGTGGATGCGAGCCTTTTCGGACCCGGAGCCATCCACCCCACGGCCCTCGTCGCTCCGGGCGCACGGCTGGGTCGCAATGTCCGGGTGGGCCCGTATGCCATCATCGGCGAGCACGTCACCATCGGGGATGACTGCGAGATAGGCGCCCATGCCGTGATCGCAGGGCATACGACCCTGGGCAGGGGCAACCGGGTTTTCCACTTCGTCAGCCTGGGCGAAGAGCCCCAGGACAAGAAATATGCCGGCGAGCCTACCCGGCTGGAAATCGGTGACCACAACACCATCCGGGAGTTCTGCACCTTCAATACCGGAACCACCCAGGACGCCGGCGTTACCCGCCTGGGCAGCCACAACTGGATCATGGCCTACGTACATCTGGCCCATGATTGCCAGGTGGGCGACCACACCATCTTCGCCAATAACGCCTCCCTGGCCGGCCACGTGAGCGTGGGAGATTACGCCATCCTGGGGGGCTTCACCCTGGTACACCAGTTCTGTCGCATCGGCGCCCATGTCATCAGCGGCCTGGGCAGTTCCATCCGCCAGGACGTGCCGCCCTACATCACCGTCTCGGGCAATCCGGCCCAGCCCCATGGCCTGAACAGCGAGGGATTGAAGCGACGCGGGTTCAGCCCGGAGGCCCTGGCGGCCTTGAAACGGGCCTACAAGACGCTGTACAAGTCCGGCCTGGGACTGGCAGAGGCCCAGGCCGGCATCGCCCAGGCAGCCGGCGATCAACCCGAGCTGCAGCTCCTGGCGGACTTCCTGGCCGAGCCGGGCCGGGGCGTCATCCGGTGACACGTGGCGCGTCATGCAACGTAATGCAGTGACCACAAACCATCGTCAGGGTGCCCCGGTAGCCGCACTGCCATCTCCGGGCCGGGCATGAAAAACGTCGCCATCGTGGCGGGTGAATCGTCCGGCGATCTGTTGGGCAGCCTCCTGGTCAAGGCTTTGCAGGATGCCGGCCATGCCATCCACTTCTACGGCATCGCAGGCCCCCGCATGCAGGCATTGGGTGTCCGGTCGCTCTTTCCCATGGAGACCCTCTCCGTGCGCGGCTATGTGGAGGCCCTGGCGAACCTGCGCAAGATCCTGGCCATACGCAGGCAATTGCGGGACGACTTGCTCCACTCCCCGCCCGCCTTGTTCATCGGCATCGACGCGCCGGATTTCAACCTGACCCTGGAACAGGATTTGCGCCAGGCGGGCATCCCTACAGTACATTTCGTCAGCCCGTCCATCTGGGCCTGGCGCCGGGACCGCATCCATCTGATCCGCAAGGCGGTGTCCCACATGCTGCTGGTCTTTCCCTTCGAGGAAACCCTGTACCAACAGGAAGGCATTCCCGCCAGTTACGTGGGCCACCCCCTGGCCGCCGCCCTGCCTGAAACCATCGATCACAGTGCCGCCCGCACCCGACTCGGACTGCCCCCTGACCGGGCCTGTGTCGCCCTGATGCCAGGCAGCCGGGACAGCGAGGTGAAAGCCCTGTCCCGGCTGTACGTGCGTACGGCCCTGGCCATGGCACGAACCAAGCCCGGGAGCCAGTTCCTGGTTCCCCTGGTACGGCCTGCCCACCGCGACCATTTTCAGGCCATGATCCAGGTGGAGGGGGCCAGCGGCCTCGATTTTCGCCTTCTGGAGGGAGGCGCCCACGAGGTCATGCAGGCGGCCGATGCGGCCCTGATCGCGTCCGGCACGGCCACCCTGGAGGCCCTGCTCCTGGATTGCCCCCATGTCATCACCTATCGGGTTCCGCGCCTGACCTATTGGTTGATGAAGCGCAAGTCCACCGGTCTGCCCTACGTGGGGCTGCCGAATATCCTGGCGGGACGCTTCATCGTTCCCGAATACATCCAGGACCAGGCCCGACCTGATATCCTGGCCGGCGCGCTGCTGGATCTGCTGGATCATCCCGAGCGCCGGGCGGCCATGCGGAGCGACTTTGCCCCCCTGCGCGCCAGCTTGCGCCGGGACACGCCCCAGGCCATCGTGGCCGCCCTCGAACCCTTCTTGCAATGAAGTGCCGCCGCCTGCCTCCCCCTCCCTGCCACGCCCCAGGGGTCGGCCGCTGGATGCTCGGCACGCAATGGAAACCGACATGATGCGTCCCCGCCTGACCTGCGGCGTCGATGAAGCCGGCCGGGGCCCCCTGGCCGGGCCGGTGGTGGCCGCCGCCGTGATCCTCGATCCGGCCCGACCGATCCCCGGACTGAAAGATTCCAAAAAACTCAGTGCTGCCAACCGCATACGCCTGGCCGAGGAAATCCGCCAACATGCCCTGGCCTGGTCCATTGCCAGCGCCAGCGTGGAGGAAATCCTGGAATTGAACATCCTTCATGCCAGCCTGCTGGCCATGCGCCGGGCAGTCATGGGCCTCACTCCGGCAGCAGAATATGCCCTGATCGACGGCAACCGGTGTCCGGAACTGCCCTGCCCGGCCCTGGCCATCGTCAAGGGAGACAGCCTGGAGCCCTGCATCTCGGCGGCCTCCATACTGGCCAAGACAAAAAGGGATAAAGAAATGACAATACTTGCCGATATCTACCCCGAATACGGGTTTGACAAGCACGCCGGGTACCCCACACCGGAGCACCTCGCCGCCCTGGAAACCTGGGGTCCCGCGCCGGTGCACCGTGCCGGATTCGGACCGGTCAAGAAATATGCGTCGGTTGGACGTGGAGCGCAGAACAAGGAGAACACACCATGATGGTGATCATCGGTTGGGTCGTAGCCCTGCTCACGATTTTCGTGCCCTATCTCATGAGCGGCGGCATGCTGGGCCCCTTGGTGCAACCGGGCAAGTTCATCATGATCTTCGGCGCGGCTTTCGGGGCCGCCATCGCCGCCAGCAACATCCATGCCTTCAAGCACATGATGGGCAGCATGGCCAGTTGCTTCAAGGGTTCCAAATACACCAAGTCCTTCTATATGGAACTGCTGGGGCTCCTGTTCGAACTTCTGGCCAAGGTACGCAAGGAAGGCCTGATGTCCCTGGAAAGCGACGTGGAAGAGCCGGACAAGAGTGCCATTTTCACCAAGTACCCCAACATCACGTCCAATCACCACCTCCTGGAGTTCATCACCGACTACCTGCGCCTCATGGTGGGCGGCAACCTCAATGCCCTGGAGATCGAAAACCTCATGGACACTGAGATCGAGACCCACCACCACGAAGAGATGCATGCCTCCCACAGCGTCGGTGCGCTGGCGGACAGCCTCCCCGCTTTCGGTATCGTCGCGGCGGTCATGGGCATCGTGGTGACCATGGGTTCGTTGCATCTGCCGCCGGCGGAACTTGGGGGCCTGATCGCCAAGGCCCTGGTGGGCGCTTTCCTGGGCATTCTGCTGGGCTATGCCTTCATGACCCCCTTGGCCAAGGGCATCGAAGCCAAGGCCGCCGAATCGAGCAAGGCCCTGCAGACCGTCAAGGTGGTCCTGCTGGCCTCCCTCAACGGCTTCGCGCCCCAGGTCTGCGTGGAGTTTGGCCGCAAGGTGCTCTACAGCAACGAGCGGCCGTCCTTCAGCGAACTGGAGGAAGACATCAAGAACCGTAAAGGCAAGTAAGGCAGGATGGACCCATGGCCGACGATTCCCAACGCCCGATCGTAATCAAGCGCATCAAGAAGGTGAGCGGTGGCGCCCATGGTGGCGCCTGGAAGATCGCCTATGCTGACTTCGTGACCGCCATGATGGCCTTCTTCCTGCTCATGTGGCTGCTGGGTTCCACAACCAAGGGGCAAATGGAGGGTATCGCGGACTACTTCAAGACCCCGCTCCATGTGGCCCTGCAAGGGGGTTCCGGCTCCGGCGACGCCTCCAGCGTGATCAAGGGTGGCGGCGAGGACCTGACCCGCAAGGCCGGCCAGGTCATGCGCGGCGATGCCGCCGACAAGAAGGATGCCCTCAGCCTGGATAAATCCAAGGCCGATCGGGAACGTCAGGACGCCGCGCGCCTCAAGGACATGAAGGAAAAGCTGGAAAAGCTCATTGAAAACAACAAGAACCTGAAACCTTTCAAGAAACAGTTCAAGATCGACATCACCAATGAGGGCCTGCGAATCCAGATCGTGGATGACCAGAACCGGCCCATGTTCGATTCCGGCGGCGCGGTGATGAAGGCCTATACCCGGGAGATCTTGCGCGAGATCGGCAAGACTCTGAACGATCTGCCCAACCGCATCAGCCTGTCCGGCCATACGGATTCGGTGCAATACCTGTCCGGCGAACGGGGCTACAGCAACTGGGAACTGTCCGCTGAACGGGCCAATGCCTCCCGGCGGGAGCTGGTGGCCGGTGGCCTGGAGGAAGGCAAGATCATGCGCGTGGTGGGCCTGGCCGATGCCGTCCCGTTCCTGAAGGACGCCCCCCAGGATCCAGTCAACCGGCGCATCTCCATCATCGTCATGAACAAGCGGGCCGAGGACGCCATCACCAAGGAAGGCCAGCAGGTGGAGGCCGCCACAGCCGAGCAACTGTCAAACCAGCTCCATGGCCGACAATAGCCTTGCCCTCTCCCCGCCGCGCCTGGCCATGCGCCTGAGGCCACTCCTCGCCCATGCCATCGCCCTGCCCGGTGCCATGGTGTTCAATGCACTCCTGGCCCAGTTCCAGTGGCCCTCCGGCGTGGTGGTCTTCGTGCTGCTGGAAGGCCTGCTGGCTGCCCTGGTCAGCCGCCGCCTGGGGCTGCCCTGGTGGTGGCAGGGAATCAACCTCCTTTTCATGCCGCTTCTGGCCCTGGCCCTGGCGCTGGACGGCCACCCGGGCTGGTATCTCGCCGGCCTGGCCCTGCTGGCCCTGACCTCCCTGGGCGCCCTCACCAACCGGGTACCCCTTTACCTGTCCAGCCGACAGGCACACCAGGCTGTCCTGGAACGCCTGCCGGGCGGGGACTGCCGGTTTCTGGACCTGGGCAGCGGTCTGGGCGGACTGCTCGCCCACATTGCCCGGGAACGCCCCGAAGTGGATCTCCATGGGGTCGAGACGGCGCCCTTGTCCTGGCTGGCCAGCCGACTGCGGCTGGGGCGAAAGGCCAGCTTGCGCCTGGGCTCCTTATGGTCCGAGGATCTCTCCCGATACGATGCCGTCTACGCCTACCTTTCGCCGGAGCCCATGCCCACGCTGTGGGAAAAGGTCTGCCGCGAGATGCGTCCGGGTACCCTGTTCATCAGCAATACCTTTACCGTACCTGGCCACGCCCCGGACGAGGTCGTGGACCTGCATGACATGAGCCAGGGGAGATTGCTGGTATGGCGGATTCGCTGACCCTGAAAGCGCTCCTGGCCCGGCTGAAGCCCGGTGAAACCCCCATTTTTCGTCATACCCGGGACACCCTCCTGAGCTTGCGCCAGCGTCAGGACGAACTGAGCGCCAGGGAACTGGCCCGGGTTCTGTTGAGTGATCCCCTGGCCACCCTCAGGGTCATCTACCAGGCCAACAATCGATCGAGCCGCAGCCTGGGCGGCGAAATCGCCACGGTGGAACATGCCGTGCTGATGCAGGGCGTAATCCCGTTTCTGAACAAGGTGGCCGCCATGCCGGTCCTGGAAGACACCCCGGCGGGAAAAGACCCCCAGGTGCTGGCCTCCGTCTACCGACTGCTCCGCATCGCCCAGCATGCCGCCTGGCAGGCACGGGATTTTTGTGTCCTCAAGGCCGACACCCGGGCCGAAGAGGTGGAGGTGGCCGCCCTGCTCTACTATGTGCCCGATCTGCTGTTCTGGCTCCAGACCCCGGATGTCGCCCGGCAATTGGCCAGGAAACGGCGCCGCATGGACTATGACTCGGCCGAGGTGGAAGTGCTGGGGTTTCCTCTGACCGAATTCCGCCTGGCCATGATGTCCGCCTGGAAGGTTCCCGAAGTCATCCGCGACCTGTTCGACCCCAGGCTGGCCGACCGGATCCGGCAAAGCATCCTCCTGGCCTGTCTGGACATTGCCCACCGGAGCCGCCGGGGCTGGTGGCAGCCCCAACTGGCCGAAGACTATCTGACCTTGGCCGATGCCGATACCAAGGCCCTGGAATACATCGCCACCACGGTGCACCAGAATGCCATCCGGGCCGCCCGCTATGGTGCCTGGATACCCTCGACCCCAGCGGCCGCCTGGCTGGTGATGCTACCGGGTGAATGGCCCCCGGAGCCCGGCGATGAGGAGGAAGAAACCGTCACACCGGCTGCGCCCCCGGCCGTTGATAGGCGCCCAGCCGCAAGTGCGCAAAAGACGCCGGGCACCCGGACTCCGGCCCCGGTAACCCCACCCTCCCCTCCGGACGGTGACACCTGCCCCATGCCGGACCTGGCCGTGCTACGCCAAACCCAGGATTTCATCCAGAGCCACCTGGATGGCACACTGACCCTCACCCAACTGTCGGCCCAGATTCTGCGCGGGCTGCACACCGGGCTGGGCTTGTCTCGAATCCTGTTTGCCATGACCACCCCCGATGGCGAACGGATCAAGGTGCGCTTTTCCCTCGGGATTCCCGCCTCGGACCCCTTGCGCCATTTCGAATTCGCCCTGGCGGGCAAGGATCTGTTCTGCCTGCTAATGCTGAAGCCCCAGGGTGTTTGGATCAACCCGGAAAACCGCCCGCAGCTGTGGCCCCGTGTAGCGCCCAGGCTGCAATCCATCCTGTGTGAAGGCGATTTCTACGCCATGTCCCTGTTCGCCAACAATCAGCCTGCCGGATTGATCTACGCCGACCGGGGCCACGGCTCCTGCGGTCTGGACGCCAAGACCTACGCCGACTTCAAGGCCTTCTGCCTGCTTGCCTCCAAGGGCCTGGGCATGCTCAAGCCCGCTTGAACGCGCTTGCCCTGTCAGGATTGAGGATGGGGCTGCCCTCAGTCCGGGGCCGAGCCGTGCCGATGGGCATCCAGGGTTTTCTGTATCCGCTGGCGTGCCTCCTCGGGCAGTTCAACCGGCGCTTCCGCCTCCTGCTGGCGCAGCAGCCGCCGGATCAGGCGCATCTGGCGCTCAAAGGCACGGCAACTGACGCACATCATCAGGTGCAGGCGCAAGGACCAGCGCTCGCGCCAGCCCAGAGGCCGGTCCTGGGCCTCGGAAATCACCTGGGTCGCCTGCCTGCAGGTCAACATCGATCAAGCACTCCTTGCCATGGCCAGCCAGTCCCGCTCCAGACATTTGCGCAGGCCCATGCGAGCCCGGTAGAGCATCGTCCACAGATTGGTCGGAGTAATGTCCAGTTCCTGACAGATGGTATCGGTGTCTTCCTCCAGGACTTCCCGCAACAGAAATAAACGGGCCAGGCGGTCCGGCAGGCCATCCATGCAGCGCTGGAGCACCTCCCGGAACTGGCTGGCCTCCAGGGTGGATTCGGGGTTGCCCCAGTCCGCCAGACGATTGAGCCAATGTCCGTTGGGCTTGAACTGGGCCGCGATCTGATGATCCATGTCCTCCAGGACTTCCTCGGGATCCTCCAGGGGCGTTTCCCGAGCCTCCCGTCGGAACTGGTCCAGAATCTTGTGCTTGAGAATGCCGATCAGCCAGGTGCGCACCGAAGCACCACCGGCATAGCGGGCCTGGGCCGTCAACGCCGCCACCAGGGTCTCCTGGACCGCCTCCTCGGCCTTGTGGCTATCCCGCAATCGGGTCATGGCGTAGCTGTACAGGGCGCTGCCATGCAGGCTCAGCCATTGTTCCGGCGTCTCGTCGAGTTCAGCCATCCTGCCTCCTTCTGTCGGGTGCTACCAGCGACTCACTCCCACTCTATTATTACAACGGCCTTGAAAGCCTTGCCGTTACTGGGTGT
>DYHB01000055.1:0-9810 GCA_020724415.1 Thiobacillus sp.
AACATCATGAAATGACCAAAACGACTCCCATGGAGTTCATCTATGCCTTGCTGGGCGGCTTGTTTGCCCCCGGTCTGGCGATCCTGCTGATCGTGCTTCTGGCCGTCGGCATCCAGACCAGACAGGTGGATGAGGCTACCGCTGACGAGAGCGACCAGGCCGTCCGCGACCGGGTGAAGCCCTTTGGCGTGTCCCTGGCGGTAGATCCGAATGTGCCCCGGGTGGAGCGCACCGGCGAGCAGGTTTACAACGAGGTCTGTGCCTCCTGCCACGGTTCCGGGGCTCTGGAGTCGCCCAAGTTCGAGGATGCTGCGGCCTGGGGCAAGCGCCTGGGCCAGGGCTACGAGACCTTGCTGAGCCATGCCATCAAGGGCATTCGCAACATGCCGGCCAGGGGCGGTGATCCCGAGTTGAGCGACCTGGAGGTGGCTCGCGGCATGGTCTTCATGACCAATGCGGCCGGTGCCCGTTTCGAGGCGGTCCTGGTCAAGGAGCGGGAACCCAGTGCGGCCGAATTGGTCCGGGGGCAGTCGGTATATGCCGCCAAGTGCGCCACCTGCCATGACACCGGCATGACGGGGGCCCAGAAGCTGGATGATGTGGCGGCCTGGAACGGACTTATCAAGGAAGGCAAGGATTATCTGTATGGTGCGGCCATCAATGGCACCTTCGGCGGGCCTGCCAAGGGCGGCGATCCCAACCTGGCCGATGCCGACGTGAAACTGGCGGTGGACTACATGGTGGTTCAGGCCAAGGGTGCCATCGAGGCGGCCAAGACCAAAGCGGCTGCCAAGTAAACGCAGTGGTCTAAGTAAAAAGCGCGGCTATGGCCGCGTTTTTTTTGGTGCTGGCTGATCGGCTGCGTTTGCCCGGCGTCCCAGGAATGATGGTGTCATTCACCGGGGAGGCGTTGGGGGCGGGTGCCTACCGCAGTCGCATGGCGCCGCAGATGCTGCAGCGGAAGGTTTGGGGGGCGGCCTTTGCTGGCTGATTGCTGGCGGGTCTGACCTGGGCCTTGGGGTCGGTCACCAGGACCCAGTCATGGGGTTCCCGTTTGCCGCATTTCGTGCATTGGTGCTTGGAATGTTCCCAGCCGTCGTCCCATTGGTGGGTACAAAACAAGCTTCTGAGGTAGCCCATGTTCGGACCTCCGTTATATGACCCCTGCCATAGTCCTCCCTTGGATCGAGAGGTGATGCGGCATCAGGGTCCACCCGCGTTATGGATGGCAGTCAGGCTGCCTGTTCTTGGTATTGGCTGCGCCAATATGTGAAATATCTTATACCGTAATGTATAGATATTGTGTTAAGGCTTCACGACGTGTAGTTTTTTTGCCGCATGGCCGGATGCGGGGTCATTGGCCCGGGTTTTCGGGCCTGCCGGAGGTGAGCATGGCTTTCAGGCTGGCCATGCGTCGCTTGCCTTCTTCCTTGACGGCGGAGGGGTCTCGGGTGTCCGTGCCGCTCTGGCGGATTTCGCCGTCCCCCAGTTCGGCCAGGAATCGGGAGGCTTCGCAGGGGACCCATTCGCCGCCTTTTTTTCGTTTGCCGCACCAGGTGATGGTGAGGCTGCGTTGGGCCCGGGTGATGCCCACGTACATCAGGCGCCGCTCTTCCTCCAGCCGGTCGTCCTCCAGGCATTCCCGGTGGGGGAGGATCTCTTCTTCCACCCCGGCCAGATACACGTGGGGGAATTCCAGGCCCTTGGCGGCATGCAGCGTGGACAATCGGACGGCGTCCGGCTCGGCTTCTTCCCGGCCTTCCAGCAGGTTCATCAGGGCGACGGTCTGGGTCAGGTCGATCAGGGTCTTGCCGTCTTCATCCCCCTTTTTGGTCAGCCAGTCCACGAATTGGCGCACGTTTTCCCACTTGGTCTTGGCGGCCCGATCGTCTTCGGATTCATACAGCCATTCTTCGTAGCGTATGGCGGCCAGCAGATCTTCCAGGATGCGCCCGGCGGGTTCCTTTTCGGCCCGGAAGGCGAGGCGATTGATGAAGTCGCCGAATTCGTGCAGGTGCTCCAGAGGCTTGCCGGCCAGTTGGGTTTCGGCGCCGGTCTCGAACATGGCCTCGAACAGGCTGATGTGGCGTTCGGCAGCATAATGGCCCAGCTTTTCCAGGGTGCCGGGACCGATGCCCCGGCGCGGCGTGGTGGCGGCCCGGATGAAGGCCGGATCGTCGTCCTGGTTGGCGATGAGGCGCAGGTAGGCGATCAGGTCCTTGATTTCGGCGCGGTCGAAAAAGGATTGCCCGCCTGACAGCACGTAGGGAATCTTGTGTTCCCGCAGGGCTTCCTCGAACAGGCGGGCCTGGTGGTTGCCCCGGTAGAGCACGGCAAAATCTGAAAAGCGCCCCCGGCGTTCAAACTTCAGGCCAGAGATGCGCATGGCGATAGTTTCCGCCTCGTGGTTTTCATCCTTGCAGCGGACGATCTCGATGGGTTCGCCCAGGCCCAGCTCGCTCCAGAGGTTTTTCTCATGCAGGCGCGGGTTGTTGCGGATGACGCTGTTGGCGGCCTGGAGGATGCGCTGGCAGGAACGGTAGTTCTGGGTCAGGGGGATGATCTTGAGGCGGGGATAATCCTGGCCCAGGCGACGCAGGTTTTCCACGTCGGCTCCACGCCAGGCGTAGATGGCCTGGTCGTCGTCGCCCACGGCGGTGAACCGGCCCATGGGCCCGGCCAGGAGCTTGAGCAGCTCGTACTGGGCGCCGTTGGTGTCCTGGTATTCGTCCACCAGCAGGTAGCGCAGCCGGCCCTGCCAATGGGTGCGCGCCTCTTCGTCCTGGCGAAATAGGACCACGGGCAGGCGGATCAGGTCATCGAAATCCATGGCCTGGTAGGCCTTCAGGGTGTCCTGGTAGGCCCGGTAGGCAATGGCCAGTTGACGCTGCTCTTCATCGGCCGCCTCGTCCATGGCCGCCTCGGGGCCCAGCAGGGCATTCTTCCAGTTGGACAGGGTGGCGGCCGCCCGGCGCAGGGTGGCCTTGTCCGTGGGCTTGATGATGTCGGACAGGATCTTCTGGGCGTCTGCCGCATCCAGCACCGAAAACTTGGGCTTGTAGCCCAGGCGGCGGGCGTCGTGGCGCAACATCAGGAGGCCCAGGGAATGGAAGGTGGACACGGTGAGGCCCCGTCCCGCCTTGCCTTCCAGCAGGCTGCCCACCCGCTCCTTCATCTCCCGGGCGGCCTTGTTGGTGAAGGTGATGGCGGCGATGTGCCGGGCGTCGAAATCGCACTCGTTCACCAGGTAGGCGATCTTGCGCGTGATGACCCGGGTCTTGCCCGAGCCGGCCCCGGCCAGCACCAGCAAGGGGCCATCCAGGTAGCGCACGGCGTCGCGTTGGGGGGGATTGAGATCGGACAGCATGAGGCGGGGCATTTTACCAATTCGGCCGAGCGCCGCTAAACTGCTTTCCATGGCGACATACGTGATCGGCGACATTCAGGGCTGCATGGGGGCTTTCCGGGAGCTGCTGGAGGCGATTGCCTTCGATCCGGCCCGGGACCGGCTCTGGATCACCGGTGACCTGGTGAACCGGGGTGAAGACTCCATCGGCCTCCTGCGCTGGTGCATGGAGCACGACGACCAGGTGACTGCGGTCCTGGGCAACCATGACCTGCATCTGCTGGCCGTGGCAGAGGGCTATGTGCCGGCCCATCGCAAGGACACCCTGGGGGAAATCCTGGAGGCCCCGGACCGGGAGGCCGTGCTTGGCTGGCTGCGCCAGCGTCCCATGCTGCATCGCCAGGACGGCTGGCTCATGGTCCACGCCGGCTTGCTGCCCGAGTGGACGCCGGATCAGGCCCAGGCCCTGGCCCGGGAGTTGGAGAGCGTCCTGCGCGGGCCCGGCTACCGGGATTTCCTGGCCGACATGTACGGCAACCGGCCCCGCCGGTGGAAGGCGGGCCATGCCGGCCAGGACCGCCTGCGCATGATCGCCAATGTCCTCACCCGGCTGCGCTACCTGGCCCCGGATGGCGGCCTGGATTTTGATGAGAAACGGGATCCGCCCAGGGCAGCTGCGGGACTGGTGCCCTGGTTCGATGCGCCCGGACGTCGCCACGGCGGTGCCCGCATCTTGTTCGGGCATTGGTCCACCCTGGGCCTGCTGGTCCGGGACGACGTGATCGCCCTGGATACGGGCTGCCTGTGGGGGGGCGACCTTACGGCCTATCGCCTGGAGGATGGGGGTCTGTTCCAGGTGCGCTGTCAGGCCCGGCAGGCGCCAAAGCGGCACGCATGAGGGATTCCGCCTCGGCCGCCACGGCGCGTCGATGCTTGCCGGCAGTCTCGATGGGCGGCAGGAAATCCAGTTCGGCAATGATCTCTTCCTGAGCCAGGATGCGGCCTAGGGAGGTGCCCAGGCTGATGTCGTCGTGGTAGGCCGCCTCATGACTGTGGCTGCCGTCCGGCCTGCGGTAGCGGATCAGGGCCGGCCAGACCTGGGCCCCGGCTTCCACGGCCGGCTGGAACAGGGAGGGGTAGAACGCTCTCAGTTGCCGGCCATCCGTGGTGGTTCCCTCGGGAAACAGGGCCAGGCACTCCCCCGCCTTCAGGTAATCGGACATCAGCCCGTTCATCCGTGCGGCATCGGTCTTGCGGCTGCGCTCCAGGAACAAGGTGCCGGTCTGGGCTGCCATCCAGCCCACCACGGGCCAGTTGCGCACCTCGGCCTTGGAAATGAAGCGCGCCGTGACGACGCTGTGGATCAGGTGGATATCCAGCCAGGACACATGGTTGGCGACGATGAGCGGCCCGGGCTGCTTCAGCGCGGGCAGTCGGCCGGTGACCTTGATCCGAACGTTGAGGATGGCCAGCATGCCCGCTGACCAGCGCAACACCCTGCGTTCCCGTTCTTGCTGATCCAGCCAGGGAAAGCGCAACAACAGGGTCAGGGCGCCTGAGAGTATGTGGGCGCCCAACCGGGTGAGTCGAATCAGCTTGCGCAAGGCGTCACCCCGCTCGAAAAAACATGATCAGCACAGCTTAACCGGCCATTGCTGCGCCGCCATGTCAGTGCCCCGGAGCTGCGATCAATACTGCCATGACCCGGAGGGTGCGGGCTGGGAAGGGCCGCACCTCACAGCGCGTAGCCGTAGGCTTCCTGGAACCGGTCGGCCACCTCCTGGGCGTCGAAACGGTGATTCTGGCCGCCCCGGTGGGCAATCTTCATGGAGCCCAGCAGCCCCGCCAGGCGTCCGGCCGTGGGCCAGTCATAGCCCTTCAGCATGCCGTACATCAAGCCGGCCCGGTAGGCGTCGCCGCAGCCGGTGGGGTCCATCACCGCCCGGGGCTTGGCCACGGGAATGTCGTGCACCTGGCCCTCGGCATAGATGCGCGAGCCCTGGGCCCCGAGGGTGACGATGAGGGCCTTCACCTCGGTGGCCAGCCGTTCCAGCGCGTGGCCGGTCCGCTCCTGGAGCAACTGGGCCTCATAGTCGTTCACGGCCACGTAGTCGGCCTGCTGGATGAACTGCTGCAATTCCACGCCGCTGAACATGGGCAGGCCCTGGCCCGGGTCGAAGATGAACGGAATGCCCGCTTCCCTGAACTGGCTGGCATGGTCCAGCATGCCCTGGCGACCATCCGGGGCGACGATGCCCAGCCTGATGTCCCGGGCTTCGGCAACCGTGTTTTCATGGGACCCGTTCATGGCGCCGGGGTGAAAGGCGGTGATCTGGTTGTCATCCAGGTCCGTGGTGATGAAGGCCTGGGCAGTGAACTTGCCCTCCAGGCGGCGCAAATGGGTCTGTTCGATGCCCAGTCCGCTCAGGCGCTCGGAATAAGGTGCGAAATCGTCCCCCACCGTGGCCATGATCACCGGTTCGCCCCCCAGCATTTTCAGGTTGTAGGCGATGTTGCCGGCACATCCGCCAAATTCCCGCCGCATTTCCGGCACCAGGAAGGCGACGTTCAGGATGTGGATTTTCTCGGGGAGGATATGGTTCTTGAACCGGTCGTGGAACACCATGATGGAGTCGTATGCCATGGAGCCGCAAATGAGGGTACGCATGCCTAACCTTGTCAACAGAGTGCGAAAAGCCGCATTTTCCGGTCAGGCCACCGTTTTGTCTCGTTTTTTCCCCGGAAGTCCCCCTTGGCAAGTCCGCCACGCCCGCTCGTGCTTGACCTTGGGAACGGAAACCGCTTTAATATGCCGCTCTTCGCGCCGGACCCGGCATGAAGTGATGGCCAGTTAGCTCAGTTGGTAGAGCAGCGGATTGAAAATCCGCGTGTCCTTGGTTCGATTCCGAGACTGGCCACCAGATACCAGACGGCCCGCAGCGATGCGGGCCGTTTTCGTTTGGGTTGCCAGTTAGCGTTGCCGTTTGGGGTGTCAGTTTTCGTCGTAGGAAGCATGATCGTGCCGGATAAGGATGCAAAGGATGCAGCCAAGCATGGGGGCCCTGCCAAGGCAGACGGCAAGCCGGATTGCTGGAAATGCCAGCACCACTACATCACGCATCACCCGGGGTTCCCCTACGGGTGTCGGGCCATGGGCTTCAAGAGCCGCAGGTTGCCCTGTCTTGAGGTCCTGGAGACATCCGGCAAGGCCTGCCTGATGTTCCAGCCCAAGCCATGAGGTTCCAGTCCCGGTTCCGGGGGACCCGTGTCAATCTTCCAGCAGCCGGGTGTCTTCGTGACGGTAGGCCGGGGCACAACAACACAGGATGACCAGGGCTTCCGGCCCGGTATTCTCGATGCAATGGGGCGTACCGGGCGGGATGAGGACGGTATCCCCGGCAGCTACGTCGAATTGTGCTCGGGCCAGGGTCATGCGCCCGGTGCCGGCCTGGATGAAATAGATTTCCTCGCTTTCCTCATGCAGGTGCAGCCGGGTGCGCACCCCGGGCGGGACGACGGCTTCGGCCAGGCTTTGCCGGCGCACGGGGTGATGGTCCGGGTGCATCAGTTCGCGTATCGATGAGCCGTCCTTGGTGATGTAGGGGACGATGGCGGCATGTCGGGTGTGGCCGGAGGCCGGGGCGGATTTGCTCATGGATTTGATCGGGCCGTAGCCGGGGTATAGTGCGGTTGTCGGAATCTTGCCTGGGATGCGGGGAGTACGGAATGGAGTATCGCACGCTGGGGTACAGTGCTTTGGAGGTATCGGCGGTCTGTCTCGGCACCATGACCTTCGGTCAGCAGAATGACGAGGCCGAAGCCCATGCCCAGCTGGATCATGCCTTCGAGCGGGGGGTGAATTTCATTGATACGGCCGAGATGTATCCGGTGCCGCCCCGGGCCGATACCTGCTTCCGGACCGAGAGCATCGTGGGGCGCTGGTTGAAGCGTCAACCCCGGGACCGGGTGGTGCTGGCCACCAAGGTGGCGGGGCCGCGCCGCAGCATGGGCTGGATACGGGGCGGCCCCAGGGCCCTGGACGACGCCAATGTCCGGGAAGCCGTGGAAGGCAGCCTGACCCGTCTGCAAACGGATTACATCGATCTGTACCAGTTGCATTGGCCAGAACGGAATGTGCCCATGTTCGGCCAATACCAGTTCGATCCCGCCCAGGAAAAGGCCGGTGTGCCGATTCGCGACCAGCTGGAGGCCCTGGCCCGGTTGGTGGAGGCGGGCAAGGTGCGCTATGTGGGGCTGTCCAACGAACATCCCTGGGGGGTGATGGAATTCCTTCGCCTGGCCGGGGAATATGGCCTGCCCAGGGTGGTGTCGGTGCAAAACCCCTACAACCTCATGAACCGGGTCTTCGAGTACGGCATGGCGGAGCTGTGTTACCGGGAAAAGGTGGCCCTGTTGCCCTATTCGCCCCTGGCCTTCGGCCATCTCAGCGGCAAGTATCTGACCGACCCGCCGGGACGGGGCCGGGTGAACGAATTCAAGGGCTTTGCCCAGCGTTACGAAAAGCCCAACGTGCCGGCGGCGGTCCGGGCCTACGCCGAGCTGGCGGCGCAACTGGGCGTGACGCCGGCGGTGCTGGCCCTGTCCTTTGTCTACCGGCGCTGGTTTGTCACCAGCACGATCATCGGTGCCACGAGCCTGGAACAACTGGCGGAGAATCTGGATGCCTGGGAGCGGCCGCTGGCGGAAGACGCCTTGCAGGCCGTGGAAGCCATCCACCTGCGCTATACCAACCCTGCGCCCTGAACGGGGTCGGAGCGGCGTCAGGTCTTGCCCAGGTGCTCCACCGCCCAGACGGCGGCTTCGACCCGGGAGCGCAGGTTGAGCTTGCGCAGCAGGTGCTTGACGTGGACCTTGACGGTGCCTTCGGCGATGCCCAGTTCACGGCCGATGACCTTGTTGCTCATGCCGGCGGATATGAGCTCCACGATGCGCCGCTCCTGGTCGGTCAGTCCGGCTTCGTGGGCACTGGCGGGCTGGCGTTGCTCGCGCAGGGCCACGGCCAGCAGATGGGTCAGGCTTTCCGAGACCACGATCTTGCCCTGGGCCGCCAGGCGCAGGTTTTCCACCATCTGCTCCGGCTCCATGTCCTTCAGCAGATAGCCGTCGGCACCCAGGCGCAAGGCGGCGATGAGGTCCTCGGTCTGGTCGGAGACGGTGACCATGACCACCCGGGTGTCCAGATCCATGGCCTTGATCTGCTTGAGCACATCCAGGCCGCTGAGCCCCTTCATGTTGAGGTCCAGCAAGAGCAGATCCGGCTGGATGTCCTTGACCAGCCGGATGCCCTCGACCCCGCTGGAGGCTTCGCCGGCCAGGTGGAATTCAGGGATGGTTTGGAGCAACTGGATCAACCCGCGCCGAAACAGGGGATGGTCGTCGATCAGGATCACATTGAGTTGCTGGGTCATTTTCTGGCTTCCTCGAAGGGCGAGGCCTCCACGCCGCTCAAGGCATGGAAGCGTAGACTGACCCGGGTGCCGCCTTCCGGGCGCGGGGCAATGTGGATGTCGCCATGGAGGCTTTGGGCCCGTTCCCCCATGATGGTCAGGCCGTAATGATCCCGACCCGGCAATTGGGCGGGAATGCCGATGCCATCGTCATCCACGGTCAGGCACACCCGCTGTTCGGCGTCTGCACTCAGGCGCACCCAGGCGTTCCGGGCCCCGGCATGGCGAAGGATGTTGTTGAGGGCCTCCCGGACGATCTGGACCACATGGATTTCCTGGTTGGGGGAAAGATGGCAACCGGCCAGGCGGGTTTCCAGATGCACCTCCAGACCGCCCCGCTGGGCATAGTCTTCCGTGGTCCGCTTCAGGATGGCGCGGAAATCGCCCTGCATGCGCAGTCTGAAAGTGGCCAGCAGTTCCCGCAATTGGCGGTAGGCGGCATTGATGCCCTCGCGCAGGTCGGCCAGGATGGTGCGGGCATCGTCCCGCCGCCCGTCCAGGGCTTGTTGCAGCAGGGAAACCTGGATCTTCATGTAGGACAGGGCCTGGGCCAGGGAGTCGTGCAGTTCCCGGGCGATCACCGAGCGCTCGTCCATGAGGGCCAGGCGCCGCTCCTGCTCGGCCTGGTCGGCAATGCCGATGGCAATGCCGATGTGCTGGGACAGGGCGTCCACCAGTTGGATCTCCCAGTCTTCGAGTTCCCGTTGGGGCGGGAGGGTGATCTGCAAGACGCCATACTGGCGGTCACCGTCCCGGAGGGGGATGGAACGGACCTGGCTGCCGTCCCCCATGGCGTGGGTCCAGGGGGCGCCCCGGCCGGCACAGTCGGCGCAGACCATGTTTTCGCACAGGCCTTTGCCCGGGCAGGATTCCAGCGTGCTGGCCAGGACCCTGGCCTGGCCGTCCTGCTCCGGCAACAGGCAGGCCATGCTGTAGCGCAGGCCCAGAACGGCTTCCAGTTCTTCCAGCATGGACCGGTAGGTTTCTGTGGCCACC
>DYHB01000055.1:9820-17539 GCA_020724415.1 Thiobacillus sp.
GGCGCGTTGTAGAGCCGTGAGATGGAGTGGTAGAGCAATTCCAGGGACCGGTTGCTGCGGGTGAGCTGCCTGGTCTTTTCGTTCACCCGCTGCTCCAGGTCCTGATACAGCTTGGTCAGTTCATCCGCCATCAGGTTGAAACTGCGTCCCACCTGCCCGAGTTCATCGGGCCCGACATGTTTGGCCCGGGCACTGAAATCGCGGCGGGCGATGCGGTTGGCCGCCACCACCAATTGGTCCAGGGGCACGAAGACCAGGCGTCGTACGGCAAACAGGACGCCGGCCACGGCGAGCAGGGTCAGCACCAGGGCTGCGCCCAGCAGGCGGCGCAGAAAGCGTATTTTCTCTTCGGTGTCCTGCTCCAGGGTCTCCACCATCCGGTTGATGTCCGACACGAAGGATTCGATCTGTTCCAGCAGGACGCGGTGTCCACTCCGGGCGTCCAGGGCCATGGGGCTGGTATAGGCAAGCAGCAGCGGTTTCAGGGTTTCGTTCCAGTCCTGTCGGGTCTTGCCGTAGAGCCGTGCGTATTCACCTTCCGGGTCACGCTGGTAGGCCCCCACCAGGGATTCATGGGCCAGGCTGGCTTCGAAACGGATGAAGGCTTGTTGCAGGCCGGTCCGGTCCGGATTGCCGGCCATCAGGCTGGCCAGGACCAGATTGCCCATCCGGTGGCTCTGCATGCGCAGGCTGCCCGACACGTTGATGGCGCTGGCACTGCCCTGGACCTTGGCCACGATGATGGCCGAAGCCGCCATGGCCAGGCCACCGATCAGGGCGATCAGGGCCAGGCCCAGGCCCAGGCGCAGCAGGATGGCCCGTCGCCGGTAGGCGTGGATGGCAGGGGCCAGGGATGAAGGAAGCATGGGCAGGTTGGATCAGGGGCGTATGGAAACAGTCAACATTGTTGTGCGCGGCGAGGTTTATAGGAATACCACCAATGTACACAATGGGCAGTACATGGCTTCGACGCATATAAAAAGTTGATATGAATCAATGAATTGTTCGGTAATCGGATTACCTCCTTGGTGGTAATCCGATTGGCGGGATCGGGTATTGGGTGCCTTTACGCCCGGGTGAGGGTACCTAGAATCAAGGCCGTAAACGCTACGCACCGTGAGGCTGCCATGATTCTCGAAACCCGACATTCCCTGACCGAAATCCTTTCCCGCCAGCCCTTGTTCCGTGGTCTGGGGGGACTGGAGTTGAGCCGGCTGGCAGACGCCAGCCTGGAGTACCGGGTGAACCGGCATGAGGTGCTGATCCAGAAAGGCGGCCAGGCCGAGTATCTGTATCTCATGGTCTCGGGCCAGGCCAAGTTGTTCCTGCCCTCCGCCCAGGGCTCCGAAAAGATCGTCAGGCTGGTGCATCCCGGCGAGATGTTCGGCGAGGAGTCCGTGATCCTGGGACAGCCCAGCGTCATGACGGCTCAGGCCAACAAGGACTCGATACTGGTCATGGTGCCCCGGCATGCCCTGATGGAGGCCTTTCATGCCGATCCCATGCTGTGCTGCGAGATGATGACCTGTTTGGCCCAGCAGATGCGGGATCTGGTGGACAACATGCAATCCTGTACCCAGTTGAGCAGTTCCCAGCGGGTGGCCCATTACCTGAACCAGATGGCGCCTCAGGAGGGGCAGAGCTTCGAGGTGGAACTGGATGCCAACAAGCAGACCATCGCCTCCCAGCTCAACCTGGCACCCGAGACCTTCTCCCGGGTCCTGAGCCGGTTCGCCCGGCAAGGCGTGATCCATATCCAGGGGCGGGTGATCCAGGTACGGGATGCCGCCCTGCTGCGCACCCAATGCGCGGCGGCCTGAGCGCGGTCAGCCGCCGATTCCGAGCATGACGGCGCCGGCCAGTGCGGCCAGCAGCGTGGCGCCGTGGGCCCAGGTCCAGTAGCGGTAGCGCCGGGCCAGGCTTTCCGGGGGTACATTGGAAATCAGGTAGGGACGGCCGTGGCCGGGGGGCTCCAGGGAATGGGGTACCCGGACTTCCCGGGTCATGGTTTCCCGCTCCTTGATCTCATCCCTGGCGACGGTAACGGCCGCTTGCCATTCCTCCGGGTCCAGGCGCCCGTTGCCGTCCTTGTCGAATCGACGGGCCAGTTCGGTCTGATCGGATTTCCATTCGTGCAATAGCTGATCCAGTTCCGCGCCGGGGTCGAACAGCACATGCCGGCCATGGCTCTGGAACCGGCCCAGGGCATAGAGCCGCTCGCCGGCCACGATGATCTCCTCTTCATAGCGGTAGCCATCCCGGTGGTGGATGTCCCGGCGGCCGGTGTGGATCTCGGCATCGGCGGGACGCAGCAGACAGCGTCCGGTGCCGTCGTCCAGGATGAAGTCGGCATCGCTTTCCCCTTGTTCCACCAGGGTCCGCTGCCGGTCTTCGGTGCGATAGGCCTTGTATCGGTACCAAAGACAGGGCAGATGGGCAAAAGGGCTGTAGACCACCTGGTCGGGCAGGGCCCGGCCCAGGCCCGCAAGTTCCACGAAACCCTGGGCCGCCGAACCGATGCGTGAAGTCGGGGTGTCGGCCATGGCCCGATAGCGACGCTGGGTGCCCAGCCAGGCCCAGGCACTGATCGCGGCCACCAGGACCAGAGCCCCGAGCCACACCTCGCGGCTGTCGCTGAGCCAGGCCAGGAACAGCAGGGCCAGGTGGCCCGCCGAGGTCAGATACTGGGGCAGGCTGCGGCGCCAGCGGTCGAGCATGGGCTGGGAAGGTGCGAGCCGGGAGCGTGGGTTGCGAAATCAGCCGCCGAACAGGGCCTTGAAATCCACGTCCTTTGTCTCGTCATTGGCAAAGCGCAGGAATGGCGCCTTGCCGAAGTGGTACATCCCGGCCACGATGTTGTCCGGAAACTGCTCCACCCTGACATTGTTGATGTTCACGGATTCGTTGTAGAACTCGCGCCGGTCGGCAATGGCGTCTTCCAGCTCCATGACCCGTCGGATGAGGGCCATGAAGGGTTCGTTGGCCTTCAGGTCCGGGTACGCCTCCACCACGGCGAAGAGCTGTCCCAGCCCGGCACGCAAGGCGGTCTCGGCAATGCCCAGGGCCGGGATGTTGCGGCTGTCCAGGGCTTCCTTGACCTGGCCCCGGGCCCGGGTCACGTTTTCCAGGGTGGCTTGCTCGAATTCCTTGTACTGGCGGCAGGTTTCCACCAGTTTGGGCAGTTCGTCATGGCGCTGTTTCATCAGCACATCGATGTTGGACCAGGCCTGGCTGACATTGTGCTTGAGCTGGACCAGGCTGTTGTAGATGAATACGCCCCAGAGCATCAGCAGGGCGAGCAGGCCCAGGACAATGAGCAGGGTGGCAAGCATGGCGTCTCCTTACGGCAGGGGGGCGGTGGATGCCGTGATCATAGCTTCCCCGGAGAACCGAGGCCAATCCCGAACGGTTCGCCCGGTTCCAGATCCTGGGCAAACCCGGAGGACCTTGCCCGGGCTGGGGCGGGCGGCGCCATATCGGATGGACAGGTCCATTGATCGGGATGTCCCGCCTACCTATACTTCTACTTCCTGTTGACCCGGCGGGCGCCAAACCTGACCGGGCCGGCAGGCTCCTTGGGCTTACAACCGGAAAACACCATGACCCGCCTCGATCCCTCCCATCTGCGCACCATCGCCTTCGTCGGCCATGGCGGCGCCGGCAAGACCAGCCTCATCGAATCCCTCCTCGCCAAATCCGGTGCCATCGCCGCCCCGGGCAGTGTGGACAAGGGCAGCACCGTCTGCGATTACGATCCTCTGGAAAAGGAGCATCTGCACTCCGTCAAGCTGGCGGCCTGCCATGCTGAATACCAGGGGACACGCATCCACATGCTGGACACGCCGGGATTCCCGGATTTCATGGGCCAGGCCATGGCCGCCCTGGATGCCGTGGAGACCATCGCGGTGGTCATCGATGCCGCCAAGGGCATCGAGCCCACCACCAGCCGGATGATGCACTGGGCCCAGACCCGCAAGCTGGACCGGATGATCATCGTCAACAAGATCGACGCCCCCAACCTGGACCTGCCCGGCTTGCTGGCGGACATCCAGGCGGCCTACGGCCGGGAGTGCCTGCCCATCAACCTGCCCGCCAACGGTGGCAGCAGCGTCACCGACTGTTTCTTCAACCCCGGCGGCGATTCGGATTTTTCGTCCGTGGCGGACGCCCACCGAGCCCTGGTGGACCAGGTGGTGGAGGTGGACGAGGACCTGATGAACATCTACCTGGAACAAGGTGACGTGGCCCCCGAGCAACTCCACGACCCCCTGGAACAGGCCCTGCGGGAAGGTCATCTGGTGCCGGTGTGCTTCGTTTCGGCCCAAAGCGGCGCCGGCGTGGCCGAGCTGCTGGACATCATGGTCAAGCTGCTGCCCAACCCGGCCGAGGGCAACCCGCCCCTGTTCGTTCTGGGCGAAGGGGACGGTGCCAAGCCCTTCCGGGCCGAGGCGGATCCGGACAAGCATGTCCTGGCCCATGTGTTCAAGGTGGAAATGGACCCCTACGTGGGCAAGACCTGCGTGTTCCGGGTCTACCAGGGTACGGTCACCCCGGCCAGCCAGCTCTACATCGGCGAGAGCCGCAAGCCCTTCAAGGTCGGCCACCTGTACCGGCTCATGGGCAAGCAGTTGACCGAGGTGGAAGCCTGCGGTCCGGGCGACATCTGTGCCGTGGCCAAGGTGGATGGCATCACCTTCGACAGCGTGCTCCACGATGCCCCCGAGGACGACCACATCCACATGCGGCCCCTGGATTTCCCCCATGCCGTCTATGGTCTGGCCCTGCGTCCCAGGAAGCAGTCCGATGCCTCCAAGCTGGCCGAGGTGTTGCACAAGCTGATTGCGGAAGATCCCGGCCTGCATGTGGAGCACGACCAGACCACCCACGAGGCGGTGATCCGGGGCCTGGGCGAAATGCACATCGCCACCGTCCTGGAAAAGATGCGCGAGCAATTCAGGCTGGAGCTGGATACCCACCCCCCCACCATTCCCTACAAGGAAACCATTCTGGGCATGGCCGAAGGCCACCACCGGCACAAGAAGCAGACCGGGGGCGCCGGCCAGTTCGGCGAGGTCTTCCTGCGCGTCGAGCCCATGGAACGGGGCAGCGGCTTCGAGTTCGTGGATGCGGTCAAGGGCGGCGTCATTCCGGGGCCCTTCATCGCCTCGGTGGAGAAGGGCGTCCAGCAGGCCATGGCCGGCGGCGGCGTGGCCGGCTTCCCCATGCAGGATATCCGGGTCACGGTGTACGACGGCAAGTCCCATGACGTGGACGGCAAGGAGGTGGCCTTCATCGCTGCCGGCAAGAAGGCCTTCCTGGAGGCCGTGGCCAAGGCCCGGCCCGTGGTGCTGGAGCCCATCGTCAAGATCGAGTTGACGGTCCCCGAGACCATGATCGGCGATGTCTCGGGCGACTTGTCGGCCCGCCGGGGCCAGATTCTCGGCCATCAGGCGGGTCGGGGCGGCATGCTCACCCTGGAGGGTCTGGCACCCCTGGCGGAGCTGGACAACTACCATTCCCGCATGAAGTCCCTGACCGGCGGCCAGGGGGCCTATACCCTGGAGCTGAGCCATTACGAGCAGGTGCCGCCCGATGTCCAGCGTCGCCTGGTGGAGGCCTACAAGCCGGTGGATGACGAGCAATAGTCCCGTGGGCGGCAGGGCAGGCGGGCTCCGGTGGCGGGAGCGGTGTGGATGACCGGTGCCGCCACGGAACATCCTGCCCGGGTCCTGGAGGCCGTATTCCAGGCCATCGCCCAGGGGCCCCTGGCCGGATCGTCGATCCAGAACCCCGCGCTCGCCGTCCAGGCCACCGGGTTTCGCGTCCATGACGGGCGCTGGCACGGCATCCTGATCACGCCCTGGTTCATGAGCCTCATCGTGCTTCCGGGCGAGCAGGACGATTGGGGCGAAATGAGCTCGGGCACGGGGCGGACCCTCGCTCTTCCCACCGGCGAGGTGGCCTTCATGCATGCCCAGGCCGAAGGACTCGGCACGTATCTGACCCATTCCCTGTTTTCACCCATGCATGACTTTCCCCACCAGGACTATGCCCTGGCCATGGCCGAAGCCGTGCTGGCGGAGCTCTATGTCCCGGTCTCCCCCCCGGCCCAGCCGTCCAGGGCAGAGGCTGCGGCGGATGGTTCCCCTCCCTTGAGCCGCCGGGGCTTCTTCAAGGCCTTGTTGCCGCCGGAGACCCCCTCGTGACCCTGGCGCCGGAGGGCCGTCTGAAGGTTGTCCTGGAGATCAGGCAGAGGCAGGTCAGTCGGGTGGACATCCACTCTTCCCGTCCCCAGCTGGCCCAGCGGTTGTTGGTGGGCCAAACCCCGGAAGCGGCTGCGGCCCGGGTGGCGCGCCTGTTCAGCCTCTGCGGCCAGGCCCAGGGACTGGCGGTGCAATGGGCCTGTGCGGCCGCCCAGGGATGCCTGCCAGACCCGGCAACCGAGTCCCGGGCACGGACCCGGGTGCTGGTGGAACTGGCCCGGGAACATCTGTGGCACCTGCTGCTCCATTGGCCGCTCCAGACCGGGCAGGCCCCGGACATGGCCAGCCTGGCACGGTTGCGCCAGGCCAGCCTGACGCCTGCCACATTCCCGGACTTCCTGGCCGAGTTTCTCGACCAGACGGTCTACGGCTGTCCGGCCCGGCAGGTTCTGGGGTCGGGACTGGCGGGCTTCGATGCCTGGTGCCGGGCGGGGGATACCCTGCCGGCCCGTTTGTTTTCCGCCCTCGGGTCGGAGGCCGGTCCCGATGCCATCGAACGGACCTGGCTGCCACCCCTGGCCGGCTTCGACCAGGCGGCCCTGGCCAGCCTGGGGCTGACCGCATTGAATACACCCGGGTATTGTGCCCAGCCCCTCTGGCAGGGCCATTGCGCGGAAACGGGTGCCCTGGCCCGCAGTGGTGATCAGCCATTGGTGCAATCCTGGCTGGCCGCCGGGCGTCGCCTGGCCGGTGCCCGGTTGCTGGCCCGCCTGGCAGAACTGGCCCAGGTGCCAGACTGGCTGCGCGGCGACGGTACGGCGTTGTTGCGCGGACTGGCCTTGGGGGAAAATACGGGTCTTACGGCCGTGGAAACCTCCCGTGGCCTGCTCATCCACGTGGTGCGCATGGCAGACGGGCTGGTCGGGGAGTATCGGATCGTGGCCCCCACGGAATGGAATTTCCACCCCGAGGGCGCCCTGGCCCAGGCCTTGCGCGGTGCTCCCGCCGACGGCCATCTGGAGGCCCGGGCCAGATTCGAGATTCTGGCCCTGGACCCGTGTGTAGAGTACGCATTGGAGCTTCGTGATGCATGAAATGGCCTTGGCCGAGGGCATCCTCCAGATCATCGAGGACACCGCGCGCCAGCAAGGTTTCAGCCGGGTCCGGGAAGTCCGCCTGGAAATCGGCGCCCTGTCCGGGGTGGAGGTGGAAGCCTTGAGCTTCTGCATGGACGCGGTGCTGGCCAATACCCTGGCCGAAGGGGCCACGGTCACCTTCGAGCGCCTGCCGGGCGTGGGCTGGTGCATGGCCTGTGGCCAGTCCGTACCCATCCAGGCCCTGTACGATGCCTGCCCCGAATGCGGCAGCCATCAGGTTCAGGCTACCGGAGGGTCGGAAATGCGTGTGAAGGACCTGCTGGTGGACTAAAGTGGGCATCATGCAGTCGCCGCCCGAGTGCCGGATCGGTGGCTGCCAACTTGAACTGTTTATTTCGGAGCGTCGACCATGTGTACCG
>DYHB01000056.1:0-2410 GCA_020724415.1 Thiobacillus sp.
GCAGGGTCTGGGCATGCTCAGGAACATTGGCCAGCAGGCGGCGGGCGGCATCGCATTCTGTGTTCGTCAATGTCTTTGGCCAGAACAACGTTGCATCACCCCCACCACCCACTATGGGCTGGTATTCGTGCTCGGATGTGCCCATAGGTGGAGTAGTTTTTAAACCTGTAGTTAAAAACCTATTAGGATTTTCCGGAATGCGCCCATCTGTGTATCCGGAATGCGCCCAACTTGTTGGTACGTATCCGGAATTCCAGTTGGTTCGTTTCTCGAAATCCAGTTGGTACGTTTCCGGAAAATCAGTTTGCAGGGTTCCTGCATTCTTGTTTGCAGGATTCCTGCATTCTTGTTTGCAGGATTCCTGCAATCTTGATGGTACGTTTCCGGAAAATTGCACTGCCATGCGCTTTACAGCGTGTTGATCTGATTGGCGCAGTACCATTTGCGCTGTGTCAGGTCGGTGGTTAGCCGCCGTGAGCAGCTCTATCATCCTATCCAGCCTGACCTGCCACTCCACCTTGGGCGGGACGCCGACACGCCGCTCACGAACGATTTGCGTGTCGCGCAAGTGGCTCCGTGCACTGTCCAGTTCGTGCCTAGTGAAGCCGAGGTACTGCCTCAGGGACTCGAATTGATATGTTCGCCATCCGCTAGATTTACCATCGCGTGCCTGGACACGTTCCTGCGCCAGGAAGTTGGATAACAGGACCGCCGCTGTAGCGGCGCCGGTGATGTCGGACAGGCTACGGTAGAACAGGAATGGACGTCCCAGGAGTTGCAGCAACATGCGCTCGTTGCGCCAGTCCCAACCGGTGAACGTGCCGGGCGACAGGTGCCGCCCCAGCTGCGGCAGATCAATGCGGTACCAAACCTTGGCCGGCATGCCGACCCGCTTCTCCTGCCAGATTCCCAGATCTTTTAGGGTGCGCCGGGCGCCATCCTGTTCGCGGCGTGACAGGCCTGTCTCGTTGTGCCAATCCTCGCGTGTCTTCCAGAACCAGCCTTGGCGCTCAGGTTGGTCAGCGAGCTTACGCGTCCAGTACAGCGCCTGGGAGAGTAACAATCCAGCCGTAACTTGACCGGTCAATTGAACCAGCCTCGGGTGGAACGCAACACAACGCTGACCCAACAGCGAAGTGGCTTCGTGGAGGCGGTTCAAGGTCGACACGGCTTGTGTCATGAGGTCAGGCTGCCGCAGTTACTAGGTAGGTCGGCATGGCTACAAACCTCGCGCCGAGTCATGATTGACTACCGTAGGGTGCATGTCAGCCTATCCTTGAGTAGTCGATCTCGTCGAAGGCCGAGAAATTTCGTTTGGCCTGGACCTGGAGCTGTTCCATTATCCGAGCGATGTTCACCCTGACGGCGAGGCGCGCCGGCATGCCGACACGTCGCTCTTCAAGTAAGCCACGCTCACGCAGGGCTTTCCGGGCCGAACCTTGTTCGGTTCTGGATAGACACGACAAATGACGCCATTGTTCAGTGGAAAGATGTATCCAGCCATCCGAGTCACCTGGCAACTTGCCTGCTTCATCACATGCACACGAGAGGAAGAGGGCGGCGGTGACGCTGCCTGTCAATTCTACGAATGGGCGATGGAAGGCTACCGGCTCGCTGTAGAGTTCCAAGACTAGGCTGGGGGGCATGGCGCTACCCCCTGGGCCGCTACCAGACGCTTGGGCGGCCTGAAGGGCGGCTAGGCGCCGTTGTTCTGCTCTAGTCATAGATACCTCCACGAATGGCAGCCCACAGGGCTGTAAATGGGATCTGTGGAAAGGCTACACATAAGGCTTTGAACCTCTCGACCTGATCAGTGCTATACAGGCGATTGGCATGCCATTCGCGCTGGACCTGATGCAGGGTGTGGCCATCGAGCTTGGGCGTCCGGCCACGCCTACTTTCTATGGCGGCCATACTGCGTAGACGTCTGAATTCCATCTCCTGCAGGCCAAAAAGTTCGAGCATGGCGACTGCGTGAGCGCCGCGCCGGATGTACCAGAGAATCGTTTCCTCGCGGTGAGACATTAAATGCAGCCGATTCATGGCCAGATTCAACATCGGTTCATCGATACTGACTGCCAGAAAGGGGGGCTGCTGCTCCGCTAAGCGTATGAGGTCACCTGTTGAGGCTTGGCGAAGAGTATCGAGTGTCTTCGGATGCAAATGCTCCAACAGAACTTCAAGATCACCGTAATCAGCACGGTCTGCAAAGTGCTGGAGGAGGGCAACCACTTGCCTGCTGTCGCGTATCGGCACGCCGGGGATACGTCGATCCACTCGATCCGTTGCTCGCCGGCGGGGAAGGGTGGTGGTTGCAGAGTGACCATGTTGTTGTACGGAGGCGCTCATTGGTCATCCCCCGTCTAGAACCGTAGAGGCGCCGCAGAGCGCAGATCGCGTAGTGTATGAA
>DYHB01000056.1:2420-17504 GCA_020724415.1 Thiobacillus sp.
GAGATTGGCGGCCGGGCTGGTCACCAACCATCTTCCCAGGGTGAGGGGATCAATGGGCATGCCAAGGATCGTCTCCATGTAATGCTGGAGGGCAAGATCATCGCGGCCATTTTCCTGCCGCTGGGCCTGGCGCCATATGGACGACTCCGGCATGACCATCGACCAACTGCCATCCAATTGCTCCGAGAGACTGGCCAGCATCCACCAACCTTGGTAGCGGGCGGGACCGGTATCCTCGACTAGATAGATCGGATCGTCATTTTCGGGGATCTCCATATAGAAGCCAGTCGGCCAAGTGTCCAAGATGTAGAGGCAGTCGGCGACATCGTTTAGACGGGCAATCGCTGTAGCCAGCTCTTGGGCACGTTTGAGCAGTTCCCGGTCGCGGACCTGCTGTTTGCCCGGGCTGGCAGACAGGCTTGGTTTTTGCGCGTCATGGAGTGCACCTGGGCGGGGAGTTGTAGTTGTGTTGGGTGTGCCGGCTTCCAGATTCGATGAGGTGGGCTCGGGTTCTGGGGCGACGGGGCGCATTTGTAGACGAGCCTGGGCGATCAGACCGTTCACTCCCTCATTCGGATACTGCTGACAGAGGCCTCGGGTGACCTGAATCAACTCCACCGTTTCGCCGAGCTTCATGGCCACGGCTTGGTCGAGATGGTCAATGATGCGACCGGTTTCCAGCTCGCCGCTGGTCAACCAGGATTGCTCTGCGCTTGTCAGGACTTGATCACGCAGCTCGGGCCAAGTCGATACTTGCATAAAGTGCTTGAGCAGGCGCTCATGGGCGTTGAAAGGGGGCTGTAGATCACGCACTTTCGGGATTGATAAATACACACTAGCCGACCCGAGTGCCGTCAGTTGGGCGACTGCGAAAGAAAAATAGCTAAGGTAGGTTTTCCCGACAGGAAGTCCGCGCTCCCGAAGCACTAGTTCAAACGCACGCCCTGACAGGGTTGAGCTGGTCTCCTCTTCGATCAGCCGCCTCATCTCTGCATAGGCATTGGCTTTGTCCCAGAAGCACATGGGGCTGCGGAGTTCGTTCTCCACGAGGTGATCCGCCAAGGTCGATGATTCCGATTTCCAGGGTGTGTAGGTCACCACTGTGTACTGGAAGTCAGGATCATGGGTTTCGGTGAACAGCTCCTGGAGGATGGCCAAGCGAGTATTGCCCCCTTTGCCTACCATGTATTTTTCACTTCCGGGCCGGCGTGTGACCACGAGCGGGCTCGTCAGTCGCTTGGTTGCTCTGATCGATTCCTTGATGGCGTCGTAATCATCATTTCTGGTCTTACGTGGGTTACGGTCGTAGAGCTGAATCTCCAAGACCGGGAGGGTCATTTGGCTCTCGGTTTCGATCTGGAGTTGGGCCATGTTGTCACGGGGTAGCTGTACAGCAAGGGACTCCTTGACCATGCGGGCCCGAAGCTCTTCTTGGGTCAGCTTCTTGGCGCCGGCAGGGGGCTCCGGTTTGCGGTCCAGGGCCTTACGGGCCATGTCCTCGACGGACACACCTTTGGGTAGACGAGCTTCACGTTGAGCCATGGTCGTCCTCGCTTGACTCGTTCTCGCCAAAACCCCCGGCGTACACACCGTTTAGCGAGGGAATGAGTTCCCAAACGAGTTTGTGCATTGTCTCGGAGGGGCTCATGCCACGTTCACGCTTTCTTAGCCTATGTACGGGTAGCTGCGCCGTGGCTGCCTCGTTGTAGGCAACACTGGCAGGAATCGCGGTATCGGCAACGGTCACCAGGCCTTTCATCTCCAGATAGCTATTCCGAATTTCTTTGGTGATCTGGCGCGCGTCATTGGTATGTCCCACCCGGTTGATGACGGCAGTCAACGGCCCGGGCGAGATACCGAGTGCCTGAGCCTCATCCAGCTTGTTGAGCAACTCAAATGTTCCCGTTCGGAACTCTCGGGCACTCGGGGTCTCGGGCAGCACGGGGGAAATCAAGCGGTGGGCCGCTAGGGCAGCGGTGTAGAGCAAGGGACCTTGGGCGCCGGGTGTATCGACGAAGACCAAGTCGTAGTGATCTTCGATTATCGGCGCTCGAAGAGCCTTACGGAGGATCATCGGGGCGTCGATACGCCCTTGTATGAACTGTTCTAAATCAGTCGATTCTCCAATGCCACCGGCAAAGCGTCTCCTGGGAGCGTCACAGACGATCACATCGAGCCGCTCCCAAGATGTCGTGGAAATTGCCGCCTCGGTGACGCGACCCGACAGGACAACGGAAGTCAGTCCTTGTTCGGCTTTCTTGTCGAGTGGATAGAACTTGGAAAGCGACCCCTGGATATCCGAGTCCACCATCAAGACACGCAATCCCATATCGGCGACAAGCGCCCCCAGATTGGCGGTGAGGGTTGTTTTCCCGATCCCGCCCTTGGTTCCGACTACGCTGTAAATGACCACATGCACCCCCGTTAAAATGAAAAATATCCCTCGGAGTTGCGGTCATCCACGTGGTCCCGAAGGGGCCTTGGCACCCCCTCCGGAACTTCACCTCATCATCGCATAATGTATATTATGTTAAATATAGTATGTGTTACTGGGAACATGCCATGTTCTCTCCAGGTTTCCCCCTATCCCTACGCTACTCTGCCAGTGGTGATTCCGAACCGACGCTGTCAGTCTGTGGATGGAGTTTGTGGATGAAATCCTGCCGGGCTTGTTCGAGTATATGCAGTGAGCAGGTATCTACGAGTCGCGTACAAACGCTATGGTAGGCCTCGAAGGCCTGCATGACCTGGGCAGCATCCAACGTGGCCTTGCGCTTGCGGGCTTCCGGCATGGCTTTGGCATCCAAGGGGGTGAGTTCCATCCAGCGCGGCATCATGCGCTGGCTCCCTGTCTCGGACAGGGCGGTCATGGGCCCGGTCTTGCGGTATATGAGGCCATCGAGCTGGAATCGATCGCCCATGGACAAATCATTGAATTTCAATGTTCTATATAATTTAGTTAATGTCGTTTATAGCCAAGAGCCGCCCCACTGAAGTCATGGCTTGTGGCCGTTCGTGGGATCAGCCGATGTAATCGCGTTTTCCCAATGCCACGCCGTTGTGCCGGAGGATGTCGTAGGCCGTGGTGATGTGGAAAAAGAAGTTGGGCAGGATCCGCTGCAACAGGTAATCCTGGCCTGGGTAGGTGTTCACGGTCTCGCCGCGTTTGACTTCCACCAGGCGAGTTTCCGATCCATCGATGTCTTCCGCTGTAAACCCACCGAGATAAGACTGGGTTTCCTGGATGCGTTGCAGCAGGGCTTCGAAATCGGGGGGTACGGGTTCCCATTTGGGGGCCTCCTGCCCTGCCAGCCGGGCGGCCCCGTTTCGGGCGTGGTCGCAGGCCACCTGGACCTGCTTGGCCAGGTGGAACATGTCGGGATAGAGCCGATATAGGGTCAAGGCGCTGGGGTCGATTTTGCCGGCTTCGCAATGGGCATTTGCCTTGCGAAGGATGGCGGCGAGATTGTCGAGGCCGCGCTTGAATACGGGCAGTGACGCCTGATACATGGTGAGGCTCATGGAGGGCTCCTGGGCTAAGCGGGCTGGATCAACGACTGGGGCGGGTTTCCGCGCAGCGAATGATGGCCATGTTGTCCTTGAGCTCGAGGCAGTGGCGGAGATCGCCCCGGGGCAGTGATTTCGCTCGGCCCGGTGTCAGCCCGGTCTTGGCCACGCGGGCGGGCTCGGTTGCCTGGGAAGTGGTTTCGGCCGTGGCTGGCCCGGTAGGCGGCATGCCATCGGCCAGGGCCGGTGTCGCCATCAGCAGGCAGGACAAGACTATGCACCGTGCTTTCATATTGCCTCCTTGATCGTCGGGTCACGCCAAATGTCATGAACCCTCTTTGCGTGTCATCTGCTTGATGATAACCGGCCAGGGCATGGGGCGCCTAGCAGGTTGCAGGGGGCCACTTGAGGTTACTCACAAAATGCGTCGCAGACCCTGCCCGGCCATTCCGGGCGGCCATGGAGCCGGGTTCGGGATAGCCTGGCCACCCAGGCTGGAATTTTCCTCGGCGCGTTCATGCCAAATCCGCTACTCTTCGCGCCCATGGCACTCAAGGCAACCATCTACAAGGCGGATTTGTCCATCGCGGACATGGATCGCGGCTACTACGCCGATCATTCCCTCACCCTCGCACGCCACCCCTCCGAGACCGATGAGCGCATGATGGTGCGCCTGCTGGCTTTCGTTCTCCATGCCCACGACGCTCTGGTGTTCGGCAAGGGCCTTTGCGTGGACGATGAGCCCGATCTCTGGCGCAAGGACCTGACCGGGGCCATCCAGTTGTGGATCGATGTGGGCCTGCCGGATGAGAAGTGGCTCAGAAAAGCCTGCAACCGGTCAGATGACGTCATTCTGCTGGCCTATGGCGGCCGCGCAGTGGACGTGTGGTGGAGCCAGATCCAGAACAAGCTCACGCGCCTGGACAACCTGTCCATCCTTGCCCTGCCCCAGGACGCCGGTGATGCCCTCGCCGCCCTGGCGGCCCGCACCATGCGCCTGCAGTGCACGGTCCAGGATGGCCATGTCTTCCTGACCGATGGCACACATACCGTGAATACCGAGCTGATACCGCTCAAGACTGGAACCGGAGCATGAACCCACCCACCGATATCGAGTTCCAGGTCCGTGGCGACCATGTGGAACTGTGCAATCTGCTCAAGTTGACCGGCATTGCCGACAGTGGCGGCCGGGGCAAGACCCTGGTGGCCGAAGGCCAGGTACGGGTGGATGGCCAGACGGAGCTGCGCAAGACGGCCAAGATCCGCCCCGGGCAGACCGTAGAATGGGCAGACCGGCGGATCCGGGTGGTGGCAGCGGAGCCCTGAGCCGGGGCGGAGGGCCATGACCCAGGATCTTTTCGACTCTGTCTCCCCGCCTTCCGGCCGTCCCGATCCAGGGACTGGCGCCCCCCTGGCCGAGACCCTACGGCCTGATCGGCTGGAGGCGGTGATCGGCCAGAGCCACTTGCTGGGGCCAGGCATGCCCCTGCGCCTGGCCTTCGAGGCTGGCCGGCTCCATTCCATGATCCTGTGGGGGCCGCCCGGGGTGGGCAAGACCACCCTGGCCCGCTTGACGGCCCACCATTTCCAGGCCGATTTCATCCAGATCTCCGCCGTCCTGGCCGGGGTGAAGGAAATCCGGGAGGCCGTGGAGCGGGCCCGCCTGAACCAGACCCTGAATCACCAGACCATCCTGTTCGTGGATGAGGTGCACCGCTTCAACAAGGCCCAGCAGGACGCGTTCCTGCCCCATGTGGAGTCGGGCCTGGTCACCTTCATCGGCGCCACCACCGAGAACCCCTCCTTCGAGGTGGTGGGCGCCCTCCTCTCCCGGGCCCAGGTGTACGTGCTCCACTCCCTGACCGAGACCGAGCTGGCCACCCTGCTGGACCGTGCCCTGGCCTCCTTCCCGACGGTTCCGGGACAGCCCGGCCCCGAATTGACCGCAGAAGCCCGGCAACGCCTGGTGGCCTATGCCGATGGCGACGGGCGACGCCTGATCAACCTGGCGGAACAGCTCCTCACGGCGGCCGGCACCGCCGGCCGGCACCGGATCGACGGGGATTTCGTGGCCACGGCCCTGTCGCCGTCCCTGCGCCGGTTCGACAAGGGCGGCGAGGCCTTCTACGACCAGATTTCCGCCCTGCACAAGTCGGTGCGCGGTTCCAATCCGGATGCCGCCCTGTACTGGTTCACCCGCATGCTGGACGGGGGTGCCGACCCGCGCTACCTGGCCCGGCGAATACTGCGCATGGCCTGGGAAGACATCGGCCTGGCCGATCCCCGGGGCGCCGACATCGCCTTGGCCGCCGCCGAGACCTATGAGCGTCTGGGCTCCCCCGAAGGCGAGCTGGCCCTGGCCCAGGCGGTGCTCTACCTGGCCTGCGCGGCAAAGTCCAACGCCGGTTATGTGGCCTACAACCAGGCCCGGGCCTACGTGAAGGAGGCCGGATCCCACCCGGTGCCGGTGCATCTGCGCAACGCGCCCACCAAGCTGATGAAGGAACTGGGCTACGGCCGGGAATACCGCTACGCCCACGACGAACCCGAGGCTTACGCGGCCGGCGAGACCTATTTCCCGGATGAAATCCCTCGCCCGCCCCGCTTCTACCAACCCACGCCCCGGGGACTGGAGGGCAAGATCGGCGAGAAGCTGGCCCACCTGCGACAATTGGACGCAGGGCGACAGGTAAAGAAGACGATAGACTAGGGCTCTGGGACCCCTTCATGGTCCCGGATGGATCGGCATGTATCGTCAGGTGTTTATACTCTTCCCACCTCGTCTTCTCCCCTGCGGGCGCCATGGTTAGGCATGTACGCCCTTCCACGCTGGGCCTGGGCCTGCTGGTCCTGGCTGGACTGACCCTGATGGCAGCCTGCCTGGAGGGCATGCGCTCCGGACCAGAAGTGAACCCCGCCATGGCCCGGCAGGTGGCGGCCTGGGGTCTGACCGACCTGGCCCTGTTCACCGAGGCCCGCTATACCCGACACCCCAGCCAGGCGGACCGCCATGGGCCGTTCCAGGACCACCCCGGCGCCCTGGAGCATTTTCCCACCGGCGCCCTCCTCGCCCCTCCCGCCCACTTGCGCGTCGTGACTGAGCCATGATCCCCCTGGCGCGCCAGCGTTACCTGCTGGATTTCACAGTGGCCTCCCTGCTGCGCCGGCCCGGCCGCAACCTCAGCCTGTTACTGGTCTACACCCTGGTGGTGTTCCTGCTGGCCTCTGCCATGCTCTACAGCCAGGCCTTGAAGCAGAAGGCCGCCGCCCTGCTCCAGGGGGCTCCCGAAATCGTCCTGCAGCGTCTGGAGGCCGGCCGACATGCCCTGATGCCGGCCGATTATCTGGAACGCCTGGGTCGCCTGCGGGGCGTGACCCAGGTCCAGGGCCGGCTATGGGGCTATTACTTCGACCCGGCCATCGGGGCCAACTACACCGTCATGGTGCAGGAGAGCGCGGACCAGGCGGCCGGAGACCCGGCCACCGACGCCCAGGCAACCGGCGACCCCGGCCCGGGCCAGGCGGTGATCGGGGTCGGCATTGCCAGGGTGCGCGGCCTGGCGCCCGGAGACGTGCTTTCCCTGCGCGGCTACGACGGCCGCCCTCATGCCTTCGACATCCTGCGGGTACTGCCGAAGGATACGGAATTGACCAGCGCAGACCTGATGTTGATCCACCGCCAGGATTTCCGGACCCTGCTGGGCGTGCCCGAAGGCCACTTTACCGATCTGGTCCTGTCAGTCCGCAATCCGGCCGAAGTCACGGCCGTGGCCCGCAAGATCGCCGAACGCCTGCCCGACAGCCGGCCCATCCTGCGGGAGGACATCCTGCGCACCTACGAGAGCGTGTTCGATTGGCGCGAAGGACTGCTCCTAGCCCTGCTGGCCGGGGGTGTGCTGGCCTTCCTGATCCTGGCCTGGGACAAGGCCACCGGGCTGTCCGCCGAGGAGCGGCGGGAAATCGGCATCCTCAAGGCCATCGGCTGGGAAACCGGCACGGTGTTGCGCATGAAACTGTGGGAAGGCGGTCTCATTTCCTTCAGCGCCTTCGGTATTGGCTACGGCCTGGCCCATGTCCATGTCTTCCATGCCGGCGCCCCCCTGTTCGCGGGGGTGATGCGGGGCTGGTCGGTGCTGCAGCCCAGCTTCACCCTGACCCCCCAGGTGGACCCACTGCAACTGGCCACCCTGTTCCTGCTCAGCGTGGTGCCCTACACCCTGGCGACCCTGGTGCCGGTATGGCGGGCGGCCACGGTGGACCCGGATAGCGTGATGCGATGAGTATCCCCCCGCCCACCCTGGAGCTGATCCGGGTCACCAAGACCTTCCATGCCGGCCGGTCCAGCGAATACCAGGCCCTGCGCGGCATCGACCTGACGATTCCCTCGGCCCGGGTCACCGCCCTGCGCGGTCCCAGCGGCTCGGGCAAGACCACCCTGCTGGCCCTGATCGGCGCCCTGGCCCGGCCCAGCTCGGGCCGGGTGCGCCTGGATGGTGAAGACATCTCGGCCCTGCCCGAGCGTTTCCTGGCCGACCTGCGCCTGCGTCGGTTCGGTTTCATCTTCCAGCGCTTCAATCTCATCCCGGGCTTGACGGCCCTGGACAACATCCTGCTGCCCGCCTACCCCCTGGGCCTGCCATACCGGGCGCTCATGGCCCGGGCCGAAGCCGTCATGACCGGGCTGGACATCCAGCGCCACGCGCAGACGAAGGTGGATTGGCTGTCCGGCGGCGAGGTGCAACGGGTGGCCATCGCCCGGGCCCTGATCAATGATCCGCCCATCATCATCGCCGACGAACCCACGGCCCATCTGGACACGGCCTTGTCGAAGGAATTCCTGGCACAACTGGCCCGCCTGAAGGCGGCTGGCAAGACCATCGTGATCGCCAGCCACGACCCCCTGGTATTCGAATCCGGCCTGGTCGACTGCACGACCGATTTGAGGGACGGCCTCATCGTGGCGTCGGCACCATGATCTTCCACCCCACCATCCTGGCCTTGCTCACCGCGTCCACCCTCAACGCCCTGGTGCTGATGGCGGCGGCCCTGTTCGCCATCGGGTTGTTGCGCCGCTGGAACCTGGCCGACGGCAGCCCCGGCCAGGTGATCCTGGAACGCCGCACCTATCTGGTCTCCACGGCCGTGGGCCTGGTGCTCCTGGTCCAGTTCGTCGGCCTGTTGCTCTTCGTCTACAACGCCGAGCGCATGTCCGTACTGTTCAGCGGCGCCATGTGCGCCACCGGCACCCTGAACGTCAACGGCTACGGCTGGCCCACCCTGATGCTAAAGATGGCCGGCGTGTTTCTGGCCGTGCTCTGGCTGGCCGTGAACCAGGCCGACAACCTGGCCCGGGACTACCCCCTGATCCGGCGCAAATATGCCCTGTTGCTCCTCATGGCGCCGGTTTTCCTGGCCGAAGCCATCCTCCAGGCCCTGTACTTCCTGAATCTGGACCCAGCTGTCATCACCTCCTGCTGCGGCAGCCTGTTTTCCGATGCCGGTGCCGGGGTGGCGTCGGAGTTGGCGGCATGGCCGCCCCGGCCCGCCATGGTGGTGTTTTTCAGCGTCCTCGGCCTGACCCTGGGGGCGGCCGCCGTCCTCTGGCGCGCCGGTCGGGGCGGCGCGCTGTTCGGTGTGCTCAGTCTGACCCAGTTCGTGGTGGCCCTGGCGGCGGTCATCGCCTTCCTCTCCCTGTATGTATACGAACATCCCCATCACCATTGTCCCTTCTGCCTGCTCAAGGCCGAGTTCGATTACATCGGCTATCTCCTCTACGGCCTTCTTTTTGCGGCCACCGGCTACGGCCTCACGGCGGCCATCCATCACCACCATGGCCGTCTGCCCAGCCTGTCCGGGGTGCTGCCCGCCCTGGCCCGGCGCCATGCCGGCCGGGCCCTGGCTTTCCTGCTCGCCTTTGGCCTGCTGGCGGGCGGGATCATCCTCCACTCCAATCTGAGGCTGATCCAACCGTGATGCCCCGGCGCCACCTTTCCATCTTCCTGCTGTGGCTGCTCGCCGGTTGCTCGCCGGACCTGCCCCAGGCCGTCAGCAATGGCAGCTCCGCCCCCGCCTTCACGGCCCAGACCCTGGACGGACAAGTGGTGAACTTTCCGGACGACTTCCGGGGCAAGGTGATCGCCCTGCGTTTCTGGGCCGACTGGTGTCCCTACTGCGGTCCGGAGATGCGCGCCATCGAGCCCATCTACCAGCGACTCAAGGGAGAAGGCCTGGAGGTGGTGGCCATGAATGCCGGCCAGGGGCCGGAAGCCATCACACGCTTCTTGCAGGACACCCCCGTCAGTTACCCCGTCTTGTTGGACCAGACCGTCAAGGCCGTGGGCCTGTACGGGGTGGTGGGCCTGCCCCACACCTACCTCATCGACCGGGACGGGATCGTTCGGGGACGCATCCTCGGGGATGCCACGGCCGACGTTTTTGAACGCCAGGTGACGGCGTTGCTGCAAGGAGCGTCACCGCCATGAAAACCATTTTTTCCACCCACCGGAGCACACCATGGAACGTAGAGACCTGCTGAAATCCACCCTGGCCCTGGGCGCCCTGGCCCTGCCCGTTCAGGCTCAGGCCGCGCCCGCATCCACCGATGGCACCCCCCTGCAATTCATGCCCAAGACGGCGCCGGACGCCGATCCCCTCAAGGACGAGCTGAAGAAATATCCCAAGTGTCCCTACTGTGGCATGGACCGCACCCAATTCCACCACTCCCGCCACCTGGTGCAATACGCCGACGATCTGGTGGACGGCACCTGCTCCATCCATTGCCTGGCCATCAGCCTGTCCCTCAACATCGACCGTGAGCCCAAGGCCATCTGGGCGGCCGATTTCGGCGCCGATGCCCCCCTGAAGCCCCTGGTGGATGCAGACAAAGCCACCTATCTGGTAGGGAGCGGCCTGCCCGGCGTGATGACCGGTCGCAGCAAGAAAGCGTTTTCCAGTTCCCAGACCGCCCAAGCCGCCCAAGCCAAACACGGCGGCGCCACGGGCGATTTCAATCACGCACTGGAGGCTGCCTACGCCGACATGGCCTGGGACACCATCAGCATCCGCAAGCGGCGGGAAGAGCGACGCCGCCGCATGATGGACAAAAAGGCATGACGGCACGCCGGGTGGTGACACGGCGCCGCTTCCTGGCCGCCACCTTGCCCCTGGTCGCCCTGCCCTTGCTGGCCGGGCGGGCCGGCGCGGACCCGGAGGTCTTGACCCCGCCCCCCGGGCCACGGGATCTCTGCCCCGTCTGTGGCATGGTGGTGGCCAAATACCCCGCCTGGATCGCCACCGTGGTCTGGCGGGATGGCCACGCCCACCACTTCGACGGCGCCAAGGACATGTTCAAATACCTGTTCGACCTGCCCCGCTATGCTCCGGGCCGCAAAGCCGAGGACATCGTTCGCCTGTCGGTGACCGAGTATTACGAGCTCAAGCGGGTGGACGCCCGGAACGCCTTCTATGTCATCGGCTCGGATGTCCTGGGTCCCATGGGTCACGAATTGGTCCCCCTGGCCAGCCGCGCCGATGCCGAGGAATTCCTGGCCGATCACCAAGGCCGGCGCATCCTCAGCTTCGCCCAGGTCCGGCGTGATCTTCCCGCCGCTCTCGATCAGGGGCGCTTCTAGCCGGCAGCCGAAGGGTTTCGGCCCGGCTGGTCCCAATATCCCATAGGTCTCGCCCCGCCCGGGGCGGCGATCGATTGGGCAGTCGACTCAATGCCTTGCCCGTCGTGCCACCCCATTCTTCTGCGTCCTTATCCTGGCGCCATCCACGGCCCATTTCGCCCTGTGGTGCAATTCATGCTGAGTTGTGGACATGGATGACTAAAATGGAGTCAGAGTGTCCAGATTTGACTGGCATTGGAGGAGATGGCGATGAAACACCATGTGATCGGCTTTTTGTTGGCCCTGAGTTGCCTGTTGCCCAACCTGGCCATGGCCGCGCCTGCGACGGAACCGACCTTCAGTTTTTCCGTGGCGCCCCAGTTCGAGCGGCGCAAGCTGTTCAGCATTTGGCAGCCCATCGTCGACGAACTCCAGCGCCGTACCGGATTGCGTCTTGAACTGGTCACCTCCCTGTCAGTGGGCGAGTACGACAACGATGTCAAGAACGGGCGCTACGACTTCATCTATGTCAATCCCTACATGGTGCCCCTGGTCGACAAACGGCCGGGATACCTGCCCCTGATCCGTGACGGCGCGCCGCTCCACGGCATCCTGGTCGTGCGCCAGGACAGCCCTTTGAAGCAGGTGTCGGACCTGAACGGCAGGACACTCGCGGTACCCTCCATGTCGGCCCTGGGGGCCAGCCTGCTATTGCGAGCGGAACTGGACCGGGACTTTCAGGTGAAAACCCGTCCCATCATCGCCAAGACCCACAGTTCGGTCTTCATTCATGTGGTCAACGGCTTGGCCGATGCGGGCGGGTCCGTGCAAAAGGCCCTGGCGGAACAGGATGAGCGCATCCGCAGCCGGCTCCGGATGTTGCACCGGACCCGGGACGTGCCGTCCCACCCCATTGCGGCGCACCAGCGGGTCCCCCTCAAGGTGCGCGAACAGATCCGTCAAGCCTTCCTGGACATGAGCAATGATCCCGAGGGCCGCCGCCTCCTGGACGAGGTCCCCATGCGCCAGGCCATTGCGACCCGGGCCGAGGATTATCAGGTGCTGAACACGCTCAAGCTGGACGGCTATCTGGAGCAATGACCCCTCATGTCCCTACGCTGGAAGCTGATCTTGCCCCTCCTTTGCGCTCTGGGGCTGGCGGGTGCAAGCATGGAACTGTACTGGCTTCCCCGTTCCCTGGAGCGCATCGAGAGCAACCGCATGCTGTCCATGCATCGCCAGCTGGAGACCCTGGCCGAAAGCATGACGCCCATGGTGATGGGTCAGCAGCTGGATATCATCAACGAGAATCTGGACGCCCTTCTGGCCAAGGATCCCGACTGGCTGTCCCTGCGCCTGGTGGATGAGCGTGGCCGTCAGCTCTATCCCTTATGGAGCCCGGACGCGGCTTCCGAAGTCGCTGCCGTCAGGGATATAAGAACCTTGAAGGCAGACTTGCGGTTTGGCCGCCACAGCCTGGGAGCCATGGAAGCCCAGGTGGATCTCACTTCCTATTTGTCCGAACAGCGATCGGATGTGCGCAATACCGGCCTGGCCATGATGGCCCTACTGCTGGCGGCCATGGTGGTCCTGGCCCTGCTGGTGGAATGGCTGATCCATCGTCCCTTGCGCCGGCTGGCGCGGGCCGCCTCGCAACTGGCGGAAGGGAAATATGATGCCCCGTTGCCAAGCGCTGACAAGGACGTCCTGGACGAACTGGTGCGTGATTTCGGTGCCATGCGCACGACCCTTGAAGAACAGCATGGCGCCTTGAAGCATGAAATCGACGAGCATCGCCAGGCTGAAGCCGAATTGGTTCTTTACCGCAAACACCTGGAGGAACAGGTGGCCAGTCGCACTGCCGAGCTGGCTGCGGCCAAGGACGCAGCCGAGGCCGCCAACCTGGCCAAGAGCAGCTTTTTGGCCAACATGTCCCACGAAATCCGGACCCCGCTCAACGCCATCCTGGGGCTCACCCATCTGATGCGGGCAGAAGCCACGGCGGCCCAGGCCGAGCGACTGGGCAAGGTGGATGCCGCCGGCAAGCACCTGCTCTCCATCATCAACGATATCCTGGACATCTCCAAGATCGAGGCCGGCAAGCTGCAATTGGAACAGAGCGACTTCCATCTCTCGGCCGCCCTGGATCATGTCTACTCCCTCCTGGCCGAAAGCGCACGCCTGAAAGGCCTGGAACTCCGGATCGACCCGGGCGAGGTGCCCGTCTGGCTGCACGGGGATGTCATGCGCCTGCGCCAGGGCCTGCTCAACTATGCCGGCAACGCCCTGAAATTCACCGAGACGGGCACCGTCACCCTGGCGGCCAGACTGATGGACGATCAGGACGATGCTTTGCTGGTCCGTTTCGAAGTGCGGGACACGGGCATCGGTATCGCCCCGGAGCGCCTTGCCACGCTGTTCCAGCCCTTCACCCAGGCCGATGCCTCCACCACCCGCAAGCATGGCGGCACGGGGCTGGGACTGGTCATCACCCGTCGTCTGGCCGAGCTCATGGGCGGTGAGGCAGGCGCCGAAAGCTCGCCGGGCCAGGGCAGCACATTCTGGTTCACCGCCCGGCTGCAACGGGGACAAGGCCCCCAGGTGCGCACCGAAGGCCACTTGGAAGACGCCGAGCACCAGTTGCGCATCCGGTCCCGGCGCTCCCGTTTGTTGCTGGCGGAGGACAATGCCATCAACCGCGAAGTGGCCCTGGAGCTCTTGCATGGCGTCGGCCTCGCCGTCGATGTCGCCGAGGATGGCATCGTGGCCCTGGAACGGGCGCGTCAGCACCGCTATGACCTGGTCCTGATGGATATCCAGATGCCCAATCTGGACGGTCTGGAGGCCACCCGGGCCATCCGTGCCCTGTCCGGCTGGGACAGCATTCCCATACTGGCCATGACCGCCAACGCCTTCGATGAAGATCGCCTGGCGGCCCAACTCGCCGGCATGAACGACCATGTCTCGAAGCCGGTTGACCCTCAGCAACTCTACGCGACACTGCTGAAATGGCTGCCTTCTGCCGCTCCTGACGAGGACCGGGCAGACGCCTCGGACAACGCGCGCCCCGAGGATGCCGTGTCCGATCCGGACGCAAGTATGGTGCCTCCCGTTTCGGCACCCATCGATGATGATCCGGATCTCATGGCCTGGCTGGTCACGATACCCGATCTCGATGTGGAAGCGGGCCTCAGATTGGTGGGCGGCAAGCAGGAAAGCTACCGCCGCATTCTCCAGCTCTTTGCCCAGAGCCATGGCGAGGATGTGCCACGCCTTGGCCTCTTGATCGGGCAAAACAAGCTGGTGGAGGCCGAAAAACTTGCCCATGCCCTCAAGGGTACGGCAGGCAACGTCGGGTCACGCTCCATCCATAGCCTTGCGGCCACCCTGGATGGACATCTCAAGCGGGGCGACAGGGACGCCTCAGAAACCGCGCTGGCAGCTCTGGCCGATCGCTTGCCCAGGCTGGTCGAGGCATTGCAGTCCAGACTGGCCATGGCGCCTTCGGCCCCAGTGCCGGCGGTCAGCGAACCTTCGGCCGATCAACGCCGCAGGATTGAATCTCTCATGGCGCTGCTGGACGCCGGTGACAGCCGGGCCCGCCATGCCCTGGCGGCCGGGCGGGACGACTTCGAGGCCGTCCTGGGCAGCGAGCTTCATCGAGCTGTGGAACTTGCCATTCAGCGCTTCGACTATCCGGAAGCCTTGCACCTGCTGCAAGAACGGCCATGAAGCCGAGACCCACCCTGCTCATCGTCGATGACCAGCCGGTGAATCTGGCCGCCCTGGGTGATCTTCTGGAACCCCATTACCGGGTGATCGCCGCCACCACGGGCAGGCGCGCATTACAACTGGCCACCGCCGAGCCACCCCCGGACCTGATCCTGCTGGATGTGATGATGCCCGGGATGGACGGCTACCAGGTACTCGTCAGCCTGCGCCAGAACCCGGCCACCCGGGACATTCC
>DYHB01000191.1 GCA_020724415.1 Thiobacillus sp.
GCCTTGACCAGGACATCCACCATCTTGGCCTGATCGACCGTTTCTTCGGTCTGGTAGCCGAAGGTCGGCAGCCGATCCGCCGGGAACATGCCGTTGATGAGCGCCACCGGGCGCACTACCTGACCGTTCATGGTCGGTTCGATCTGGCGGACATCGTGCAGCATGATTTCGCGCCGGACCTTGTCATGGATCGCGCCCAGGGCGTTGGTGCTGGTCTTGCCGTCGGCCTGGCTGGTCAGCGTCCCGCCCAGGATCGCCATGGACTGCTTGCGCTCCCAGTAGCCGACCGCGTTCAGGAAGTCATCGACCGTGCCGGTCTTCGTTGCCTGGATGAAGTCGATGGACATGGTGCTGGGGACCACGCCCGCGCCATCGTTGCCGATGTTGCGCACCGCTTTCAGCAGTTCGTCGCGCTGTTTGGGGGCGATGCCCGCCGGATACTTGCCCGGACGCAACGGCAGGCCGTACACCTCCAGGAAGCGCTGCATGTCGCGGACGTTGTAAGCCTTGTAGGCATACGTCCAGGCCAGCACACGGAACAGCGCGGCCTGTTCGATGTAGCCGGACTTCGCCCGGTGCTCATGGACCACCCAGCCCCATTCACGCAGGGCCTCCGGCAGCCCCATCTTGAGGAACTGGATGGCCCCGGTGTCACGATCCACCTGGAACATGCGCTGCGGCACCCAGTGGAGCGCCTGCGGCAGCCAGGTGCTGCCCGTCTTCCACTCGATCTCCAGGGCGGCGAAGCCCTTGCCGATGGCGTCGGTGAGGTCGTACTGGGCGTCCTCGAAGCGCGGGATGTTGCGCAGCATGTCCGCCAGTTCCTCGGTGCGGTCGATTTCGGCCTGGCTGGCATCCTTGGGCGGGTGCAGCTGCCAGCCGAGGCCGGTCACCGCCCGGCGGCGCTTCGCCAGTTCGGCGAAGATGTGCGGGTCTTGCTCTTCGACCAGTTCAAACAGGGTCGCCTGGTCGGTGATGAAGCCCTGGTCGGCAGAGGCAAACGCGGCGGCGAGCCGCGACGGGTCCAGGGTGTTCACCGAGGCGTAGTTGAGGCTGTTGCCCTGGGTGGAACGGGCACCCGCCTGCAACTTGTCCAGCCCGGAGCGGGCCACCTTGGCCAGTGCGGCCTTGATCTCTTTAATCATCATCGTCCCAATCGTCAGAATGGCCGCTGGCGCGGCTGGTGCTGCGGCGGTCCCGGCGTGATGCCGCCGCCGACGTGTATTGCCATTCGCCCGCGAACTGGGTGGCGAGCTTCCAGAGCTTTTCCAGGGCGTCCGGGCCGTCGTCATGGTCGGCTTCCGGCCAGAACTTCAACTGCTCGTTCAGCACCCCATGGGAGCGGTGGGTGCGAATCTTCCCGTTGGCCACATGGGGTTGCAGCGAGATGATCCGCAAGTCCTTTTCCACGTTCTCCGGCATCGGAATGCCGGGGAAGGCGATGCCCAGCAGGGCGGCACGCTTGAGCAGTTCGGTGTACATGAATTCTTGGAACTGCACGGTCTCCACGCCCCAGGCCAGGCACTGGTATTCAGCCTGTAGGTCGATGGCGCGGCTGATGATGAGGTCGGGAACCCGGCGGCAGATATCCGCCTCCACCACGTCCAGCACCATCGTGTTGCGGTTCAGACCTCCCACCAGGATGGCCGACGGGTCGCGCTTCTTGTTCTGCTTGCCCAGCGACGGGTCGATGGACCCGAAGAAGAGCCAGTCGTTACGCCGATCCACCCAGAATTGCAGGGTCTTGAATGGGGCCGTGTCATCGTTGCCAGCCTCGTTCTGCTGCTCCTGGTTAAAGGCATCGTGGTCGGTCGCCCGCATGCACATCAGGCGGTACAGCGGGCGCACATCCGGCCAGGAAACCACGGCCCCGGCGTCCATGGCCTCTTTGTTTGACTGGTAGAAGGCCAGCGCCTCGGCTTCGGCGGCTTCCTTGGCCTCTTCGTCATCGGCCCCGGCGGTGTAGATGCCTTCCCACTTGTCCCACAGGTCCATGCGGTCGGGCCATTGCATAATCGACTTGAAGACCTTGCGACGCCAGCCAGGCTTGCGAGAAACGCGGTTGATCGCGGCGTCGTAGTGCAGGCTGGTGCCTGGCCAGAACACATCCATACCACCGGCAGGACCGGCCAAGCCGAGGACGGCTTTCAGCACGAAGTCCTGCACCTTGTCGCGCTGGCCCTTGTCC
>DYHB01000192.1 GCA_020724415.1 Thiobacillus sp.
GACATCGAAACGATTTACGCCCATGAGGTGTACGAGAACGACTACTTCAAACTGTCTTACGGGATCAACCCGGACTGCCAACACATCCCCTGGCACTTGCGCGAAGATCAGCCGGTCGGCGAGTCGGGCCCCGTCAAGGGTGCCTATATGGTGGCCAAGTTCAAGGGCGGCGGTTACTACATCCACTACATGCCGCTTCAGGAAATCCTGAAGCACAAGAAACGGTCGCCCGCGGTCAATAGTGAGAAGAGCCCGTGGAACCATCCGGATGACTGCATCGAGATGTACAAGAAAACCGTGGTGCGGAGCGGCTGGAAGTGGCTCCCCATATCCGTGGAGATCATGCGCCAGGTAGAGGGCACCGACGAAACCATCAAGCACGAGATCGCGGAAGAAATGGCAGAGGTGCCCGAGGCCGAGTACGAGATCTCAGACGAGGAACTGGCGGCCATGGACCCGGGCAGCGGCGACCAGGCCCCGCAGGAACGGGAACAGGATCAGGATCATCCCGGACAGCAACGGCTTGCGGTTGACGGCCAGGAGGGCACCCAGTAGCCCCCATGGCCTAAAAGCCATGCCCCCGCAACCTTAAAGACGGAGGTACAGCATGAACGCATTCGATCTGATTCGGCACCCCGTAGTGCTTTTCGACGTCGAGACCACCGGCCTGAACCCCCAGAGAGACCGGGTGATCGAGATCGCCGCTATCCGGGTGACCGGGAACGGCCGGCAAGAATTCGCCACCGTGGTGCGGCCGGATCCCGTGCCCCGGCTGGATCCCCAGATCACCAAGATCACCGGCATCACGCAGCGGGACGTTGAGGCCGGCATGGACAGCGCGGCGGCATTCTTAAAACTGGCCAACTGGCTGGACGATGGTCCGGTGATCGTTGGCCATAACGTCCCGTTCGACATCGGCTTCCTGGACGCCGAACTGGAACGGCACGATCTGCCGCCCTGGATCGGTGATTTCGTATGCACCCGGGCCCTGGCCACGTTCCTGGGCAAGGGGATTCCCGCGCTCAATCGGGCCGGGAACCCGTACACCAGCTACCAATTGCAGCACGTCTGCCAGGCCCTTGGAGTCGAATTGGACGGTGCCCACCGGGCCTTAAACGACCTGGCGGCCACAGAGCAGTGCCTGCTGCGCCTCTGGCCGCGGGCGATCATGGAGCACAAGCCGATCATGAACGCCATGGTCCGTCCGGAGTGGGTGCAGGACCAGATCGACGCCGGGCGCCGGGCAGCGGAGCGGACGCCGGATCGGGCCGTTGTCTACCTGGTGGCGTGACTTCTTCCCTGTACCGCAGACGACCCCAGAAAGGATGTGAAAACGGACGTATGGACGTCAAGCGTGCAATCCAGGTCCTCGAGGCCGGCGGGTTTGAGGTGAAAGACCATGGCGACGGCCGCTATAGCGTGACATGGCCCCGGCCGCCGGACGGCGGGGCCCGCAGGCAAGGGTTGTATGGGATCGAGAGCCTGTGCGCCCTGGCGGAAGGAGCATCGGGCAAGGAAAAGGAGGGGCCGGCCAGCGTGACCCGTGTAAGCGGCAACGGCGCTGCCACCAACGGCAACGGCAGCAGCAGTTCGGGGGCCGAAACCAGGGTCCAGTACCAGCCCTACCGGGAGCTGGCTGAACAACTGGTGCAGAGGTTCCCGGACGAACTGAAGGCGGTCCCGCCGCTGAACACCATCGCATTTGTCCGGGACGGATCTGCCACCCCCAAGAGCAAGGGCAGGCCGGTGCGGGCCCGGGTCCGCAAGATTCCCGGGGCTTTCCACGTCTTGACCGATCCCGTGGAATTCGTGATCGAGGTGTTCAAGGAGAATCTGGGCGACAACTGGACCCAGGAGCAGATGGTGGTCGAGATGTACCGGGCACTGCGTCACTTCAGCCTGAAGGAGACGAAGGACGGCGATGAACGCCTGGCCATCGAGGAAATGGACGTGCGGGAATGGGGTGAGGTGGCGGCTACCCTGGGAGTGCACTGGGATCAGCCCATGCGCAGCGTGCCCGACATCCTGAATCCCCGGTTCAAATGGAAGGCCGCCCCCAAGCAGGGGGTCCTGCCGCTGGATAAGGTGACCGTCGATGCAAGTCAATCGGCGCCGGTCGATAGCAGCACCGGCGAGACCACGATCAACTAGCCAGCACGGGATGAAGTAACGCAAAGGGATGGTG
>DYHB01000193.1:0-563 GCA_020724415.1 Thiobacillus sp.
GATAGGGCCGCAGGATCTGGCGACGCAGGATATGGAAGATCTGGGCCGGGGTGCTGGGCTGGGCAATCTGCATGTTTTCCTGGGCCGCCAGTTGCAGATAACGCTCGATGCGACCGGAGGAATGCTCCGGTCCCTGACCCTCATAGCCGTGGGGCAGGAACAGGGTCAGCCCGTTCATGCGCCCCCATTTGGTCTCGCCGGAAGCTATGAACTGGTCGATGACCACCTGGGCACCGTTGGCGAAGTCGCCGAACTGGGCCTCCCAGATCACCAGCTCCTCGGGGGCGGAGCTGGCATAGCCATATTCAAACGCCAGTACCGCCTCCTCCGACAGCAGGGAATCCACCACCAGGAAGTGCCCCTGGCTGTCGGCCAGGTGCTGGAGCGGGATATAGACCCCGTCGTCCCAGCGTTGTCGATTCTGGTCGTGCAATACGGCATGGCGATGGAAGAAGGTGCCCCGACCGCAGTCCTGACCCGTCAGGCGCACACCGTGGCCCTCGGTCAGCAAGGTTGCGTAGGCCAGGGTCTCGGCCATGCCCCAGTCCAGCGGCATGGCCGAA
>DYHB01000193.1:573-2164 GCA_020724415.1 Thiobacillus sp.
CACCTGGGTGAGCCTGTGGCCCAGGGCCTGCAGCCGCTCCAGGGGAACTCCGGTAATGGCCGGGGCACGCCAGCTCTGGCCCCGATAGGGCCGCCAGTCGGCCACGAAGGGCGCATAGGGCCGGTCCGGGGCCGCCGGCATGTAATCCAGGCCCTCCATGTAGGATTCGGCCATGGTCTCCGCCACGTCCGCACCGATGACACCCTGCCGCTCCAGCAGATCGGCATAGATGGCGGTGGTGGTGGAATGCTGCCGGATGGCCCGGTACATGAGAGGCTGGGTCACCATGGGCTCGTCCTGCTCGTTGTGGCCCAGGCGCCGGTAGCAGACCAGGTCGATGGCGATGTAGCGGTGGAAAGTCTTCCGGTAGTCCAGGGCGATTTCCACCGCCTGGAGCACCGCCTCAGGGTCGTCCCCGTTCACGTGCAGAACGGGGGCGTCCACCATTTTCATGATGTCGGTGCAATACAGGCTGGAGCGGGAATCCCGGGGGTCCGAGGTGGTGAAGCCGATCTGGTTGTTGACCACGATGTGGATGGCCCCCCCCGTATTGAAGCCCCGGGTGGTGGACATGTTCAGGGATTCCATGACCACGCCCTGGCCGGCAAAGGCGGCATCGCCGTGGATGATGACCGCCGCCACCTGGTCCCCGGTGTGGTCGCCCCGCTTCTGCTGCTGGGCCCGGACCCAGCCCTGCACCACCGGTCCGACGATCTCCAGATGAGAGGGGTTGAAGGCCAGGGCCATGCGGATGGGACCGGCCCGGGTCTCCAGTTCCAGGGCAAATCCCTGGTGATATTTCACGTCCCCGTCCAGCCCATTTTCCAGGCTGGATTCCATCTTGTGCTCGAACAGGGCCACGGCAGAACGGCGCAGCACGTTGTGCAGCACATTGAGCCGGCCCCGATGGGCCATGCCCAGGCCCAGTTCCTGCAGGCCGGCGGCGGCGGCCCGCTCGGCCAGGTAATTGATCAGGGGAATGAGGGATTCGGCCCCCTCCAGGGAAAAGCGCTTCTGGCCCACGTAGCGGGTATGGATGGCTTTTTCCAGGGATTCCGCCGCAATCAGCTGGCCCAGAAGCCAGCGCTTGCGTTCGGGGGAATACACGGTCCGATTTTCAGCCCGCTCCAGGCGGTCCTGGAGCCAGCGCTTGCGGTGGGTACTGGTCAGGTGCATGTATTCGGCACTGAGGGTGCCGCAATAGGCCCATTTCAGGCGGGCCAGGATGTTGCGCAGGCTGTCCCGGGGCGGGCCGGCCAGGGATCCGGTCTCGAAATGACGATCCAGGTCCGAGGGCAGCAACCCGTGGTAGGCCGGGTCCAGTTCAGGCACCACGGGAGGCGGAAGGTAGTCCAGGGGATTGACCTTGGCCACCCGGAAGCCGTGATAGCGATAGGCATTGATGAGTTGCAGCACCCGGACCTGGCCGGCATCGCACTGCAAGGGGACCGGCTCGTTCTCGTCTGCCCCGGTCTCGGGTGTGCCCCGGGTGGGATGGGACAGCCCCTGCTCCAGCGCCTCCAGATATTCGGCGTTGCCGGCGTGGAAGGCGTCACCCGGGGTTGTCATCAGGGGCGTTTGTCCACCGGAA
>DYHB01000057.1 GCA_020724415.1 Thiobacillus sp.
CGGCCGGCTGAAGCCGGCCCTACAGGGGCCGATCCGAAGTGAAGGTGGCCGGTCGCGGCTGTGGGGCGGGGTTCAGCCCGCCGGGGTGTTGTGGGGCGGGGTTTAGCCCGCCATGTTGTTGTGACAGCAGCTCTCGGCCAGGAAAAGCGGCCGGCTGAAGCCGGCCCTACAGGGGATGGGCCGGGTGTTGGTGGTGGGCTGAGCGCGGTTGTATTGTGGTGGGGCCGGGTTCAGCCGGCCATGATGTTGTGGGGCATGGTTTGGCCCGTCAAGAATAATGGGAGGTTGTATGACGTATGACGCTTTGCGCCGAGGGCGGTGCTCGGAATCGGGACGGGTTTATCACGTGACGCTGACGACGGCTGGGCGGCGGCGGTTGTTTGGGGATTTTGCTTTGGCTCGGTTGGTGATCGGACATCTTCGGCGGGTGGATGAGGCGGGCTGGGTCAGGAGTTTGGCCTGGGTGGTGATGCCGGATCATGTGCATTGGTTGTTTGAGTTGGGGAGTGTGGATCTGGCCAGGGTGATGGGGGGGTTCAAGGGGGCGAGCGCACGGGATTTGAATGGTTTGTTGGGGGATGGGGGTTCGGTTTGGCAGCGGGGTTTTTTCGATCATGCGTTGCGTTCGGATGAGGATGTGTTGGTTGTTGCCCGGTACATCATCGGGAATCCATTGCGGGCTGGGTTGGTGACGCGTCCGGGGGATTATCCCCATTGGGATGCGGTGTTTTTGTCGGGGGATGAAGATTAAAAGCGGCCGGCTGAAGCCGGCCCTACGGGGGCCGATCCAAAGTGAAGGTGGGCAGTCGGGGCTGTGTTGTTGTGGGGCCGGGTTTAGCCGGCCTGCGGTGGGTGGCTGAGAAAAAACGGCCGGCTGAAGCCGGCCCTACAGGGGCCGATCCGAAGTGAAGGTGAGCGGTCGGGGCTGTGTTGTTGTGGGGCCGGGTTTAGCCGGCCTGCGGTGCTTGGCTGAGAAAAAGCGGCCGGCTGAAGCCGGCCCTACAGGGGCCGATCCGTAGTGGAGGTGGGCAGTCGAGGCTGTGGGGCGGGGTTCAGCCCGCCGGGTTGTTTTTGTGGGGCCGGGTTAGCCGGCCAGCGGTGGGTGGTTGAGAAAAGGCGGCCGGCTGAAGCCGGCCCTACAGGAGGGATGGGGGGGTATGGTGAGGTCGGGGGGATGGGGTGTGTGGTTCAGGTGGACAGGGCCATGCGCCGTGCCAGGATGTTTTCGCAGAGGGCTTTGAGTTCGCCGAAGGGGACGGGCTTGGGCAGTACCTGGATGTCCTTGGGGAGGCCGCCGGATGCGGCGATTTCGTCTTCGTCCAGGCCGGTGACCACGACGATTTCCATGCCGTCCCGGAGGGATGAGCCTACCAGGGTGCGGACCATGGTGAAGCCGTCCAGTTCGGGCATGTTGAGGTCGGTGATCAGGAGGTCGGGGGATACCCGGCCGATCATGATCAGGCCCTCTACGCCGTTGTGGGCCGTGGATACGGTTATGGGCAGGCCCCAGGATTCCATCCGGATGCGGTAGAGGCGGAGCAGGATGTTGTCGTCCTCCACCACCAGCACGTTGATCTTTTCCTTGGTCCGTGGGGCGCCGGACCGGTATTTGCCGGTGTGCCGGACGCGTTCGACGGAGGCAATGCTGACCCGCCGATGGCCGCCTTCGGTCTTCCAGGCGTCCAGGGTGCCGTTTTCCACCCAGAGTTGGACGGTACGGACAGATACCCCCAGGATCCTGGCGGCTTCCCGGGTGGTGCAGTAGTCGAGGCTGTCATGTGTCGCCATGCAATCCATTTTAATCAATTGCATAAGTCGTGGTGAATCAATGATAAAAATCTTTTACAAAGGTCCCAAAGCCCGCCATCAAGCCACACTTCTGTCATTTTTCCCCCGGACTTGGCTGGGGATTTTGTGGCAGGCCACCGGGCTGTCCAGGTCGCCGGAGTGGTCGCCAAGGCGTTGCCCGCGCGCTGGGGTGTCTGCGCCACGGGACTTGGGGCGGAGGGTGATCCGTCAGGCGCGTGGCCTGCCGGTTCGGTCCGGGCCGACAGGGTGTTTTTCGTTCAGGTTAAAGATTTGCCTCACCTTGCCGATAGCGCTTTGTAGACACAAGCGATGAGACCATGCAGATACTGATCGTCGATGACACGCCCACCAACCTGAAACTCATGGAAGGACTGGTCCGGAAGCTGGAGGAGGCGCCGGATTGCACCGTTTTCCAGGATCCGGAAGCCGGCCTGGCCTGGTGCGAGCAGCACACGCCCGATCTGCTGATCGTGGATTACATGATGCCCAAGGTGGACGGGATCGAATTTATCCAGCGCTTTCGGCGTCTGCCGGAGTTTTCCGAGATTCCCGTGCTGATGGTGACCGCCGACCATGAGCGCACCACCCGTTACTCGGCCCTGGATGCGGGGGCGACGGATTTCCTGAACAAGCCCATCGACAGCCGGGAGTTCCGGTCCCGGGTGCGCAACATGCTCCAGTTGCAGACCAGCCGCAAGATGATCTATGACCGGGCCCGCTATCTGGAGGAGGAAGTGGCCCGCCGTACCGAGGAGATCGTGGCCCGGGAGCTGGAGATGATCATGCGCCTGTCCCGGGCGGCGGAGTTCCGGGACCCGGAGACTGGTGCCCACATCCAGCGCATGGCCCATTATTCCATGCTGATCGCCGATCAGTTGGGCCTGCCCAGATGGGAGCAGGAGGCGATCCTGAAGGCTGCGTCCATGCATGACGTGGGCAAGATCGCCATTCCCGACCAGATCCTGCTCAAGCCCGGCAAGCTGACCAGCGAGGAGTTCGAGGTGATGAAGAAGCATGCCGAATATGGTTACGAGATGCTCAAGAACAGCCGGGCGCCTTTGCTGGACGAGGCGGCGGTGATCGCCCTCTCCCACCACGAGAAGTTCGATGGCAGCGGCTATCCTTTCGGCCTCGCGGGGGAGGCGATTCCCCTCCAGGGCCGGATCGTGGCGGTGGCAGACGTGTTCGATGCCCTGACCACGGAGCGCCCCTACAAGAAGGCCTGGCCTCTTGAGCGGGCCCTGGATTTCCTGGACGAGCAGACCGGCCGGCATTTCGATCCCGCCTGCGTGGCGGCCTTCATGGCCCGCCTGGAGGAGGCCCTGGCCATCCAGGCCCGGTATGTGGACGATCCAACCCGGGACATTCTGTATTGATCCCCCAGGCCATGAGCGAATCCCACTGGCAACAGCGCTACGAGCGCGAGCATGCGGCACGCCAGGAGGCGGAGGCGCTGCTGGAGGGCAAGTCCCTGGAGCTTTATCGCAGCAATGCCGAATTGCGCGCCCTGGCCGAGGCCCTGGAAAGCCAGATCGGGGAACGGACCCGGGAATTGACCACGGCCCTGCACCAGGCCGATATCCAGCGCCAGGAACTGGAACGGGTCAACCGCCAGCTCCAGGCGGGCCAGCAGGCCCTGATCGAGGCCCGGGCGGCGGCGGAAGATGCCAATCGGATGAAGAGCGAGTTCTTGGCCAACATGAGCCATGAGATCCGGACGCCCATGAACGGCATCATCGGCATGGTGGATCTGGTCCTGGAGACGGACCTGGACCGGGAACAGCGGGAATACATGGATCTGGTCCGCAGTTCGGCGGAACATTTGCTCAACATCATCAATGACATCCTGGATTTTTCCAAGATCGAGGCCGGCCACCTGGACCTCCAGGAGGATGAGTTCGACCTGATCGAGCTGATCGGCGAGACGGTGAAGACGCTGGCTCCCCGGGTGGCGGGCAAGCCCCTGGAGCTGGGCTATGACCTGGGAGAGGACATTCCCCGCTTTGTCCGGGGCGATCCCTACCGCTTGCGCCAGGTGTTCATCAACCTGCTGGGCAATGCCATCAAGTTCACCGAAAGCGGCCGGGTTGGGCTGGACGTGATCCGCTGCAGCGCGGGACGGGGCGACCATGCCTGCCTGGACTTCACGGTCCACGACACGGGCGTGGGCATCCAGCCCGAGCAGCTGGAGGCCATCTTCGATGCGTTCACCCAGGCCGACAGCCAGGTATCCCGGCAATACGGCGGCACGGGCCTGGGCTTGTCCATCACCCGGCAACTGGTGGAAATGATGGGTGGGCACATCCGGGTCGAGAGCCGCCCGGGCGAGGGTTCCCGCTTCACCTTCCGCATCTTTCTGCGCCAGGTGGAAGCCCCCGAGGAAACCACGCAACGGGAGGCCAGCCTGCGCGGGAAACGGGTGTTGGTGGTGGATGATGCGGTGACCAATCTGCGGGTGTTTTCCATGATGCTGCATCACCTGCACATGGAATACGACATTTCCCTGAGCGGCGAGCAGGCCATCCTGGCCCTGGAACATGCCCGGCGCGTGGACCGGCCCTACGACGTGATCCTGCTCGACGCCCGCATGCCGGACATGGACGGTTTCGAGGTGGCGGCCCGGATACGGGACCTGGGCCATGCCGACAATGCCTCGGTGATGCTGCTGACGTCGGCCGGCATGCGGGGCGATGCTGCCCGCTGCAAGGCCCTGGGCCTGGATGCCTATCTGACCAAGCCCATCACCCTGAACGAGTTGCGCGGTGCCCTGGAGCGCAGCCTGGCCAGGCATGACGACGACCCGCGCCTGATCACCCGGCACACCCTGCGGGAAGACCGGCCGAAGCTGAGAATCCTGCTGGCCGAGGACAACCCGGTCAACCAGAAGCTGGCGGTGAAGCTGCTGGAGGGGGATGGCCATGAGGTCGAGGTGGCGGGGAACGGGGCCGAGGCCCTGGATCGGCTGGCAACGTCGCGCTATGACCTGATCCTGATGGACATGATGATGCCGGTCATGGATGGCCTGGAGGCCACGCGCCGGATCCGGGCCCGGGAAGCCTCCCAGGGGGGGCACGTCCCCATCATCGCCCTGACGGCCAACGCCATGCAGGGGGACCGGGAACGCTGCCTGGATGAGGGCATGGATGGCTATGTCTCCAAGCCCGTCAAAAAGGCCGTCCTGCAACTGGAGATAGACACCGTCCTCCAGCGCCTGCGACGGCGCCAGGCCCCTGCCAAAGCCCAGAAACTCCCGGTACATGACCCGGCCGAGGCCCTGGCCAGGATCGGCGACGAGGACATCTACCAGACCCTGGTGGAGATGTTCCGCGCCGATGCCCCGGGATATGTGGCCGAATTGACCGAATCCGCCCGGGTACCCGATTGGCCACGCCTGACCCGGGCCGCCCATTCCCTGAAGGGTATACTGGCCACCTTTTCCGCCAGACGGGCCGAACCCCTGGCCCGGTCCCTGGAACTGGCTGCCCGGGAGAACCAGTTGGAAACCTGTCAGCGATTGATCGAGGAACTGGAGATGGAAATCCGGACGTTGATCGAGGCCTTCGATCACCCCGTCGACGCCCTGCCCCCATCCCCCGACCCAACCCCCGACCCATCCCCCGACCCAACCCCCGACCCAACCCCCGACCCAACCCCTAACCCAACCCCTAACCCAACCCCCTACCCACCCCCTAACCGATGAGACCAGGTCATGGAAATACGTCAAATACGGCTGCCCGGCATACCCGCTGACACGCAGGAGGACTTGGCCGCCTTGCGGGCCATCCGGCCCAATCTGGTGCTGGTCTTTGCCGCGCCGCGCTTCTTCAGCAGCCCGGGACTGGCAACCTGGCTGGGCACGGCCTTTCCCGATGCCCTCCGCGCCGGGGTCAGCACGGCCGGAGAGATCGGCACCGAGGGGGTCAGCGATGACAGCCTGGTGATCACGGCCTTGCGCCTGGACCGGATACCTTTCCGGGTGGCCCACACGGATCTGGTCGACATGGAGGATTGCCACGGGGCGGGGGAACGGCTGGCCCGGGACCTGGCCGGTCCTGACCTGCGAGGCGTCCTGCTCCTCAGCCAGGGGGTCAACGTCAATGGCAGCGCCCTGATCGAAGGTGCCAGCCAGTCCCTCCCGCCCGGCATTCCCATCACCGGGGGCCTGGCCGGGGACAATGGCGCCTTCAGCCAGACCTGGTGCCTGCTGGACGACGAGGTGTCGAACCGGATGATGCTGGCCATCGGCTTTTACGGCGAACACGTGCGCATCGGCCATGGCTCCTTCGGCGGCTGGCAGAGTTTCGGACCCGTGCGCCAGGCCACCCGTACCCAGGGCAACGTGCTTTTCGAGCTGGACGGCAAACCCGCGCTGGACATCTACAAGCGCTACCTGGGTGATTACGCGAGCGGCTTGCCGGCTTCCGGACTGCTGTTTCCCTTTGCCCTGCTCTCCAATGAACAACAGGAGTCGGGCCTGATCCGGACCCTGCTGGGCGTGGACGAGGCGGCCGGCAGCCTGACCCTGGCCGGGGACATCCCCCAGGGCGGCTATGTCCGTCTGATGCATGCCTCCACCGAAGCCTTGGTGGACGGTGCCGAAGCCGCGGCACGGGCTACCCTGGACATGGTTCAGGGGCCAGGCCCGGGGCTGGCATTGCTGGTGTCCTGCATCGGCCGAAAACTGGTCATGGGTGACCGGGTGGACGAGGAAGTGGAGGCCGTGGGCACGCTGCTGGGCAAGGACGCCGTGCTGGCCGGCTTCTATTCCAACGGCGAAATCTCGCCCTACCTGGATACCACCGAATGCCGGCTGCATAACCAGACCATGACCATCACCTATCTTTCCGAGTCCTGAGTTTTCCGTGCACCGGCTGCTGGAACGCCAGCTCAGGCGCATTCTCTCCCTGGATCCGGGCGCTGACGGCCTTCTGGGCGAACGCCTGGATGCGGTGTCCCGCCATCTGGCCGCCACGGACCCGGAGCTGGCGCGGGCCCTGGGTGCCCTGCCAGACTTTCTGCGCCGCATTTCCGACAGCTATGAGCAGCACGACCGGGACCTGGCCCTGCTGCGCCGCTCCCTGGAGATTTCATCGGAAGAGCTGATCGAGGCGAACCACCGTCTGCGCGCCGAAGCCGATACCCAGGCCCATGCCCTGGAAACCATGCAGGATGCCTTCAGCCTGCTGCTGGAAGGCTACGATACCGCCTCCCCCACCTGGCGCAGGGACAGTCTGGAGGATGTCTCCGAGCAGATTCTGTGGCTGACCCGGCAGCGGGAACAGATGCGCCAGGCCCTGGCCCTGAGCGAGGAGCGCTTCGAGCTGGCCATGCGCGGCGCCAACGACGGCCTGTGGGATTGGGACGTGATCCAGGGTACGGTCTACTACTCGCCCCGGTTCAAGGAAATGATCGGCTATGGCATCGGCGAGATTGCCGACCGCCTGGAGGAGTGGTCGCAACGGGTGCACCCGGACGACATGGCCAAGACCCGGGCCGTACTGGACGCCTACATGGCCGGTGAACTGCCGAATTACGAAGTATCGTTCCGCTTTCGCCACAAGAACGGGCGTTATCTGTGGGTGTTGAGCCGGGGCGTCGCGGTCCGGGATGGGGCCGGGGCGCCGGTGCGCATGGTGGGCACCCTGACCGACATCACCAAGCGGGTGGAACTGGAAGCCCAGTTGCAGCAGTTCAAGCATGTCCTGGATGAGCATGCCATCGTGAGCATGTCCGACGTTGCCGGCAACATCACCTATGCCAACGAACGCTTCTGTACCCTGTCCGGCTACCCCAGGGATGAACTGATCGGTCGAAACCACAGGATATTGAAATCCGGCGTGCACAGCGATGCGCTGTACCAGGATCTTTGGCTCACCATCTCCCAGGGCCGGGTGTGGCGGGGGGAAATCTGCAACCGCGCCAGGGATGGCCGGTTGTACTGGGTCCTGGCCACCATCGCCCCCATCCTGGACGAGGAGGGGCTGCCCCATCAGTACATCAGCATCCGGGCCGACATCACCCGAAACAAGGAGATCGAGGCAGACCTGCGCCAGGCCAAGGAGGCTGCCGAGGCTGCCAGCCGGGCCAAGAGCCAGTTCCTGGCCAACGTGAGCCATGAGATACGGACGCCCATGAACGGGGTGCTGGGCATGATCGACCTGGCCCTGGCCACGGAGCTGGACGATGAACAGCGTGATTACCTGGACACGGCCCACGCCTCGGCCGACATCCTGCTGGACATCATCAACGATATCCTGGACCTGTCCAAGATCGAGGCCGGCCGCCTGGACATTCATCCGGATGCGGTGGACATCCATGCCCTGCTGACGGACCTGATCCGCGCCTTCGAGCCCCGCTGCCGCAGCAAGGCACTCCAGTTGACCCTCCGGGTGGATGAAAACCTGCCCGGCCTGATCGAGGTGGACAGTACCCGATTGCGCCAGATATTGATCAATCTTCTTGGAAATGCAATCAAATTCACCGATACGGGTGGCGTTGTGCTGGACGTGCATCCAGTGGGGGACACCCTGCGCTTCGGCGTACGGGATACGGGCATTGGCATTCCCCCGGACAAGCAGACCGAGATTTTCCAGGCCTTCAGCCAGGCCGACGGCAGCATCACGCGCAAGTTCGGCGGCACCGGACTGGGCCTGACCATCTCGCGCCGGCTGGTGGAGCTCATGGGCGGCTTCATCGGGTTGATGAGCACCCCGGGCCAGGGCAGCGAGTTCTTCTTCACCCTGCCCTTGCGTCCCGCCTCCGGCCCCCGGGCGGCGGCCGAGCCCGATCCGGCACCGGCTTCAGGCCAGCGTCACGAGGGCCGCATCCTCCTGGCCGAGGACAACCCCATCAACCAGAAGCTGGTGGTTTCCCTGCTGACCAAGGCGGGTTATGGAATTGCCACCGCGCTCACCGGGCGGGAAGCCCTGGACAGGCTGGCGCAGGAACCCTTCGACCTGGTGTTGATGGACATGCAGATGCCCGACCTGGACGGCATCGAGGCCACCCGACTGATCCGGCAGCGCGAACGTGCAAGCGGCGCCCGGCCCATTCCCATCATTGCCATCACGGCCAATGCCTATGCCTCGGACCGGGCACGCTGCCTGGAGGCGGGGATGAATGACTTCATCACCAAGCCCCTGGCCCGGGATGCCCTCCTGGCCACCCTGCGCCGACACTTGCACGCATCCTGATCCGGGCGGCCGGCCAGTTCCACGGCCCCATGCCGATCCGGCATGGCCCTCACCTCATGTGGTCACCTCACGTGGTCACCTCATGCCCGTCACCTCATGCCCGGCCAAATCGTGCGTAAAATATCGTTTTTTTCCAGACCCCTCAGGAAGCTCCATGTCCAACCTATTCGACGCTCGCCAGTCCTTTGATGCCGGCCAGGGACGCACCGGCCATTTCTATTCCTTGCCCCAGTTGGAAAAGGCTGGCCTGGGCGCCATCTCCAGGCTGCCCGTTTCCATCCGCATCGTCCTTGAATCGGTGCTGCGCAATTGCGATGGCATCAAGGTGACCGAGGCCCATGTGCGCCAGTTGGCCAACTGGCAGCCCAATGCCGAGCGGACCGAGGAAATCCCCTTCGTGGTGGCCCGCATCATCCTGCAGGATTTCACCGGTGTGCCCCTGCTGGCCGACCTGGCCGCCATGCGCTCCGCCGCTGCCCGCCAGGGCAAGGACCCGGCCAAGGTGGAACCCCTGGCCCCGGTGGAACTGGTGGTGGACCATTCCGTCCAGGTGGACGTGTTCGGCCAGACCAACGCCTTGCAGAAGAACATGGAGATCGAATTCGAGCGCAACCGGGAGCGCTACCAGTTCCTGAAATGGGGCATGCAAGCCTTCGACACCTTCAAGGTGGTGCCGCCCGGCGTGGGCATCGTGCACCAGGTGAACATGGAATACCTGGCCCGGGGCGTGATGGAGAAAGACGGCGTCTATTACCCGGACACCCTGGTGGGTACCGATTCCCACACCACCATGATCAACGGCCTGGGCGTGGTGGGCTGGGGCGTGGGCGGTATTGAGGCGGAGGCCGGCATGCTGGGTCAGCCGGTGTATTTCCTGACCCCGGACGTGGTGGGCATGCACCTGACCGGCACCCCCGCCCCCGGCGTGACCGCCACCGACGTGGTGCTGACCATCACCGAGCTGTTGCGCAAGGCCAAGGTGGTGGGCAAGTTCGTGGAATTCTTCGGCGAAGGCGCCGAGAAGCTGTCCGTCACCGACCGGGCTACCATCGCCAACATGGCGCCCGAATACGGCGCCACCATGGGCTTCTTCCCGGTGGACGAGGCCACCTGCCAGTACTACCTGGGCACCGGCCGCAGCGCCGAGCAGGTGGACGCCATGCGGGCCTACTACCAGGCCCAGGGCCTGTTCGGCATCCCCAGGGAAGGCCAGTGCGAATACAGCCAGGTGCTGAGCCTGGACCTGGGCAACGTGAAGCCCTCCGTGGCCGGCCCCAAGCGTCCCCAGGACCGCATCAACCTGTATGCCCTGAAGGAATCCTTCGAAACCCTGCTGACCCTGCCCAAGGCCGACGGCGGCTACGACCTGCCGGAAGATGCCCTGCCCCGGACCTACCCGGTGGAAGGGGGCGGTGAACTGCGCCACGGCAGCGTGGTGATCGCCGCCATCACCTCCTGTACCAACACCTCCAACCCCGGCGTCATGCTGGCGGCCGGCCTGCTGGCCAAAAAGGCGGTGGAGAAGGGCCTGTACACCCCGGCCCACGTGAAGACCAGCCTGGGCCCGGGCTCCCGCGCGGTGACCGAGTACCTGCAATCCGCCGGCCTGCTGGAATACCTGGAAAAACTGGGCTTCGGCGTGGTGGGCTACGGCTGCACCACCTGCATCGGCAACAGCGGCCCCCTGCCCGAGGCCATCGAGAAGACCGTCCTGGACAACGACCTGGTGGCCTGCTCGGTGCTGTCCGGCAACCGCAACTTCGAGGCCCGGGTACATCAGAACGTGAAGGCCAACTTCCTCATGTCGCCGCCCCTGGTGGTGGCCTTTGCCCTGGCCGGACGGGTGGGCTTCGACGTGGCCAACGATCCCATCGGCGCCGGCAAGGACGGCCCCGTCTATCTCAAGGACATCTGGCCCAGCAACGAAGAGATCGCCGCCCTGCTGCCCAAGGCGGCCGATGCCGACGCCTATGCCATCTACCAGGACGTGGGTGCCGACAATCCCCTGTGGGACGCCGTGCCCGCCCCCGCCGGCCAGGTCTATGACTGGGACGCCAAGTCCACCTACATCCAGGAGCCGCCCTTCTTCGGCGAGATCGCCACGCCGGACCCGGCCATCCGGGGCGCCCGGGCCCTGGCCATCTTCGGCGACTCGGTGACCACCGACCACATCTCCCCCGCCGGCGGCATCAAGCCCGCCGCGCCGGCCGGCAAGTACCTGGTGGACCACGGCGTGACCCAGAAGGACTTCAACAGCTATGGCGCCCGCCGGGGCAACCACGAGGTGATGATGCGCGGCACTTTCGCCAACGTTCGCATCAAGAACCTGATGATTCCCGGCAGCGAAGGCGGCGTGACCTTGCACGACGGCCAGCAAACCAGCATCTACGATGCCGCCATGGCCTACCAGCAGGCCGGCACGCCGTTGATGGTCTTCGCCGGCGAGGAATACGGCACCGGCTCCAGCCGGGACTGGGCCGCCAAGGGTACCCAGTTGCTGGGGGTGAAGGCGGTGGTGGCCAAGAGCTTCGAGCGCATCCACCGCTCCAATCTGGCCGGCATGGGGGTCCTGCCCCTGCAGTTCGAGGCCGGCACCGATGCCGCCAGCCTGGGCCTGAAGGGGGATGAAACCTTCGATCTGAAGGGCCTGGAAAGCGGCATCACGCCCCAGCAGAATGTCACCCTGGTGATCCATCGGGCCGATGGCCACCAGCAGGAAGTCAGCGTCAAGCTGCGCCTGGACACCCCCATCGAGGTGGATTACTTCCATGCCGGGGGCATCCTGCCCTACGTCCTGAAGCAGTTGCTGGCCTGAGCTTCCGAACCCCTGCCCTCGCCCGCCCGCCTCGTGCCTTCCGGCTGAGGCGGGTGCCGGGCGGCGCCGGCGCCAGGATTACTAGTAGCCCGTGAGCAGCTTGACCAGGAGGCAGTTTTCCTGGAGGGGGGTGAGGTAGATGGTCATCGGGCTCCCGTCACCCAGCTCGTAGAGGGTGCTGGCCCCGATCTCCCCCTTGTATTTCCAGCTGGTCAGAGCCGTTTCACGCAATTTCGGACAACTCTCCTGGAAGTGCATGATCTGCACCACGCCGGTGCTGCATTTGCCCGAGGCATCCAGGGTGGACGTGAATGCCGTGATCCGGGTGGTATCCGACATCTTCTCCGAACTGATCGCAAAGGCCGTACGCTGGTCCGGGGCCGACTGATTCCACTGGTTGTGGTAGGCATAACCGGCATCGTCCTCATGCACCCACTTGACGGCACTGTCCAGGGTGCTGATGCAGGTCTTGTGACCGTTGTCCAACATCAGCTTGGCCAGCCTGGACAAGGGCTCGGCCTTGGCCGCCGGAGCCTCTGCGGCAGCCTGGGCATTCTGGGCGGCCACGGGTCCGGCCAGGGTCAGCGTGCCGGCCAGGGCTAGGCCGGTCAGAAAACGGGCGGTAGGGCATGACATGGCGATCTCCTGTGCTGGATGGACGACGGCTTCCCCCGGTACCCCGGTGGACTCCATTGCCGGCGCACTATAGCAGCCCCGCGGCAGCAATGGTGCAGCCCCCGCTTCCCGCACCCGGCACGGCACGTGAACCGGACCGGGATGGCATGCCGGACCCGATCACCCTGACAACGCAGGCCCGACTGAACAAGGATGAGTAGGCCCCGGGCGCGCCATGGCCTTACAATGAGGGATAAATTCCGCGACACAACCGCATAGGAGGAGACCATGTACAAGTTGATCGCAACCGCCGCCCTGTCCCTGGGGCTGGTATTCAACGCCCTGGCAGACAGCACGGGCACCCCGAAATCCACCAACCCCTACCTGCAGTTCACCCCGCCCTCCACCTTCGCCTTCAATCCCCTCATGATGATCGCCCCGGGTGGCCAGGCCGAAACCCCCACCAAGCCCTACACCATGCGTCGCATCATCAGCCAGGAGGAAAAGGTCCAGATGATGCAGATGGTCCTGCCCATGATGAGCAACGTCATGAACATGAGCATGGCCGACTCCATGAACTACTTTGCCCGCAAGTACAAGGCCAAGCCGGGCCTGACCTTCGATGACGTGAAGGAATCCCTGTTCCTGCGCGCCAACCAGCTCAACGTCAAGAAGGTGGGCGAGAACCTGATGTGGATGGACTTCCAGGCCGTGCTGGGCGACACCGACGCCCCCAAGATCGAGGTCTTTTCCTTCTGCGACATCGCCGTGGGCCGGGATCTGCTCAAGATCAGCCCGGAATTCGTGGTCTTCCTGCCCTGCCGCATCGTCATCATGGAAGACGGCAACAAGGACATCTGGGTGCTGATGCTGGACTGGAGCCTGGACTGGGTGAAGGGCTACGAGAAGCAACTGGGCATCTCGGAGGAACTGCTGAAGGGTGCCATCGACCTGAACCAGCGCATGGACGAGATGATGCGCGCCGCTGCCAACGGCGACCTTTGATCCCCAAATGGCCAAGGGGCTCGGACGCCCCTTTTTTCGGTCCCCTCGGCAGCGGGACTGAATGGGCCTAAGGGGGGGCCGGGGCGGTCGTCCATGGCTTTATGTCCTGGCGATCGCGGCCCTGGTGCCCGTCTTGGCCGGCCTCCTGCTGCTGGCCCTGACCCGCCCTGCCCCCGCCTACCCCCCGTTGGACATTCCCCTGCGCGAGCAACTCAGCCACGCCAGGACCCTGATGGAGACCTTGGGTCCCGGCCTGGCCAGGGAGGGGGAAGTACGCACCCTGCGCCTCAGCCGGACCGACTTGGACATTGGCCTCAACCTGGCCCTGGAACGCCGGGCCCTGGGGCCGGCCAGAAGCCGGCTCGGCGATGACGGGCTGGACATTTCGGCCAGTCTGCGCATTCCCGGTTTGCCACTGCGCCGCTATCTGGATGTGGACCTGCGCCTGGCGCCCAGGGACAAGCACCTGGTGCCCGCACGCCTGGTCCTGGGCGGACTGACGCTACCGGAGCCGTGGGCGGGCCGGCTTCTGAGTATGGCAGTGGATCTCAGCCCCTACCGGCGGCATGTGCGAGCAAGCCTGGCCATGATCCAGGAAGTGAACCTCGAGCCCAGACGGGACGGTGCCTTTCAACTGGCGGTCACCTTGCGCTGGCAGGCGGCGGCCTTGCGCCAGGCCCTGGGTGGCAAGAAACTCGGTTTGGCGGGCGTGGATCAGGCCCATCTGGCGCTCTACCGCAACCGCCTGGATCAAGTAAAGGGACCGGATTTTCATGCCGCCATGAGCGCGCTGTTCCAGCTTGCCCAGGCCCGGGCCGAAGCCAGTGATCCCGTCATCGAAAACCGGGCGGCCCTGGTGGTGCTGACCGAAAGCGCCCTTGGTCGACGCCTGTTTCCCGAGGCGGCCCGCCCGCCCGGCAAGCGGGCCTGGCGCCTGGATGGACGCCAGGACCTGGTGCAGCACTTCGCCCTTTCGGCCCTGATGGCCGCCCTGGCCGGTCATGAGCTGGCCGATCTGGCCGGCCTGTACAAGGAAATCCAGGACACCGCCCGGGGCGGCAGTGGCTTTTCCTTCACCGACCTGGCCGCGGGCAAGGCCGGCACCCGGTTGGGGGAAGCCGCCATCCAGTCGCCCCTGGCCGCCCGGCAACTGCAACAAGGGCTGGCGCGCGCCGAAACAAGCCGGGACTATTTCCCGGCCCTGGCCGACCTGCCCGAGTTCATGTCCCAGAAGGAGTTCAGCCGGCGCTTTGGAGGCGTAGGGGCGCCCGCCTATCAGGCCGTGATGGCGGACATCGAGTCCCGTATCGCCGCCCTGCCCTTGTACCGACCGGAAGGCTCCGGGGCACGCTGAAGCCGGCCCTACAGGGGACGGGGCGAAGATTTGCGGTGTGGCAGGGCCGGGTTTGGTGGGGCCGGCTTCAGCCGGCCAAACTGCCGTGGGGCGGGGTTCAGCCCGCCATTCTGTGGCCGTAGTCGCGGGATCAGGACAAGCGGCCGGCTAAAGCCGGCCCTACAGGGGACGGGGCGGAGATTTACGGTGTGGTGGGGCCGGGTTTGGTGGGGCCGGCTTCGCCGGCCAAACTGCCGTGGGGCGGGGTTCAGCCCGCCGCCCAGCGGCCGTAGTCGCGGGATCAGGACAAGCGGCCGGCTGAAGCCGGCCCTACAGGGGACGGGGCGGAGATTTGCGGTGTGGTGGGACCGGGGTTGGCAGGCCTTGCGGTAGCAGCGGAATCGTCTTGGTAGCAGATCGTCTGAACAACTATTCGCCCTGGTAGCTGGTTCTCCGGCAGTTGATCTCGCTGCGTGTCAGCCCTGACTGGCGGCCAGGGCCTGTTCCAGATCCGCCCGGATGTCTTCCGGGTCTTCCAGGCCGACGGAGAGCCTGACCAGCCCGGGGCTGATGCCATGCTGGACTTGCTCTTCCGGGGTATAGGTGGAGTGGGTCATGGAGGCGGGATGCTGGACCAGGGTTTCGGCATCCCCCAGGCTGACGGCCCGGGTGCAGAGTTTCAAGGCGTCCATGAAGCGGCGCCCGGTCTCGAAGCCGCCCTTCAATTCCAGGGCGATCATCCCGCCGGGCAGGCGCATCTGCTTTTGCACCAGGGCACGCTGCCGGAAGCTGGGCAGGCCCGGGTAATCCACCCGGGCCACGGCCGGGTGATGGCTGAGGTATTCGGCCAACAGGGCCGCGCTGGCACAATGGCGCTCCATGCGCAGGGCCAGAGTCTTGAGCCCGCGCAGGACCAGAAAGGCATCCATGGCGGACATGACGGCACCGGTCATCTCCTTCATGCCAAAGAAACGCATGCGTCCGATGGCTTCCGCCGGCCCCACCACGGCCCCGGCCAGCAGGTCGCCGTGGCCGCCGAGATACTTGGTGGCGGAATGCACCACGAAGGTGGCGCCCAGTTCCAGGGGGCGTTGCAGGTAGGGGGTGCAATAGGTGTTGTCCACCATCAGGGGAATGTCATGCCGGCGCCCCAGTTCGGCCATGGCGCCAATGTCCACCAGGCGCATGTTGGGGTTGGCGGGGCTTTCGCAGTAGAGCAGCCGGGTCTTGGGGTTGATGGCGGCCTCCACCTGCTCGGGCCGGGTCATGTCCACGGTATGCACGTGGACGCCAAGATGGGCCAGGCCATGCCGGAAGAATCCGAAGGTGCAGCCATAGAGGGTCTGGTCGGCGATGATCTCGTCCCCGGCCTGGACCAGGCTGTAGATGGCGGAGGTGATGGCGCCCATGCCGGATGAGGCGCACAGGGCGGCCTCGCCCCCTTCCAGATTGGCCAGCCGGCTTTCCAGCAGGGCCACCGTGGGATTACCCACCCGGGAATAGATGTAGCCGGGTTCCTCGCCCTGGAACCGGGCCATGCCCTGGGCGGTGCTTTCGAAGGCAAAGGTGGAATTCATGTATACGGGGGGAATCAGGGCCCCCTGGGCGTCCTCGGGGCTATAGCCGTGGTGTATGGCCCGGGTGGAAAAACCACCCCCGGTGTCGTGATCGTGACTCAAGATGCTCCCCTCCTGTGACTGATTGAGTGATATCTGCCCGCCCCTGGCAAGCCTGTCTGACCCTCTTCAGGGATGGCCTTCGGGTAATGTCAGTCCCGGCGCCTGACCGTGCCTTGGGCGGTGTCCTCCAGGACGATGCCGGCCGCCTTCAATTCTTCCCGGATGGCGTCTGCCCGTTGGAAATCCCGGGCCTTGCGGGCGGCCAGGCGCTCCTGGATGAGACCCTCGATGGCCGCCGGGTCCAGCCCGTCGCCCGCCTCGCCCCCTTGCAGGAAGGCGGTGGGGTCCCGCTGCAGCAAGCCCAGCAGGCCGGCCAGGGTTCGGAGTTGTGCGGAGACGCGACCATCCTGGCTGCGATTCGCCTCATTGGCCAGGTCGAACAGCACGGCCATGGCCTCGGGGGTGCCGAAATCATCGTCCATGGCACGCTTGAAACTGGCCGGGGCAGGTGCGTTCCAATCGATGTCCACGGGTTCGCCCGGTTCCGGAGGAACATTCTTGAGGGCGGTATAGAGCCGGGTCAGTGCGCCCTTGGCATCGTCCAGATGCTGGTCGGAATAGTTCAGGGGGCTGCGGTAGTGGGCGCGCAGGATGAAGAAGCGCACCACCTCGG
>DYHB01000058.1 GCA_020724415.1 Thiobacillus sp.
CCGGTATTCCGCCGATTTGCCGTGGGCCTGGAGACCTTCGCCATAGGCCAGGGCCGTGGCGATCTCGCCCAGGGACTTTGCCCCGGCCGGGGAGACGTGGATCAGGCTGGAGCGCTTCTGGAAATCGTACACACCCAAGGGGGACGAGAAGCGGGCCGTGCGGGACGTGGGCAGCACATGGTTGGGGCCGGCACAGTAGTCGCCCAGGGCCTCGCAGGTCATGCGCCCCATGAAGATGGCACCGGCATGTTTGATCTTGGGCAGCATCGCCTCGGGGTCTTCCACCGAGAGTTCCAGATGCTCCGGGGCGATGTGGTTGGCAATCTCGGCGGCTTCGTCCATGTCGCGGCACTTGATCAGGCCGCCGCGCCCGGTGATGGAGGCCCGGATGACATCCTGGCGGGGCATGGTGGGGAGCAGCCTGTCGATGCTGGCCTGGACCGCATCCAGGAAGGCGGCGTCGGGGGAGATCAGGATGGACTGGGCCAGTTCGTCGTGCTCGGCCTGGGAGAAGAGATCCATGGCGATCCAGTCCGGAGAGGTCTTGCCATCACAGATGACCAAGATTTCCGACGGACCGGCGATCATGTCGATGCCCACGATGCCGAAGACACGGCGCTTGGCCTCGGCCACATAGGCATTGCCGGGGCCGACGATCTTGTCCACCTGGGGCACCGTATCGGTACCGTAGGCCAGGGCACCCACGGCCTGGGCGCCGCCGATGGTGAACACCCGGTCGGCCCCGGCCACCAGGGCGGAGGCCAGCACCATGTCGTTCTGGACACCGTCCGGTGTGGGCACCACCATGATCAGTTCCTTGACCCCCGCCACCTTGGCGGGAATGGCATTCATCAGCACCGACGAGGGATAGGCCGCCTTGCCGCCGGGCACGTAGAGGCCGACCCGGTCCAGGGGCGTCACCTGCTGGCCCAGCACGGTGCCGTCGGGTTCGGTATAGGTCCAGGAGGACTGCAACTGACGTTCGTGGTAGACGCGGATGCGCTCGGCGGCCTCCCGAATGGCCCGCTCCAAGCGCAGGGGCAAGGCGCCCAGGGCCTGTTCCAGGCGGCTCTTCGGCAGTTCCAGGGCGGCCATGTCCGTGGCCTGGAGGCGGTCGAAACGGGCCGTATATTCAAGCACGGCGGCGTCACCTCGGCTGCGCACCGCGTTCAGGATCTCGTCCACCGCCTGGGAAACGCGGCTGTCCGTCTCGTCGGAAAAGCTCAGCAGGGTCTTGAGGGCGGACTGGAAGTCGGGCTGGGTGGAATCGAGTCGGGTGAGGGGGATCTGGCTCATGATTGTCGCAGTGCAATAGATCAATGGGCCATTATAGCCCCCGCCCCGATTTTGGGCAGCCCGTCAGTCGGCCTTGACCGCGCTCCGGAAGGTCTCGATGATGGGTTGCACCAGGCCGTGTTTCAATTTCAGGGCCGCCTGGTTGACCACCAGACGGGAACTGATGGCGCAGATGTCTTCCACAGCCACCAGATTGTTGGCCTTCAGGGTGCCGCCGGTGGAGACCAGATCCACGATGACATCGGACAGCCCCACCAGGGGTGCCAGTTCCATGGACCCGTAGAGCTTGATCAGGTCCACGTGCACCCCCTTGGCCGCGAAATGGAGCCGCGCCGTCTGGACATACTTGGTGGCCACCCGCAGCCGGGAACCGCGACGCACGGCGGCTTCATAGTCGAAGCCCACGGGCGTGGCGACCATCATGCGGCACTTGGCGATGTTCAGGTCGATGGGCTGGTATAGCCCTTCCCCGCCATGCTCCATGAGCACGTCCTTGCCGGCCACGCCCAGGTCGGCAGCCCCATGCTGGACATAGGTGGGCACATCGCTGGCCCGGACGATGATCAGCCGTACGTCGGGCCGGTTGGTGCCGATGATGAGCTTGCGGGAGGATTCGGGGTTCTCTTCCGGCACGATGCCTGCCGCCGCCAGCAGGGGCAGGGTTTCCTCGAAGATGCGCCCTTTGGACAGGGCCAGGGTAATTTGGGTCATGTCTGTCTCTCAGGCCTATTTCAGGCTTTTTCACGCCGGATGCGGGCACCCAGGCCGGTCAGCTTGGCTTCGATGTGTTCATAGCCCCGGTCCAGGTGGTAGATGCGTTCCACATGGGTTTCGCCCTCGGCCACCAGTCCCGCCACCACCAGGCTGGCCGAGGCGCGCAGGTCGGTGGCCATGACGGTGGCGCCTTGCAGGCGCTGGACGCCGGTCACGAAGGCCGTGTTGCCGTCGATCTTGATGTCCGCCCCCAGACGGATCAACTCCACCGCATGCATGAAGCGGTTTTCGAAGATGGTCTCCCGAATCACGGCAGAACCCTCGGCCACGCAGTTGATGGCCATGAACTGGGCCTGCATATCGGTGGGGAAAGCGGGATAGGGCGAGGTACGGATGGATACGGCCTTCAGCCGGGCCGGGGCCCGAAGGACGATGGCCTCATGCTGGGGCGTTTTTTCGGAAACGATGTCGCAACCGGCGTCCATGAGCTTGTCCACCACAGCGTCCAGATAGCCGGTGGACGTGCCCAGAAGGCGCACCTCGCCGCCGGTGGCTGCCGCCGCGCACAGGAAGGTACCGGTTTCGATCCGGTCCGGCATGATGCGGTGCCGGGCCCCGTGGAGCCTGTCCACGCCCCGGATGCGGATCACATCGGTACCGGCGCCGCTGATCCGGGCGCCCATGGCGGACAGGCACTGGGCCAGGTCCACCACCTCCGGCTCCCGGGCGGCGTTTTCGATCACGGTCTCGCCGTCGGCCAGGCAGGCGGCCATCATCAGGTTCTCGGTCCCGGTCACGGTCACCATGTCGGTGAACAAGCGCGCCCCCTTGAGCTGGCTGACCCGGGCCTGCACGTAGCCATGCTCCACCGACACCTCGGCACCCATGGCCTGGAGGCCCTTGATGTGCTGATCCACCGGACGTGCGCCGATGGCGCAGCCGCCGGGCAGGGACACCTTGGCGATACCGCAGCGGGCCACCAGGGGACCCAGCACCAGGATGGAGGCCCGCATGGTCTTGACCATCTCGTAGGGCGCGGTGGGATTGTCCAGGGTCGAGGCATCCAGACTGACGGTGCTGCCTTCCCGGGTCACCCTGACCCCCATCTGGGCCAGCAGTGCAAGCATGGTGCCGATATCGTTCAGGTCCGGCACGTTCTCCAGAACCAGCGGTTCGGTGCTCAGCAGGGCCGCGCACAGTATGGGCAGGGCCGCATTCTTGGCGCCGGAGATGCGAACCTCCCCCGCCAGCCGGCTGCCACCCTCGATGACCAGTTTATCCACCCTGGCGGCTCCATTCTTCGGGGCTGAAGGTCTTCATGGACAAGGCATGGATTTCGGCCTTCATCCGGTCGCCCAGTACCTTGTACACCAGTTGATGCTGGGCCACGCGCATCTTGCCCGCAAACTCCGGGCTGACGATGACCGCTTCGAAATGATGGCCGTCGCCATCCACCTGGATATGGTCGCAAGCCAGGCCGGCCTGGATCCACGCTTTGATCTGCTGGGGAGTCACCATGGGAAATTGCCTCAAAAATCAGGGGCGCAGTTTATAGCCGCTGCGCAGCATCTGCAAAGAAAGGGCACACAGGACCAGGGTCACCGGCAGGATGACCGCCAGGGCATGCACCGGACTGACGTCGGACACATCGTGGAAACCATGCCGGAACCCGTCGATCATGTAGAAGACGGGATTGTAGTGGGAGACGGTCTGCCAGAAGGCCGGCAGGGAATGGATGGAATAGAACACCCCGGACAGGAAGGTCAGGGGCACGATGACGAAATTCTGGATGCCCGCCATGTGGTCGAACTTGTCGGCCCAGATGCCGGCCATGATGCCGATGCAGGCGAAGGCCGCGCTGGAGAGCACGGCGAACACCAGTATCCAGCCCGGATGGGCCAGGGTCAGGTCGGTAAACAGAAAGCCCGCCAGCAACACGCCCAGGCCCACCATGAGGCCCCGGGCCATGGCGGCCAGCAGATAGGCGGCAAAGAACTCCAGGTAACTCAGGGGCGGCAGCAGCACGAACACGATGTTGCCGGTGATCTTGGACTGTATGAGGCTGGACGAACTGTTGGCGAAGGCGTTCTGGAGCACGGACATCATGACCAGGCCAGGCATCAGGAAGGCGGTATAGCTCACCCCCGGATAGACCTCCACATGTTCATCCAGCACGTGGGCAAAGATGAGCAGGTACAACAGGGCGGTGAGGACAGGGGCCATGACGGTCTGGAAGGCCACCTTCCAGAACCGGATGATCTCCTTGACGAAGAGGGTCCGGAATCCGGTCATCACGTCCCCTTGGCCATGATCCGGATGAACACCTCTTCCAGATCGGTCTGGCGCACAGACATGTCCAGGATACGTATCCCGGCCTCACGAAGGCTGCCCAACAAGGGTTCCGCCTCGGCGAAGTCCCTCAGGGCGAAGCGGTAGACATCCCCTGCGCGCCCGGACAACCGCGCCGCCAGGGCCGGAGGCAGTTCGTCCGTCTCCAGGCGCAGTTCCAGCATGCGTTCATCGGCGTTGTCCAGGAGCGCCTCGGTCCGGTCCAGGGCCACCACACGCCCCTCCTTGAGCATGGCTACCCGGTGGCAAAGGGCCTCGGCCTCATCCAGATAATGGGTGGTGAGCAGGATGGTATGGCCTTCCCGGTTCAGCCGCCGGATGAAGGCCCACAGGGACTGGCGCAACTCCACGTCCACCCCGGCGGTGGGTTCGTCCAGCACGATCACCGGAGGCTTGTGCACCAGAGCCTGGGCCACCAGCACCCGCCGCTTCATGCCCCCGGACAGGCGCCGCATGTTGGCATCGGCCTTGCCCGTCAGGCCCAGGTTGTCCAGCAATTCGTCGATCCAGTCGTCATTGCGGCCCAAACCAAAGTAGCCGGACTGGAAGCGCAGGGTTTCCCGGACCGTGAAAAAGGGATCGAACACCAGTTCCTGGGGCACCACGCCAAGTTTGACCCTGGCCGCCCGGTAATCCCGGACCACATCGTGGCCCATGACCTGTACCTGGCCCGAGGTGGCCCGGGTCAGGCCCGCCAGAATGCTGATCAAGGTGGTCTTGCCGGCCCCGTTGGGGCCCAGCAGGGCGAAGAATTCTCCAGGCTGGATATCCAGGTCCACGCCACGCAGGGCATGCACGGAACCGTAGCGCTTTTCCAGGCCGCTCACCCGAACGGCAGGGGTCATGGCCCGATGAGCTCGCCTACGCCGTAGAGTTCGATCAGGCTCTGGATGCTGGGAGGAAGATTGCGGAACTCCAGGCCGCCGCCCCGGGCCTGGGCGGCCCGGCGCCAGGCCAGCAGCACGCTCAGCACGGAGGAATCCACCTGGGTCACGCCCGCCAGGTCGAAAACGCTGCAACCGGACGCCACCACGGCATCCCCTGCCTGGCGCACGGCCACGGCCTGGGCCAGGGTCACGGCGCCTTCTGGATAGGCGATGCCATCAGCTACACGCATGACGGGCGGTCAGTTGCTGGCCGTGCTGGAATTGCGCTGGTTGCGCTTGGCCAGGGTCTTGATCAGGCCATCGATGCCCCCGCGCCGCACTTCGGAGGCAAAGGAACGTCGATAGACCGTGACCAGGGACACGTTGTCCACCAGGACGTCATAGACCTTCCAACCCTTGTCACCCTTCTCCATGCGATAGTCGATGGGAATGGGGGGCGCGCCCGGCTTGCTGACCTCGGAACTGACCGTCACGTCGGTGGCACCGCTGGGCATGCGCAAGGGCTTGTAGGTAATGGTGTAATCCGCCACGCTGGAGATGGAAGCGGCATAGGTCCGCACCAGCAGGGCCTGGAACTCGGACACCAGGGCTTCCTGCTGGGTGCTGGTGGCCAGTTTCCAGTTGGCGCCCACTGCCAGCTTGGCCATCTGCTCGAAATCGAAATGGGGCAGGATCTTCGCCTCCACCAGATCGTAGATCTTCTTGCTGCTACCCTTCTTGAAATCCTTGTCCGACGAGACGATGCGGATCACCTCGCTGGTGGTGCTCTTGGCCAGGGCATCCGGTGCGATATCCGCCCGGGCAGGACCCGCCAAGGCCAGCACCAGGGCCATCAAGGCGACTCGAAAAACGTTACGCATGTCCACACTCCTTACGTGTTCTGTTCATGGTGTTGCATGGGGCTACCTTGCCCCGATAGGACCCCGATCGTCAAGGAACGTTCCTACTGCCCGTCCAGGGCTGCTGCTTCCTCTTCGGACTTGCTGTAGAGGAACTGTCCGATCAGGTTCTCCAGCACCACGGCGCCCTGGGTGATCTTGAGCGCGTCTCCCTCGGCCAGCATGGTTTCTTCCGCTCCCGCGTCCAGGGCGATGTACTGCTCGCCCAGCAAGCCGGAGGTCATGATGGAAGCACTGGTGTCCTTGGGGAAGGCAAAGCTCTGGTCCAGGGTGAGCACGGCCACGGCCTGGAAGCGCTCGTTGTCGAAGCGGATTTCGGAGACCCGCCCCACGACCACGCCGGCGCTTTTCACCGGTGCCCGGGCCTTGAGGCCGCCGATATTGTCGAAACTGGCCTGGACGCTGTAGGTGCTCGCCGCCTGGAAGCCGCCGAAGTTGCCCACCTTCATGGCCAGGAACAGCAAGGCGGCGATGCCTGCCGCCACAAAGATACCTACCCAAAGATCGATGGTCGTTCTTTCCATGATTCAAACCCCGCGGAACATGATGGCGGTTAAGACAAAATCCAGGGCCAGGATGGCCAGGCTCGAAGTTACAACGGTGCGGGTGGTGGCCCGGGACACGCCTTCAGCAGTCGGCGGCGCATCATAGCCCTCGAACAGGGCGATGATGGTCACCGCCACGCCAAAGACCACGCTCTTGATGACCCCGTTCATGACATCCTCCCGGACATCCACGGCGGCCTGCATCTGGGACCAGAAACTGCCCTCGTCCACGCCGATGAGCACCACCCCCACCAGATAGCCGCCAAAGATGCCCATGGCCGAGAACATGGCGGCCAGCAGCGGCATGGAGATGACCGCGCCCCAGAACTTGGGCGCCACCACCCGGGCCACCGGGTCCACCGCCATCATCTCCATGGCCGCCAGTTGCTCGGTGGCCTTCATCAGGCCGATCTCGGCCGTGATGGCCGAGCCGGCACGGCTGGCAAACAGGAGGGCGGCCACCACCGGACCCAGTTCCCGCACCAGGGAAAGGGCCACCAGGATGCCCAGGGCCTCCTCCGAACCATAGGTCTGCAAGGTCTGGTAGCCCTGAAGCCCGAGCACCATGCCCACAAACAGCCCCGAAACCACGATGATGATCAGGGACAGCACGCCGGTACTGAAGATTTCCTTCAGGATGAGTTGCGGGCGCCGGAATGCGGTACCGGAATGCAGCAGGGTCAGGCCGAAAAAGCGGGTGGCCACGCCCATGCGCCACAGGGTGTTGACGGTACGGCTGCCCAAGCGCCGCAGGGTACGGGTGATGGCATCAAACATGGCCCATCCCCAGATCCGCCTGATAGGACGGCGCAGGATAATGGTAGCTCACGGGCCCTTCAGCCTCGCCGTGCACGAACTGGTGCACATAGGGAATTTCGGAGGCACGCAACTCGTCGGGCCGGCCCTCGGCCACGATCACCCCTTCGGAAATGAAATACACGTAGTCCACGATCTTGAGCGATTCCTGCACATCATGGGTCACTACCAGGGACGTCAGGCCCAGGGTGTCCGTCAGTCGACGGATGAGATCCCCGATCACGCCCAGGGCGATGGGATCCAGACCCGCAAAGGGCTCATCATACAGAATCAGCCCGGGGTCCAGGGCCACCGAACGGGCCAGGGCCACGCGGCGGGCCATGCCGCCCGACAGTTCGGACGGATAGAGTTCTGCCGCACCGCGCAAACCCACGGCCTCCAGTTTGAGCAGCACCATGTCGCGCACCATGTCGGGCGGCAGATCGGTGTGTTCCCGGAGGGGAAAGGCCACGTTGTCGAACACGGTCATGTCCGTGAACAGGGCACCGAACTGGAACAGCATGCCCAGCCGGCGGCGCAAGCGATACACCCCCGCCTGATCCAGACCGACCAGATCCTCGCCCGCGACCCGGAGGACGCCCTGGGTGGGCTTGAGGGCTCCGCTGATCAGTTTCAGCAGGGTGGTCTTGCCGCAGCCGGAACTGCCCATGATGGCAATGACCTGGCCCTGGCGGGCGCTCAGGTTGATCCCCTTGAGCACCATCCGGTCCGTGTAAGCAAAGGATAAATCTTGAATTTCTACCAATTGAATCAATCGCCTTTGTTGTTTTTTTAATGTTTTGGTTTACATCAGGCGCCCAGCAGTTCCAGCAAGGTCGCCACCTGCTCCAGCGTGCCCGGGTGACCATCCCGGGATATCAAAAAGGGGGGACGATCCATACCGGCAAGGGAAGCCGCCAATTCATTCAGTGCCACATCCTTCTCGAACCATATCAGAGATGGGTCCTCCCTACTAAGCAAGTAGACCCGGTTCGGCCATTTCGCCTGCAGTTCTGTGCATTTTTCATCTGCCGGGGCTTCCAGCAGGAATACGAAATCCTCGCGGGTATCGGCCAGCCAGGCTTCCAGTTCATCCTGGGCAAGGCCACGCCACAGGTCATGGTCCAGCCAGACACACCCGTATTGGGTATTGAAAAAGGCCAGTTGCCAGTCCTCCGGCAAGTCCTCCGGGTAGAACGTACCGCACCATTCAGAATGGCGCCAGTCGGCCGCACCAAGTCGCACACCCGTCATATTCCAACCTTTGTTTTCATGTAGTTAGCGTGAACACCTGAAATATTTCCTGCCTACTATGAAACGTGTGTTGTCCTTCGACAACACTCTCCACACACCAGCGTGCGAAGCCATATTAGATTTTGTGTACATATGGAAATACTGATATAGTTTCCCACAGGTTTTCGAGGCCTTTAGTTGCAGTCATCCGTCAGTTAGCTATTTCACATCGTTATCTCATCCTTACCGAGGAGCACTATAAATGAAGATCAAGACTCTTGCCGTTGCCCTGATGGTCGCCGCTTCCCCCGCCGCCTTTGCCCAAAGCGCCGCCCCCGTTGCCCCCCAGCCCCCCGAAGCCTGGCTGGCCCGCATGAGCGACATGACCCAGAACATGTCCGCCTACAAAGATCCCAAGATGTTCGTGCCCTGGTTCAACGCCGTGACCGAACCCGGCTTCTACACCACCATGGGCAACATGATGATGGATCCCGCCGGCTGGACCAAGATGATGGGCACCATGCTGGACCCCAACGCCTACCGCAACGTGGCTGAGTTCGCCGATCCCAACATCTACACCAAGTGGCTGGCTGCTTCCCTGGACCCCAACTTCTACACCGCCCTGCTGACCCAGATGTCCGATCCGGGCAAGCTGATGCGCTGGGCCATGATGCCCATGGATCCCAAGATGTGGTCCATGATGATGAACACCCTGAATCCCGCCATGTACCTGAAGTGGATGATGGCTCCTCTGGATCCCAAGGCCATGCAGCTGATGATGGCCCCCCTGAACCCCAACATGTACATGGGCTGGCTGGGCGCCACCGTGGATCCCAAGTCCTACGGCCCCACCTGGTCCGGCTGGCTGACCAACCCGACGGCTTCCATCGCCGCTCCCACGGTTGATCTGAGCGCCCTGACCAACATGTTCGCCGTGCCCTACGCCGCTCCTGCTGGCGCTGCCCCGGCTGGCGTGTTCAACCCGTTCGACCCGAACGCCTGGACCCAGATGTTTGCCGTCCCGGCTGCCCCGGCTGCTCCCGCCGCCCCGGCCAAGTAATCTTCGGCTCTTAAGCGTCGACACGTGCCCGGCATCGCGTCCGGGCAGACCAAAAACCCCGCTACGGCGGGGTTTTTTCATGTTGGAATCGAATCCTCCGCCCGCCCGGGCATGTACGGGCGCAGAAAGGCCGGCCAGCCCAGGGTGCCCGTGGCCTGGAAATCCAGGGCCAGCGCCGTCCGGACCACGGCCTCGTCCAACCCCAGCACCTCCCTCAGGTAGCCGTCCAGCCGCACGAACCAGTCATGGAGCGGCACGGCCCAGGTACGGCCCAAGTCTGCGTATAGCCAATCCGACCAGGCCATGAAGCGGTCAAACGGGCTGTCGCCCAGCAGCAGGGGCAGGCCATGCCGGAATCGGCCACTGTTGGCCAGCACCTCCCAATAGCGGGCAAATCGGGCCAGCCGGGCCATGTCTTCCCTCGGGATGGCATCGGTTTGCCGGATCACGTAGGGTGGATCGGGATCGAATTCCAGGCCGAAGGCAGCCTCATGCCGGGCGATGGGCGCCCCCTTCAAGCGCTTGAGCAGACCCACCTGGATGTCCTGGGGACCCAGGGCCACCAGCCGGTCGAAGCCCTGGCCGAAACTGGCCATGTCCTCCCCCGGCAAGCCGGCAATCAGGTCGGCATGGATGTGAGCCGCCGTCTCCTGGCGCAGCCAGCGCAGGTTGGCCTCGGTCCGGGCATTGTCCTGCTTGCGGGAAATGCGGGCCTGGACCCGGGCATCAAAGGTCTGCACCCCCACCTCGAACTGCAAGGCTCCGGGGGGAAATTGCCGGATCAGCACCTTCAGGGCCTCGGGCAAATGATCCGGGATGATCTCGAAATGGACGAACAGGCGCGCATCCATGCGGGCCAGGAAAAACTCCAGGATGCCCGCCCCGATGCGGGCATTCAGGTTGAAGGTGCGATCCACGAACTTGAAGCGCCGCGCCCCCCGGGCATGGAGCCGGTCCAGGGCCGCCAGCAGCGGCTCCAGAGGAAATGGCCAGGCCGTCTTGTCCAGGGCCGACAGGCAGAACTCGCACTTGAACGGACAGCCCCGGGAGGCCTCCACATACAACAGGCGATGGGCGATGTCCTCGTCGGTGTACAGGTCGTAGGGCAAGGCCAGGCCATCCAGGGCCGGCGCTTCCCCGGCCAGGATGCCGGGCGGTGGCGCCCGCCCGTCCAGGATCTCCCGGCACAGGCGGGCGAAGGCCTGCTCCCCTGGGCCGGTGATGACGTAATCCGCCGTCCGGACGATGGGCTGGGCCTCGGATTCGTGGCTCACCTCCGGCCCGCCCAGGACGATGACCAGATCCGGACGGGCGGCCCGCAACCGTTCCATGACCGCCAGGGTCTCCCGCACATTCCAGATATAGACCCCCAGGCCCACCACCCTGGGCTGCAAGGCCAGCAGGTCAGCCGCAATGGCATCCGGCGCACGGGCGATGGTGTATTCCCGCAACACCGCCCCCTGGGCCAGATCCCCCAGATTGGCCAGCAGGTAGCGCAGGCCCAGGGCGGCATGGACATAACGGGCATTCAGGGTGGCAAGTACGATCTCGGGCACGGCAGCAATCCGGGGTAGAGGGGCGCATTAAACCGCAGTTTTGAGGGAAAATCCGATCTTCCAAGCCATCCGGATATTTCGTGCCACCCGCCACCCGCTGGGACATCTTCTGCACCGTCATCGACAACTATGGCGACATCGGCATCGCCTGGCGTCTGGCGCGCCAATTGAGCGCCGAATACGGCCTCAGCGTGCGGCTCTGGGTGGACGACCTGGCCAGCTTCCAGCGCATCCGGCCGGAAATCGACCCCCGCCAGCCCAGTCAAACCCTGGCCGGGGTGGACATCCGCCGCTGGGACCCCGCTGCAGCCGCCGTCCCGGAACCCGAGGTAGCCCGGGTGGTCATCGAGGCCCTGGCCTGCCAGATTCCCGAGCCCTATGCCCAGGCCATGGCCCGGCAAGACCCCAAGCCGGTCTGGATCAACCTGGAATACCTGAGCGCCGAAGACTGGATCGAAGGCTGCCATGGCCTGCCCTCCCCCCACCCCACCCTGCCCCTGGTGAAATACTTCTTCTTCCCGGGCTGGACCCCGGGTACCGGCGGCGTCCTGCGGGAATCCGGCCTCTACGCGCGGCGCGATGCCTTCCAGGCCTCCCCCGCCGAGCAGCACGCCTTCTGGACCCGCCTGGGCCTGCCGCCCCCCAAGCCGGGGGAAGCCACCCTGTCCCTGTTCGCCTACGAGAATGCCGCCCTGCCCGAACTGCTCCAGGCCTGGGCCGGGCAAACCCAGCCCACCCGCCTGCTGGTGCCCGAAGGCCGGCCGGTCCGGCAGATGGCCCAGTTCTTTGGGGCCACCGGCGCCCAACCGGGCGACCACTGGCACACCGGGCAACTCACGGTCCACATCCTGCCCATGCTGGACCAGGACGAATACGACCACCTTCTGTGGGCCTGCGACTGCAACTTCGTCCGGGGCGAAGACTCCTTCGTCCGGGCCCAATGGGCCGGGCGCCCCCTGGTCTGGCAAGCCTACCGGCAGGAAGAAGACGCCCACTGGCCCAAGATCCAGGCCTTCCTGGACCGCTACACCGCCCAAGTTCAGGCCGGTCACACCCAACTCCTGGACGGCCACGCCCCGGCACCGGACTGCGGCCAGGCCCTGGCTACCCTCTGGCAAGCCTGGAACCGGGAACAAGGCGCCGGCATCGCCTGGCCCGCCTTCTGGCAATGCCGCCAGGCACTGGCCCTGGCGCAACAGGAATGGAACAACCGCATTCGCAAACTGGGCGACCTGGCCGATAACCTGGTGCATTTCTGTAACGAAAAGCTATAATAATCAGCTTTTTACTGACTCCATTTTTTCAGGGCACGATCCGTTATGAAAATCGCACAGGAACTCCGCGTCGGCAACGTCGTCATGGTGGGCAAAGACCCGCTGGTGGTGCAAAGGGCCGAATTCTCCAAATCCGGCCGCAACGCCTCCGTGGTCAAGATGAAATTCAAGAACCTGCTCACCGGCGCGGGCTCCGAGACCGTCTACAAGGCCGACGACAAGTTCGAACTCGTCATGCTGGAAAAGAAGGACTGCACGTACTCCTACTTCGCCGACCCCATGTACGTTTTCATGGACGCCGAATACAACCAGTACGAAGTGGAAGCCGACAACCTGGGCGACATGCTCAACTACCTGGATGACGGCATGCCCTGCGAAGTGGTCTTCTACGAAGGCAAGGCCATCTCCGTCAACATGCCCTCCTCCGTCGTGCGCGAAGTCGAATACACCGAACCCGCCGTCAAGGGCGACACCTCCGGCAAGGTCATGAAGCCCGCCCGCATCAAGCCCACCGGCATCGAAATCTCCGTCCCCGCCTTCGTGGAAATCGGCGACAAGATCGAAATCGACACGGCAACGGGCGAGTACCGGAACCGCGTTAAGTAACGCGCAGGGACCCAACAAACAACCCGCCGCCTGGCGGGTTTTTTTGTGCCCGAAACATCCTGCCGTAAGCTCCCCGGTTCGCTGGCGGGGTTTGCCAGCGAATTGTCCACAGAAACCATAGGCCGGGGTTGGGAATGTAAAGTCGCAGTACTTGATGGTAAGGTACACGGCCACGAATCATGGAGAGATGTCATGGGTCTTTTGCAGGCAATCGCGGGTTCGATCGGTGGCACGCTCGCCGACCAGTGGAAGGACTTCTACACGGTTCCGGATGGCTTGCCGGCCACGGCGGCGCTTTTCGCCGCTGTACCCCGCGGCACCAACGCGGGTCGCGGCTCAAACACCCGAAGTTCTTCGAACATCATCAGCAATGGGTCGAAGATCATCGTTCCCGAAGGCTACGGACTGCTGCTGTTCCAGGATGGCGCAATCACCGGTTTTGCTGCCGAGCCGGGCGGCTACGAATGGCGCTCGGACGACCTCAACTCGAAGTCGATCTTCTCCGGCGATGGCATTGTCGATCCGCTGATCATGCAGAGCTGGGAGCGCTTCAAGTTCGGCGGCCAACCCGGTACGCAACAGGCCGCTTTCTTCGTCTCGCTGAAGGAACTGCCGGACAACCGCTTCGGCACGCAAACGGAAATATACTGGGACGACGGCTTCCTCAACACCCAGGTCGGCGCCGTGACGCGCGGCTCGTACACGCTGAAGATCGTCGATCCGATCCTGTTCGTGAAGCACTTCGTGCCGGCCGCGTATCTGCAGGCCGGGCAGGTCTTCGATTTCACCGACATCGACAATGCCGCTGCCAGCCAGCTCTTCAACGAGGTGGTGGGCTCGCTCGCGCCGGCCTTCAGTCTGTACACCAACGACCCCGGCAAGGGCAACCGCATCACCCGGCTGCAGCAGGATTCGATTGGCTTCGCCAAGAGCCTTTCCGATGCGGTGGAGCGTGCTTATCAGTGGAAATCCGATCGCGGCCTGGCGATCGTCAAGACCGCCATTGTTTCCATCGAATACGACGCCAATACCAGGGAACTGCTGAAAACCGTGCAGCGCGCCGATGCGCTGTCCGGTGCGCGCGGCAACTCAAACCTGCAGGCCAGCGTTGCGGCGGGCATCCAGTCGGCCGGCGAGACCGGCGGTGCCGCAGGCGTCATGGGCATCGGCATGGCCACCGGCATGCTGGGTGGCATCGGCAGCCTGCAGCAGCCGGTGGCGCCGGCAGCGGCGGCGGCTGACGACCCGATCGCCAAGCTGAAGAAAGCGAAGGAGATGCTCGACCTTGGGCTCATTACGCAAGGCGATTACGACGCGCTGAAAGCGAAGGCGCTGGGCCTGTAAACCCACGAGGCTCGCAGCCGCCATGTCGATCCCACATCCGCCACCCGGGTCCGCACCAACCGGCCCTGGCTCGCCGCAGGAGGTACCGCCGCCACCCGGCAGCTTTCCGCTCGACCCGGCCACCCTGCCAAAGGCGATCCGCGACGAACTTGAAGCCCCCGACCCGGTGGCCATCGACACTGCCGCCACCGAACTGAAGGACGGCCTCAACCATTGCCCGAAATGCGGTGCAACCGACATCCGGCACCGGCCCGGCAGCGACCTGCTGATCTGCCTGTACTGCCGCACTGAGTGGCATGGCGAGCGGGTCGAAGAGGCTTTCGGCCTGGGCGAGGGCATCGACCAGCTCGACGGCACGGTCGTCGCCTCCGGCGCCCGCGACATCGCGGCCGACGTTGCCAGCCTGATGAGCTTCAAGTGCACCGGCTGCGGTGCCGAAGTGACGGTCAATACCGACAGCGCGATGACAGCGCGTTGCCATTGGTGCCGCCACGTTTTCGGCGTCAACGAGCAAGTGGCAAACGGCGCGGTACCCGATGCAGTGCTGCCGTTCCACATCAAGAAGGACGACGCGGTAGCACGCATACGCCAGTTCGTCGACAAGCGTCGAATGTTTGCGCTGAAGGCGTTCAAGGAAGAGTTCACCCCCGAGAATGTCGTCGGCGTCTTCCTGCCTTACATGATCATCGATGGCAGGGTGAGCGCCGACGTCATCGGCCAGGGGGAGATCCAGACGCGCCGCTATACGCGCGGCAGCGGCAAGAACAAGACGACCTACTACGACGCCGATGTGTACCAGGTGGACCGGCATGTGGATTTCACCGTCGACGACCTGACCCTGGAATCCTCGGCCGAACGCGGCAACCTGGATACACGCGCCAACACCAACAACATCATCAACACGATCCTGCCGTTCGACACCAAGAACGCGGTGATGTGGAACGCCTCCTACCTGACCGGGTACACCTCGGAGAAACGCAACCGTGACGTGGAGCATCTGCTGCCGCGACTGGAAGACCAACTGCTGTCCATCGCCCGAGCCCAGGTGCATGAATCGGTATCACGGTATGATCGCGGCGTGCGCTGGGAGCAGGAAGGTGTCACCGTCCACGGCACGCGCTGGGTCTCGATGTACTTGCCGGTATGGCTTTATTCCTACCACCAGCCCGGCCGCAACGGCGGCATGCTGCATTACATCGCGGTGAATGGCCGCACCGGAGAAACCATGGGCAGTGTTCCGACTCAGCAGTGGAAGTTGCTTGCTGCCGCGCTCACTGTCGGCACCTTCCTCGAGGGCATCGCAATCTGGATACTGAGGAACGCGTCATGAGCGACGACAGCGGGCTGTGGCTGCTTTTGCTGGCAGGCCCCGCCGGCGCAGCCGGTGTCTATTGGGGCTTGTACCGGTACTACCGCAACACCGACAAATCGCACGCCTTCGAACACGAAACCGCCATCGAAGCCCAGCCGGTGACCGGCTCGGACCTGAAGATCAGCGAGGTAAAGGGCACGCGGCAGACGCGTATCTCTGGCGACAACGAGAGTGCGTACCGCAAACGGGTAAAACGTGTGCAGGGCAAAAGCGGATAAGTGCCGAGCAACTCGAACCTTGGGGAATAAAGAGGACGCTACCCTTTCAGCCTAGAAACGGCAGTTGGAAAGCATCCCCTTGGGCCGCAACCCTCTCCCCAAGTCCTGATAGAGCCCCTACCCTTCGGTATCCCCCACTGGGGGGAGGAAGCCAGGCTAGGCCTGGCTTGGGGTTTCAGGCCTTAGCTTCTAGCAAGCTGCCGTTTCTAGGTTCAGTCATCTTCACGAATGGGCAGGAACGTAGGACAGGCCGGGGTTTTTGGTTTTCCCCGGCATGGGGAATTAGAGCAACTATGCCCGAGACAGAAGTGTGCTTGGGGTTGGAAGTGTGTATTTACAGGATCGGTTAGTGGCACTTCAACGTGGTGTTCCGCTGAACGGAGGGTTACCTACACATTGCAGCCCAAGTTTGGCCATAGGACCAAGGTCCGCAGTGGCCAATAACGTGTTTGCACGACTATGCGACCGCAAGCCAAAGTCTCGGATCGACCAAGGCGTCAGGCACCTAAGTCAGGTACCTAAGCCAGGCACCTAAGCACCGCGCCTCTCTGTCCGAGCCGATCCTTATTCTTCTTCCGGCGGTTCCGCGATCCGCTGCAGGCCGGAGAGCTTCTCGCCGTCGCCCAGGTTGATGAGGGTGACGCCTTGGGTGGAGCGGCCGAGGGAGCGGATTTCCTTGATGCGGGTGCGGATGAGGACGCCGCCGGTGTTGATGAGCATGATCTCGTCGTCGGGGTCCACCAGGGTGGCGGCGACGACCTTGCCGTTGCGGG
>DYHB01000059.1 GCA_020724415.1 Thiobacillus sp.
ACCCTGGACGCCCTGGTGGCCCTGCGCCAGACCCGGGCACAAGCCCAGGCCGACCACCAGCAGACCCATTACGCCATCATGTTGTTTCGGCGCGAGCTGCTGCCGGATCTTGCGGACTATCTGGCCTCGGGGGAACGACGCGTGCAATCCTGGCAGGCCCGGCACCATCCGGCCGATGTGGTCTTCACCGACCCACCCCACGCCTTCATGAACCTGAACAGTCCCGAGGATGTCAGCCGGGCGGAGCGCTGGCTGACCGCCTGAGGAACCCGGCACCCCACCCCCGGTGGACTGGACATTCCCGCGTCATATTTCTATTGTCAGTGGGTGGTATCCTGAACGGCACGAGGACACAGAAAGACCACCCGCACGGTCTTTCTCCCCATCCGACGTTAATCCTGCAAGGCGAGTCAACGATCCATGACGATTCCCGAGCATTTCCCCGAACAGGTGGTCGAAGACGCCTTGGCGGCGTTTTCCGGCCGGCCGGAAAACCTGTTGCAGATGCTGATCCGCATCCAGGCCGCCCTGGGTCATGTGCCCGTGGACGTCATGGCCCGGTTGGCCCAGGCGTTGGCCCTGCCCCTGGCCAGGATACGGGGCGTGGTGGGGTTCTACGCCTTCCTGTCGGAAACGCCCCAGGGCCTGTACCGGGTCCGCTTCTCGGACAACATCACCGACCGCATGCAGGGTGGGCCGGCCCTGCTGGAACAGATGTGCCGGCGCCTCTGGCTGGAGCCCGGCCACCTGTCGGAAGACGGCCTGCTGACGGTGGACACCACTTCCTGCACCGGCATGTGCGACCAGGGCCCGGCCCTGCTGGTGAACGGCCTGGCCATCCCCCGTCTGGACCCTGCACGCATCGACCGCATCTCTGACCTGATCCTGGCCCGGACGCCCCTGGCCGACTGGCCCGAGGCGCTGTTCCAAGTGGACGACAACCTCCGGCGCCGGGACCGGTTGCTGGACCATGACCTGGCCCCGGGCGACGCTCTGCGCACCGCGCTTGCACGTGGCCGCACCGGGGATCGCGAGGCGGCGGCCAACGCCCGCTCCTGGCGCGAAGGCATGCCCGGCGGCCAGGGCCCCCTGGCCACCCTGGAGGAAATCAAGCACTCCAACCTGCGCGGTCGGGGCGGCGCCGGCTTCACCACAGGGCTGAAATGGGAAGCCTGCCGCAACGCGCCCGGTGATGCCCGCTACGTGGTCTGCAACGCCGACGAAGGCGAGCCAGGCACCTTCAAGGACCGGGTCTTGCTCGCCAGCCAGGCCGACCTGCTCTGGGAAGGCATGACGGTATGTGCCTACGTGGTCGGGGCCCGGCAAGGCTTCCTGTACCTGCGGGGGGAATACCTGCACTTGCTGCAGCCCCTGGAAGCCAGCCTGGCCCGGCGTCGCCGGGCCGGCCTGCTGGGCCGGGACATCCTGGGCCAGGCGGGGTTCGATTTCGACATCACCATCCACCTGGGCGCCGGGGCCTACGTCTGCGGCGAGGAATCGGCCCTACTGGAGTCCCTGGAGGGCAAGCGGGGCATCCCCCGCAACCGGCCGCCCTACCCCGTCAGCCATGGCTACCTCCAACGTCCCACGGTGGTCAACAACGTGGAAACCTTCTGCGCCGCCGCCCTAGTGGCCCGGCATGGCGGCGACTGGTACCGGGAGGCGGGCACCGCCAAGTCCAGCGGCACCAAGCTGCTTTCCGTGGCCGGGGACTGCAGCCGGCCCGGCATCTATGAATATCCCTTCGGGGTCACCGTGGCCCAGGTCCTGGCCGACTGCGGCGCCGAGGACGCCCAGGCGGTCCAGGTCAGCGGCCCCTCGGGAGTCTGCATCGGTCGGGAAGGTTTCGGCCGGCGGATCGCCTTCGAAGACCTGGCCACGGCAGGCGCCTTCACCATCTTCAACAGTCAGCGGGACATGTTCCTGGTGGCGCGCAACTACACCCGGTTCTTTGCCCACGAAAGCTGCGGCTTCTGCACCCCCTGCCGGGTAGGTACCGCGATGCTCAAGAACATCATGGACAAGATCGAGGCAGGCCACGGTACCCCCTATGACCTGGCCGAGATCGAACAACTGGACCGGGTGTTGCAGACCAGCGCCCACTGCGGCCTGGGCCACACCGCCTGCAACCCCACCCTAGACACCCTCAAGGCCTTCCGCCCGGCCTACGAGCGGCGCATGACATCCCTGGATTTCGAGCCGGCCTTCGACCTGGACGGGGCCCTGGCCAAAGCCCGGCAGATGACCGGGCGGGATGACGCCGGCGCCCACCTGAGCCTGAAGGACCATCCATGACGGCCACCCCAGCCATGTCGCCCCAGCCACCCGCCGCCACGACCGCCACCTTCCAGCTGGATGGCCGGGAGGTGCCCTTCAACGAAGGCCAGACCATCATCCAGGCCGCCCTGGCGGCGGGCCGCTACATCCCCCACCTGTGCTACCACCCGGAGTTCAAGCCCCACGGCAGTTGCAAGCTCTGCACGGTCAAGGTGAACGGGCGACCGGCCGCCTCTTGCACCCTGCCGGCCCAGGCGGGCCTGGTGGTGGAAAGCGACACCGAAGAACTGAACGGCCTGCGCCGCACCCTGGTCCAGATGCTGTTTGCCGAAGGCAACCATTTCTGCCCCTCCTGCGAGAAGAGCGGCAACTGCACTCTCCAGGCCCTGGGCTACGACCTGGGGGTGATGACCGCCGGCTTCCGGCACTTCTTCCCGGACCGGCCGGTGGATGCCTCCCATCCGGACATCCTGCTGGACTTCAACCGCTGCATCCTGTGCGAGCTGTGTGTCCGGGCCTCCTGCGAGGTAGATGGCAAATGTGTCTTCGCCCTGTCCGGACGGGGCCAGACCAAGCATCTGGTGGTGAATGCCGCCTCGGGCCGGCTGGCCGACACCGATGCCGACCTGGCCGACAAGGCCATGGAGGTCTGCCCGGTGGGCGTGATCATCAAGAAGCGCGTGGGCTTCGCCCAACCCATCGGCCAGCGCCGCTACGACGCCCGCCCCATCAGCGCCCAGGCCCTGGAGGACGCCCCCCGGCCCGGAGCCGGCAGCCCGGGTTGCGCCGCTTGCGAGGAGGGCGGCTGATGAGCGAGACACGCAAGTTGCGGGTGGCCACCACCTCCCTGGCCGGCTGCTTCGGTTGCCACATGTCCCTGCTGGACATGGACGAGCGCCTGTTTCAACTGCTGGAGCACATCGAGTTCGACCGCTCCCCGCTGACCGACATCAAGCACTGTGGCCCCTGCGATATCGGCATCGTGGAAGGCGGCATCTGCAATGCGGAAAATGTCCACGTGCTGAGGGAATTCCGCAAGAACTGCAAGATCCTCATCGCCCTGGGCGCCTGCGCCGTCACCGGTGGCCTGCCCGCCCAACGCAACCACCTGGACCTGGGGGCCTGCCTCCAGGAGGTCTACCTCACCGAGCCCGGATTGTCCCATGGCCTGATCCCCAACGATCCCGAGTTGCCCCTGCCCCTGGACAAGGTCCATCCCTTGCATGAAGTCGTGAAGGTGGACTACTTCATTCCCGGCTGCCCGCCCTCGGGCGAGGCCATCTGGACCTTCCTCACCGATCTGCTGGCCGGCCGCAGCCCCCACTTGGGCCATGGCCTGATCAAATACGACTGAGACCGACGCCATGCCCTTCGACCTGGAAACCGCCCCCAACCCGGACAACCTGAAACGGGTGGCCATCGACCCCATCTCCCGGGTGGAAGGCCACGGCAAGGTGACCCTGCTGCTGGACGAGGACGACCGGGTGCAACAGGCCCGGCTGCACATCGTGGAATTCCGGGGCTTCGAAAAATTCATCCAGGGCCGGCCCTATTGGGAAGTACCGGTCATGGTGCAGCGGCTGTGCGGCATCTGCCCGGTCAGCCACCACCTGGCCGCCGCCAAAGCCATGGACCAGATCGTCGGCGCCCGGCAGTTGACGCCGACGGCGGAGCGCCTGCGCCGGCTCATGCACTACGGCCAGATCCTGCAATCCCATGCCCTGCACTTCTTCCACCTGTCCTCCCCCGACCTGCTGTTCGGGTTCGATTCCGAAGTTGCCAAGCGCAACATCGTCGGCGTCGCGGCTGCCTACCCCGATATCGCCCGGCAGGGGGTCCTGCTGCGCAAGTTCGGCCAGGAAGTCATCCGGGTCACGGCGGGCAAGCGTGTCCATGGCACCAGCGCCGTCCCCGGCGGGGTCAACAAAGCCCTCAGTATTGAAGAACGGGATGGCCTGCTGAAAGACATCTACACCATCATCGGCTGGAGCCGGGATGCCGTGGCCCTGGCCCGGCGCCTGTTCGAACAGCATCTGGACAGCTACAACGCCTTCGGCCGGTTTGAAGCCCACAGCCTGGGCCTGATCCGGGCCGACGGCGCCATGGACCTGTACCACGGCGGTCTGCGCGCCCGGGACAAGGATGGCCGCACCCTGTTCGACCACGTGGACTACCACCACTACTGGGACTACCTCCAGGAGGACGTGAAACCCTGGTCCTACATGAAATTCCCCTTCCTGCGCCAATTGGGGCCCGAGCAGGGCTGGTACCGGGTAGGCCCCCTGACCCGGGTCGGCCAATGCGACTTCATCCCCACCCCCCTGGCCGACAAGGCCCGCCAGGAATTCCTGGCCTTTGACGCCGGACGCCCGGCCGGGTCCACCCTGGGTTACCACTGGGCGCGCATGATCGAAATGCTCCACTCTGCCGAGATGATCAAGGAACTGCTCCACGATCCGGACAGCCTGGGCACCGACCTCATGACCCAGGGCGAACGGGCCGAGCGGGGCGTAGGCATGATCGAGGCCCCCCGGGGCACCCTCATCCACCACTACAAGGTCAACGAGGACGACCTGGTGGTGCGGGCCAACCTCATCGTTTCCACCACCCACAACAACCAGGCCATGAACGAGGCCATCCGTCAGGTGGCCCGGCAATACCTGGACGGGCGCAAACTCACAGAAGGCCTGCTCAACCACATCGAAGTCGCCGTGCGCGCCTTCGACCCCTGCCTGTCCTGCGCCACCCATGCCCTGGGCAAGATGCCCCTGCAACTGGAACTCATGGATGCGAGCGGCGGCCTCCTGGACCGGCTGCAACGGGACACCGACGGCCAGTGCACAAGCCCCGACGCCTGATCATCGGCATCGGCAACCCCAGCCGGGGTGACGACGCCCTGGGCCCGGCCTTGGTGGAGCGTCTGGCCAACGCCGGCATCCCCGACACCGAATGGCTGACCGACTACCAACTGCAAGTGGAATACCTGCTGGACCTGCACGAGCGGGAACTGATCATCTTCATCGACGCTTCCGTCAGCGCACCGCCCCCCTTCACCTTCACGCCCATCCAAGCCCGGGAAGATGATTCCTACAGCTCCCACGCCCTCAGCCCCGAGGCCCTGCTCATGGCCTACCAGCGGCATTACCAACAGCCAGCGCCCCCCGCCTATGTGCTGGCTATCCGGGGGTATCGGTTCGAGTTGGGGGAAGGGTTGAGTCCGGAGGCGGAGGGGCATCTGGCGGAGGCTGACTTCACGCTGCGTGAGTTGTTATGCAGTGGGAATAGTGATGACCAAGTGCTGCATTGCGATACTGCAAAGCGCGCTTGAGTGCTTGGCCTACGATTGACTACAGCCATCAGGATCATTGACGGCCACCCCTTTGGCGCCGCCACCCGCGTCCCATTCCCGCCGTTTACCGTTCGGACTACAATTATTTCAGTATTCCCTGTTGTAGGTCATAATGTTTACCGTAATGAATACAAGTTCAACACACATGATGCCAATCACCTCGCACGCGGTCGCCGTGGTGAACTCGGTTGAATCACTCGGGTTCGTGGCACGTGCCAAGAGGGAATCACTGGGACTCGGGTTGCGCGAGGCCGCGCCCGCCGCCGGCGTGGGCACCCGTTTCCTTTCCGAGTTCGAGCGGGGCAAGCCCACAGCGGAGATCGGCAAAGTGCTCGCCGCCTTGCACGCCATCGGACTGGACCTGGCCGTTGTGCCCAGCACACAAACCGAAGTTTCCAATGAGACCCCCTATTCCCAACGGTTGAAGACCGAATTCCCCTACGACTGGTCCAACAGCCGCATGTCATCCGCCTTGTTCATACGCAAAGTGCTTCAGGCCCATCGCTTCAACGACATGCTGAAAGTAGTGGGTCATTTTGGGTTCGATCAGGTCAGCCGGGAACTGGCCACCCTAGGCGACCCGGCCAAGATTGAGAAAGCCGCCGATATCCTGGCGCGCATTTACAAGGGCATGCTGTTGGCAAGGGCGCAAGATGCTGCATCGTGAAATTTTGCGCCCCGAAGCGGCGCGCCTATTCGACCTGCTCGCTCAAGCGTCGGAGATGGCCGGATTGACCCTGATCGGCGGCACGGCGTTGGCGCTACAGATCGGTCATCGCTTCAGCCTGGATTTCGACTTCGCTGTTTTCAGCGATGCACTGCCGACAGAACGTCTTGATCGCCTGACGTCACGCCTGAAAAGCCAAGGTTGCCAGTGCCAGTTGATCACCTCACCCGATGCCATCTCAAGCTTCAAGATCAATACCGGCAAGCGACTGCTCGATTACGCCCGTGACTATGTCATCGACGGAATCAAAACCACGTTCTTCGTCCACGGAAAAAACCCGCAACAGCAGGATTATTACCGCCAAGCCGACAAACTCGATACGCCGGATGTACAGTTTGCCATCCTCGGCCTGCAAGGGCTGAAAACCGCCAAGACCCTGGTACTGGCGGATCGCATTCGCTCGCGTGACCTCTATGATCTGTATGTTCTCGTGCGGGAGCACGATTACACACTGGACGAACTGCTGACGGTGACCAAGGAACTGGGAACCATTGATGACCCCGAACACTACAAAGCCATCCTGCGAGGTGAAATCCCGCTGGATGCGGAGGATGAAGGATTGCAGCCAGTCGCAGTAGACGTAACCATGGGAACCATCTACGCCGAATTTCGTACCCGACTGGCTGAATATGAAACCGAATTGGCGCAACGATATTTTGCAGGGTTGGGGCACGACATCGGGACCAAGTCATGGTGAAGGCTTCGTGCACACCCAAGCACATCAGCACTTACATCACTTCTGGGGATGCCACCACCCGCGTCAGAAGGGAATGTGGCGGATACATCTGTCCCATGCTGCTCTGTGCTTGTAGCGTAATTTGCAAGTTCCCGACGCAATTTGTCACCTCCTCAAACCGTCAGAGCGACCGGCCACCTCAAATGGGATAAGCCAACATGGCTGTCAATCCCTTCAACATAGGGTTTAGGGACCTGACATGCGTTTATCGGTATTGTTGACGCGTACCTTGGCGCGGCTGGCACAGTTCTGGCTTAGTAAAATTCGCCGTCAATGATGACGGGCTAAATTAGGAGAAAATAATGCAATCCATGAAGCGTACTGCTCAATCTGGTTTCACCCTGATTGAACTGATGATCGTTGTAGCCATTATCGGCATTCTGGCTGCCATCGCCGTGCCTCAATACCAAGACTATGTTACGCGTGCCAAATATACGGAAAACAACACATCTATTGCACCGTTGAAGCTCGCCATCGGCGAATGCGCCCAATTGAACAGTGGCGACCTTGGCGCCTGCGACACCTTGGCAAAGTTGACTACGCAAACTGGCTACTCAGCCTTGCCGGTCCCCAAGTACGCGACAGTCACATTGACGGCTACCACTGCCGCCATTGTCGCCACCGGCACAGCCGATGTTGGCAGTTGTGTCGTCACTTGGACACCTACGGTGAACGCCAACGCTGTTAGCTGGGCCGGCGTCACGTCTGGGGCGGGCTGCACCAAATCCAAGACTGGCGTGTAAACAAGGCAGGGGACGATAAACGGGGACAGTCCCCAATTATCCTGACCTAAGAGAGGGCGCTTCGGCGCCCTCTCTCTTTTTGTTTAGAAAGTTACCAGACCACCTGGGTGCCGAAATGTGAAAACAGGCCGTCTCGCGTGATGAGCGGAACGGTTTCCAACTCGCTCTGCGCGGCCAGCATGCGGTCGAACGGGTCGCGGTGTTCGGCGTCGTAGCGGGCGGCGCGCAGGGCATGCAGATGGGTGATGGGCAGGTGCTGAAAGCCGTCCGCCAGGATCAATTCGTTGTAGCGGGCAATGGCTTGTTCGGCCACGGGCAGTTTGCCCAGCCGGTGCTTGGTGGCGATTTCCCAGGCGCTGGCGGCACTGATGAGGAGGGTGTTTGATGTGTCCTCGATGAGTGCCTTGGCCTTGGCGGACAGCGCGGGGTCGTTGGTCCACCACCAGAGCAAGGCGTGCGTGTCGAGTAGATAGATCATGAGTTTTCCCATGCGGAGAGTTGGTCTTCGGGCAAGGGTTCAAAAAACGCGTCGCCGACCTTGCCATCCAACCGGCCGGCTTGGCGTGTGCCGATGGCCGGCGCAAGCGGCATCAGGCGGGCATAGGGTTTGCCCGCGCGGGCGAGGATGATTTCCTGGCCGGCATGCGCCTGCTCCAGCAGGCGGGAGAAGTGGGTCTTGGCTTCGTGGACGTTGACCATCAGGGGCATAGCGAGTCTCGTTTGTTTGGTTTAGTGATGGACTAAGTCTAGGGGCGGACTGGTTTGAGGGCAAGCAGTGCACCCGCAATGCTCGTGATGTCCGGCGCGGAGATTTGGCGTTTGGTAATCTGAGGGTGTTGACCCCTGCGGAATGTTTGGAGCAACTGACATGAGTACATTGACGATTCGATTGCCCGACGATACGGCGGACAGGTTGAAAACACTGACGAAGAGTCGCGGGCTGAGCGTGAACAAACTGGTTGAGGAGATGAGCGCCCAGGCATTGGCCGCTTGGGATACGGAAAACCGTTTCCGTACTCTCGCGGCGAAGGGTGACGTGGCTCAGGCTTTGGCGATTCTGGATCGCCTGGATGAACATGAAAACCTCAGTTGATCCACAGATGACGCAGATTTACGCAGATATTTCAAGCGCTTGCCGTCAAAGCCCGGGGCACCCAACGGGTGACACCGGTAAATCTCGCAACCCATAGTTTACGCGTGGTTTCATCCGTGTTCACCTGCGGTTATCAGGATAAGCGGTGACGCCGAATTATCCTGACCTGATTAGAATGCGCTTCGGCGCCCTCTCTCTCCTTGTGTTACCAAAATATAGGTTGACGCTCTCGTTATTGTTAATACAATAAATATCATGAAGATCAGTGTCGATCCTGCCAAGGATGCCGCCAACCTTGCCAAGCATGGCGTATTACTCACGCTGGCGGCGGACCTGGAATGGGATTCGGCGTTGACATGGATCGGTGAGCGTCAGGTGTACGGCTAGCCGCGTCAGTGCGGCCTGGGTTATGTCGGTCTGCGTCTATTCTTCTTCGCCTTCGTTGATCGTGCCGATGGTCGGCGCGTTATCAGTCTGCGCAAGGCGAACTCGCGTGAGGTGAAACGTTATGCCGAAACTTAAACCTGGAACGATTATTCCGACGCCGGAGGAGGATGCGGCGATCACGGCGGCGGCGACGTCGGACCCGGATGCCATGCCGTTGTCGGATTCGGATTCGGATTCGGAATGGAGCGCCGTCAAGCCGAAGGCGCGTGTCGGCCGTCCGCCGAAAATTGTCCACAAGGTGCCTACGACGATTCGGTTCGACCCCGATGTGCTGGCCGCGCTCAAGGCGACCGGCAAGGGCTGGCAGACGCGCGTCAACGAGGCGATGCGCGAATGGGTGAAGTCGCATTGAAGTACATCGGGGCGCTGTTTGTTCTGACTGGATAATCGGCTGCCATGCCCCCCCACACCCCCCTGGCCTTCATTGACCTGGAAACCACCGGCGCCAATCCGCTCCGGGACCGGGTGACGGAGATTGGCATCGTCAGCGTCACCAGGGACCACGTGGAGCGCTGGAGCAGCCTGGTGAATCCGGGCTGCCGCATTCCGCCCTTCATTCAGAACCTGACCGGTATTGATGACGCCATGGTGGCCAATGCGCCGTCGTTTGCCGATCTGGCGGTGGAGGTGCGGTCCCGTCTGGCGGGGCGGGTGTTCATTGCCCACAACGCCCGGTTTGACTTTGGCTTCCTCAAGAATGAATTCCAGCGCCTGGGCCAGCGTTTCCGGGCGGATGTGGTGTGCACGGTGAAGTTGTCCCGGGCGCTGTTTCCCGAGCACCCTAAACATAATCTGGACAGTCTGATCCTGCGCCACGGTCTGACGGCGGGGGACCGGCACCGCGCCCTGGCCGATGCTGATCTGATCTGGCAGTTCTGGCAGCAGATCCAGGCCCAGCGTCCCCAGGAGGACATCCAGGCCGCTCTGGATCAGCAGCTCCGGCGCCCGAACCTGCCGCCCCTGCTGGACCCGGCGGTGCTGGAGGATATTCCCGAAACGCCGGGGGTGTATCTGTTCTATGACCCGGGGGGCGCCTTGCTGTACGTGGGCAAGAGCGTCAATCTGTATCAGCGGGTGGTGTCCCATTTCAGCGCCGGCAGCCGGGCCTACAAGGAATTGCGCCTGAACGAGCAGTTGGCCCGCATTGAATGGCAGGAAACCGTGGGGGAGCTGGGCGCCCTGTTGCTGGAATCCCGTCTGATCAAGACGCGCCAGCCGGTGCATAACCGCCAGCTCAGGCGTGCGTCGGACCTGTGTGCCTGGCGCTTGGTGGAGTCCGGGCCGGGTCTGTGGCAGCCGGAGCTGGTGGGTGGCCATGCGCTCGACCCTTCGACCAGCGGTGATCTGTATGGTCTGTTCCATACCCGACGCGAGGCCACCCTGGCCCTGCGCAAGATTGCCGAGGCGCATCGCCTGTGCCCGGTATTGCTGGGGCTGGAGTCGCCCCGGAGGCCGGGTTCACCTTGTTTTGCCCATCAGGTGCACCAGTGCCTGGGAGCCTGTGTGGGAAAGGAAGCGCCCGGCATGCACAGCGCCCGTTTGATGGCGGCCCTGGGCAAGCTCAAGCTGGCCGCGTGGCCCTACCCCGGCGCTATCGGCCTGGTAGAGCGGGACGAAGCCAGCGGCCGGGAGGAAATCCATGTGGTGCGCCATTGGTGCCACCTGGGCACGGCCCGGGATATGGCGGATATCGAGACCATTCTGGGTAGCCGCAGCCCCCCCGCCTTCGATCGGGATACCTATCAGATCCTGAAGAAATACCTGGCGGGCAAGCCCAAGGTGCTGACCTTGTAGCGTCCGGCTTCAGGATTCGGGCAGGCCCGTGACGGTGACGCCGGGCCCGATACCCCGGCCCCCGAACCAGCCCTGATTCACTTCCAGGGCATAAAGCGCGGGTTGCTGCGCGCAATGGATCTGACGGGACAGGGGCGTCATGTCGGTGATGTTGATGATGCGCCCCCCGGCATCGATGAAGGCCACCGACAGGGGGATGTGGGTGTTTTCCATCCACATGCAATGGCGCCCGATCTGGGGAAAGACAAACAGCATGCCCTGAGACTCGGGCAATTCCCGGCGATGCATGAGCCCCGTTTGCAGACTCTCGGGACTGGCCGCCACTTCCACCTGGAGGGGATGACCGGCCAGACTCAAGGGGATGACCGGCAGGGCTTCCCGGGATGCGCCCGAGCACCCTGCCGCCAGGAGCAGCAGGACGGCCAGGGCCAGGGCCCAGCGGCCTGGCGCGGGGTTAGTCATGAAGCGTGGTATTGCCGGCTTTCGGCACGCACCGTTTCCACCAGCACGGCCACGTTCTCGGGCGGGGTGAACTGGGAGATGCCGTGGCCCAGGTTGAAAACATGTCCGTTGCCATGGCCATAGCTGGCCAGGATGCGACGGGCCTCGGTGGCCACGGCCTCGGGGGTGGTGAGCAGGATGGACGGGTCCATGTTGCCTTGCAGGGCCACCCGGTCGCCCACCCGCTGACGCGCCTCGCCGATCTCGATGGTCCAGTCCAGGCCCACTGCGTCGGCGCCGCAATCGGCGATGCGGTCCAGCCACAGGCCGCCGCCCTTGGTGAAGACGATGCGGGGCACCGTACGGCCATCCCGCTCCCGGGTCAGGCCGGCCATGATGCGGGCCATGTAAGGCAGGGAAAACTCCAGGTAGGCCGCCTGGGACAGCATGCCGCCCCAGGAGTCGAACACCATCACGGCCTGGGCACCAGCCTCGATCTGGGCGTTCAGGTAATCGATCACGGCCCGGGTGGTCACGTCCAGGATGTGGTGCATCAGATCGGGGCGGGAATACATCAGGGTCTTGACCCGGGCGTAAGTATCGCTGCCCTCCCCTTCCACCATGTAGCAGGAGAGGGTGAAGGGGCTGCCGGAGAAGCCGATCAGGGGCACGGAACCATCCAGGGCGCGCCGGATTTCGCTCACGGCGTCCATGACGTAGCCCAGGTGGTCATGGGGGTCCGGGGCCTGCAGGTCGCGGATTTCCCATTCCTGGCGCAGGGGGCGCTCGAACTTGGGCCCCTCGCCTTCGGCGAAGTAGAGCCCCAGGCCCATGGCGTCGGGTACGGTCAGGATGTCGGAGAACAGGATGGCGGCATCCAGGTCATAGCGGGCCAAGGGTTGCAGGGTGACCTCGGTGGCCAGGGACGGCGTCTTGCACAGGCTGAGAAAGCTGCCGGCCCGGGCCCGGGTGGCACAGTATTCCGGCAGGTAGCGGCCGGCCTGGCGCATCAGCCAGAGGGGGGTGTGATCCACGGGTTGGCGTTGCAGGGCGCGCAGGAAGGTGTCGTTTTTCAAGGGGGTCATGGTCTCGTCCATCCGTTTCAGACCCGCATTCTACTTCAGACCGGGCCTGCTCCGGGTCCGACGGGCAGCCTGGCCTGGGGCTCATGGGGCCGCCACAAAAAAAGGGGGCGGCAATTTGCCGCCCCAAGAAAAGCTGCGATCGAGAGACTGCAGCGTTCCGCTCAGAAGTGAATCAGGTACGTGGCTCGGTCATGCTCCAAGGCGTGTCAGGGGTCCCAGCGCCGGATGCGCTCGGCGGCCCATTCCCGCCCGCCCAGGCCAAAGGCCAGCGCCAGAGCCAGGACGATGCCGCCGAAGGCGATGGCAAAGGCCACGGTCAAAAGCTGGGAGCCGATTTCCAGTTGCTGCAGGGCCAGGAACAGCGCGAACACCTGCAAGGCGTATTCGATGCCGGTGCTGAAGGCCAGGGCATTGGGCATTTTCAGGCTGGAGAGCCAGGCAAACAGCAGACGGTTGATGAAACGGGCCAGCAGGGTGCCGAACACCAGCACCAGGATGGCGACCACCACGTTGGGCAGATAGAGCACCACCCGGTTGATCAGCACGGCCACGGTGTCCAGACCCAGGCTGTTGGCGGCGGACACGGCCACCACCAGGATAACCAGCCAGTACAGCACCCCGGCGATGATCTGGGCCATGGACAGTTCCACGCCGCCCTGGCGCAACAGGGCCTCGATGCCCGACCGCTCCGCCATGCGCCCGAAGCCGAACACCTCCAGAACGCGGCGCACCCCGGCCCGGATCAGGCGTGCCAGAAGCCAGCCGGCCAGCATCAGCACGAGGGCCGCCAGGAACTTGGGCAGGAACAGGGCAATCTGGCCCCAGAAGGTTTGCAGCGAAGTCAGGAAGATGTTGATCTCGGCATCCATGTCACAGCCGTCCTATTCAGTGAACAACTTCGGCTCTGTACCCGCCAGGCCGAAAGTGGAGCCATTGTCCAGCCCTGGCGGGTGGGTGACATCAGGGCGCCTACGTAAGGGATTCCCTTACATATCGGGGGGCATGGATCGATCCAGCAGACCGGCCTCCAGACAATCACGCACCAGTTCGGGCAGGCTGCGGGCCTGCATCTTTTCCATCATGCGGGCCTTGAAGACCTCCACGGTCCGCGGGCTGATCTCCAGCATGAGGGCGATCTCTCGATTGGGCTTGCCGGCCACCACCAGTTCCATGACCTGGCGTTCCCGGTCGGACAGGCGCCCGATCCTGGCCTGGATCTCCAGGGCGCGGGCCCGCTCGGCATGAGAGCGGGCATCCCGGTCCAGAGCTTCCCGCACGGCGTCGAGCAGGGCGGATTCGGTGTAGGGCTTTTCCAGGAAATCCACGGCCCCCCCCTTGAGGGCCGCCCGGGCATGGGCGATGTCGCCATGCCCGGTCAGGAAGACCACCGGCACCCGGGAACCCCGGGCGGCCAGCGCCTGCTGCAACACCAGGCCATCCATGCCGTCCATGCGCAGATCCAGCAGCATGCAGCCGCGCCAATCGGGGGACCAAGCCGCCAGGCAGGCCTCCCCACTGGGAAAGCAGCGGGTCCGAAAGCCCCGAAAATTCAGCAGCAGCCCCAGGGCATCCCGGACCGCCTCGTCGTCATCCACGATGTAGATCATGGGCTCGCTCATGGGGTCTCCGCCACAGGCATGGTGAAACAGAACCGGGCCGGCACGGCCCGATCCAGCCAGAGCTGGCCGCCGTGGGCCTCCACCAGGGTACGGCTGATGGTGAGCCCCAGACCCATGCCCTCGGCCTTGCTGGTGGCGAAGGAGTCGAACAGGCGGGGCTGCATCTCCGGGTCCACGCCCGGGCCCGTATCACTGACGCAAACCCGGACCCAGCGGGCATCCTCCCGCCGGGCTTGCAGCAGGATCTCCCGTGCCCCCCCGCGAGCATGGGAAAGGGATTCCAGGGCGTTCACCAGAAGATTGTTGAGCACGGTACCCATCTGGACCCGGTCCACCCGCACCGCCGGGAGGTCCGCAGGCGCCGCGAAGGTCAGCGCCACGCCCTGGCGTTCGGCCCGGCGCCGGATATAGGCCAGGGCCTCGTCCTCGATCAGCCTGGCCGGGGCGAGCACTTCCAGGCGCAATCCACCCCCGCGGAAATAGTCCCGCAGCCGACGCATGACCTGGCCGGCCCGGGTGGCTTCCCGATCGATCTTCTCCAGGGTCTCCTCCAGCAGGGTGCCATGTCGTTCCGGCGCTTCCAGCATGGACCGGCTGGCACGGGCATAGTTGGTCAGGGCGGACAGGGGCTGGTTCAGCTCATGGGCAATGGCCTGGGCCATTTCGCCTGCCGCTGCCAGGCGCATGGCCTGGTTCAGCTCGGCCTCCCGCTGGTGCAGGCGTTCCTCGGTGGCCTGGCGCACCGATACCGTCATGCCCAGGAAGAGCCCGGTCAGCGCCAGACCGAGCATCAGCATCTGGAATTCCACCACCGTAATGGCATGCAAGGCCAGCCAGTCCAAGATCAGGCTCAGGCCCAAGTGAATCACCGCCAGGGCCAGGGCCGCACCGCGCAGGCCATGGCGCATGGAAATCCAGATCAGGGGCAGGAACAACAGGTAGAAGAACTTGAACTCGTCCGTATATTCCAGCCCGAAGATGACCCAGAAGGCCAGGGCGATGGCCATGGCCTGGGCCACGGTTTCCCGGCTCGGCCGCCACGATGGCCGGGGCGGGCGGGCCAGCACCAGGATCAGGGGCGCCACCACCAGGACCCGGATCAGGTCGCTCACCCAGAAGTTGACGAACTCCGCCAGCCATCCCGCTGCTGCGGCCTGGCCTGCGTTGGACAAGATATGGATGCCGGCATCCAGCAAAGCCACGCCGCAGGCCGCCACCATGAACCATGTCAGGTCCCGCAGGGAACGGAATGCCGGATCCAGGCCGGGCCCGCGCACCAACCACTGGGTCAACGCGGCATAGCACAGCATCAGCACGGCCCCCACGCTGATGGTGGTTCCCCAGTCGGGCGGAGGGCCGTTGACCGGCACTGCGGCCACCAAGGTGGCCAACAGCAACCCAGGGGCATAGCGCACGCCGAAAACCAGCAGGAAGGCCAGGGTGAGCCCCGGCGGCGGTGTCCACGGCGTCAGGGAGAGGGGCAGCAGGGTGGCCGGTGGGCTCAGGAAATCCAGGATCAGGACGCCGGCCACATAGGCCAGCAGCACGCGGCCAACGGGCCACGTGGAAAGGGGCTGACTCGCCGTGATGACCATGCCGCGCCTAATCCAGATAGTAGAACAGCAGGTAGGCCATCAACATGATCATGACCCACAGGGCCATGCTGCCCGTGGGCCAGGAGCGCAGCAGCAGGCCGTCGGGCCGGCGGTGCCGGGCCAGCCATGCGCTCGCCTGGTGGATGACCGTGGCCATGGCCTGGTCCCGCCCCGCACGAACCTGCCCCCAGGAACGGGCCAGAACACGCCACGCCCCAGGGCCGGCCACCCGATAGAGCCAGTCGAAATCCAGGGTGATGGTGGGCGTGCGCTTGAGGTAATCCAGCATGACGAAGAAGGCCAGGCCCGAGAACAGCAGCAGCTGCAACTGGGTGATGACATGGGCGGCCGTGTAGGGCACGTAGTCCACGGTGTAGGGCAAGATGGCATAGAGAGGTTCCGGCCAGATCCCCAGGGCGATGCACAGGAAGGCCAGCAGATACATGGCCCAGCGCATGGAGCCTGTCGGGTCCGGGGGTCGCAGGCCCGAATCCTTCTGGAAAAACACGAACCACGGGAATTTGATGCCGGCGTGGAGGAAGACCCCCGCCGAGGCGGCGGCCAAGAACAGCCAGATGATCTGCAAATGTCCGTCCAGGGCGGCCTGGGTCACCATGGACTTGGAAATGAAGCCGGAGGTCAGGGGGAAGGACGAGATGGCCAGGGCCCCGATGGTGCCGCAAATCGTGGTGATGGGCATGCTGTGGAAGAGGCCGCCCAGGTCGGAACACTTGCGCCGCTGGGTGGCCGCCAGCACCGCCCCGGCGGACATGAGCAGCAGGGCCTTGTAGAGGATGTGGGTGAAGGCATGGGCGGCGGCGCCGTTCAGGGCCATTTCGGTGCCAATGCCGATGCCGACGATCATGAAGCCTACCTGGTTGACGATGGAATAGGCCAGGATACGGCGCATGTCGTTTTCCAGAAGGGCATAGACGATGCCGTAGAAGATCATGAAGATGCCGACCCAGATCAGGATCTCGG
>DYHB01000060.1 GCA_020724415.1 Thiobacillus sp.
CCGTTGCAGGTAGTCGGCCACGGCCCAGTGGAACTTGTGGCCGAGTGCGTCCTTGATCATGTTGGCGACCACCGGGGCGGCACCGCCCAGCTGGGCGTGACCGAAGGCGTCGCGGGTGCCCTGCTCGGCCAGGAACTTGCCGTCCGGGTAATGGCAGCCCTCGGAAACGACGACGGTGCAGTAGCCGTGCTCCTTGACCTTGGCGTCGACGGCGGCCAGGAATTTCTTCTGGTTGAACTCGATCTCGGGGAACAGGATGACCACGGGGATGCCCTGGTCGGCCACCAGGCCGCCGGCGGCGGCGATCCAGCCGGCGTGACGGCCCATGACTTCCACCACGAAGATCTTGGTGGAGGTCTTGGCCATGGAGCGCACGTCGTAGGAGGCTTCCAGGGTGGACACGGCGATGTACTTGGCCACGGAGCCGAAGCCGGGGCAGCAGTCGGTGATGGGCAGGTCGTTGTCCACGGTCTTGGGCACGTGGATGGCCTGGATGGGGTAGCCCATGGCCTCGGACAGTTGGCTCACCTTGTAGCAGGTGTCAGCCGAGTCACCGCCACCGTTGTAGAAGAAGTAGCCGATGTTGTGGGCCTTGAACACCTCGATCAGGCGCTCGTATTCGCGCTTGTTGGCTTCCAGGCTCTTCAGCTTGAAGCGGCAGGAGCCGAAGGCACCGGAGGGCGTGGAACGCAGGGCGGCGATGGCCGCGTCGGTTTCCTTGCTGGTATCGATCAGTTCCTCGGTCAGGGCGCCGATGATGCCGTTGCGGCCGGCGTATACCTTGCCGATGACATCCTTGTGCTTGCGGGCGGTCTCGATGACGCCGCAGGCAGAGGCGTTGATGACGGCGGTGACACCGCCGGACTGGGCGTAGAACGCATTCTTTTTCTTGGCCATCGCAAATCTCCTATCTAGAAAACAAAAAAGCGCGAGGCCGGCTCGCGCTTCATCATTCAGGTCACCCGGCGCCCAACTCCTCGGCGCGCCGTCTGGCGGCTTCTTCCTGCATCTTGAGGGTGGTCACCACGCAATCCCCAAGGTTGTCGTACTCTTCCTTGCCCGTGGCGAAACGGTCCTTCACCGACCAGAAGAACATGCTGCGAAAGGTGTTCTCACCGGTCTTGGAGAGCACGAACCGGCAACGGTCGACATCTTCCCAGTACAGGGCGGGACACGCCGTCAGCTCCCGGTCCGCCGGGTGCAGGCGGATTTCGGTTTCCACTTCCTGCACCTCGACACTACGACCGAAACGCTCCCGAAGAGCCGCGTCCACCAGACGCAGCTCGCTCTCGGTGAAGTCGGGAATCTCTGCCGGACTCACTTCTTGACGGCATCCAGACCCGCGAACACGGCGGCGGTGATGCTGTCCACGGAGCCCACGCCGGAAACCTTGATGTACTTGGGCGCGTCGGCGGCGCCGGTGTTGCCCCAGTCGCCGTAGAACTTCACCAGAGGCTCGGTCTGGGCGTGGTATACGTCCAGGCGCTTCTTGACGGTCTCTTCCTTGTCGTCGTCCCGCTGGATCAGGTCCTCGCCGGTGACGTCGTCCTTGCCTGCCACCTTGGGGGGGTTGAACACCACGTGGTAGGTGCGGCCGGAGGCCACGTGCACCCGGCGACCGGACATGCGCTTGATGATCTCCTCGTCGGGCACGTCGATTTCCACCACGGCATCCAGGGGCACGCCGGCGGCCTTCAGGGCCTCGGCCTGGGGGATGGTGCGGGGGAAGCCGTCGAACAGGTAGCCGGCCTTGCAGTCGTCCTGGGTCAGGCGCTCTTTCACCATGCCGATGATGATGTCGTCGGACACCAGGCCGCCGGCATCCATGATCTTCTTGGCGGCGACACCCAGCTCGGTGCCAGCCTTCACGTGGGCGCGCAGCATGTCACCCGTGGAAATCTGGGGGATGCCGTACTTTTCCTTGATGTAGTTGGCCTGGGTGCCTTTGCCCGCGCCGGGGCCGCCGAGAAGAATCAGTCGCATGAGAAAACCTCGATATCAGGGCCCACCCGGAGGAGAGCCAATGTTGAACATAAGGGTAAATAAACCGGTAGAAGGTTAGTCAAGGCCGCCCCCCATTGATAGTTAATTTTTTGTATCAAGTTATAAGCCGAGGTTATCCATAGGTTTGAAGTCTTCAATACCCTCGCCGCCTGCCAAGACTGGGGTCTTGATTGCAATCGGAGCCCGGTGCCAGCGGGCTTGAGAGTAAACTTGGCGTCCATGACATGCCCTTCCACAACTACGCCCGCCGGGGCGTTTGAGCGCCTGGAACTGCTGGCCCCGGCCAGGACCGCGGATATCGGCCGCCAGGCCATCCTGCACGGCGCCGACGCCGTCTACATCGGCGGTCCGGAATTCGGCGCCCGGTCCAACGCCGGCAACCCGGTGGCCGACATCGCCGACCTGGCGGCCTTTGCCCACCGTTTCCATGCCCGCATCTTCGTCACCCTGAACACCATCCTCCATGATGACGAGCTGGAGCCTGCCCGCCGCCTGGTCCACACCCTCTACGACGCCGGCGTGGATGCCCTGATCATCCAGGACATGGGCCTGCTGGAGCTGGATCTGCCCCCCATGGATCTCCATGCCTCCACCCAGTGCGACATCCGGACCCCGGCCAAGGCCCGGTTCTTGGCCGACGCAGGATTCTCCCAGATCGTCCTGGCCCGGGAGCTGACCCTGGCTCAGATCGCCGAGATCCGGGCTGCCGTCCCGGCCGGGGTCATCCTGGAACATTTCATCCACGGCGCCCTATGCGTGGCTTATTCCGGCCAGTGCTACATCAGCCACGCCCAGACCGGACGCAGTGCCAACCGGGGCGACTGTTCCCAGGCCTGTCGCCTCCCCTACACCCTGGAAGACGCCCAGGGCCGGGTCGTCGCCTTCGACAAGCACCTGCTGTCAGTGAAGGACAACAACCAGAGCGACCATCTGGAGGCCCTCATCGACGCAGGCATCCGCAGCTTCAAGATCGAAGGCCGCTACAAGGAGATGGGGTATGTCAAGAACATCACCGGCCACTACCGTCGCCAGCTGGACGCCATCATCGAGCGCCGCCCTGAGCTGGCCCGCGCCTCCAGCGGACAGACCCGACTGCTGTTCGAACCCGACCCGGACAAGACCTTTCATCGCGGTACCACGGACTACTTCACCACCGGGCGCAAAGCCGACATAGGCGCCTTCGACAGCCCGGCCTTCGTGGGCCTGCCCCTGGGCAACGTGACCCGGGTGGGACCCGGCTGGTTCGACGTGGAGACCGATCAAGCCGTGGCCAACGGCGATGGCTTGACCTACCTTCATAAGCGTCGGGTCGTGGGCACCCAGGCCAACACGGCCAAACCCTTGGGCCCCGGCCTATGGCGGATCCAACCCAATACGCCCATCGACCAACTGCCCGGCCTGAAGCCGGGCCTGGCCCTGAGCCGAAACCGGGACCACGCCTGGGAGCAGGCCTTGACCCGCACCTCCGCAGAACGCTGGATGGACATTCGGGCCTCGTTCAGGGAAACCCCGGAGGGCTTCGAACTGGTCCTGACCGACCAGGAGGGTCACCAAGGCAGCGCACAACGCTGCCTGGACAAGCAACCGGCCCGGGAACCCGAGCGGGCCGAGGCAGCCCTGACGGAAGCCCTGGACCGCTTCGGCACTACGGATTTTCGGCTGGTAGCCCTGGACATCGCATGGTCCCAGCCTTGGTTCGTGGCAGCCTCGGTGCTCAATCCCCTGCGCCGGGAGGCGGTGGAGAACCTCACTGCGGCCCGACTCGCCGCCCACCCTCGGCCCCAGCGGCGAGCTCCGGCACACCCCCCCAGCCCGTATCCGGAAGACACCCTGAGCTACCTGGCCAATGTCTACAACCATGCGGCCCGGCGCTTCTACGAAAAACATGGCGTCAAACTCATCGCCCCGGCCTATGAGGCCCACGAAGAGCCGGGCGAAGTGTCCCTGATGATCACCAAGCACTGCCTGCGCTACTCCTTCAGCCTGTGCCCCAAGCAGGCCAAGGGGGTCACCGGCGTCCAGGGTCAGGTCCGGGCCGAACCCATGGTACTAGTGAACGGCAACGAGCGACTGACCCTCAAGTTCGACTGCCGGGCCTGCGAGATGCATGTCATGGGCCGGATGAAAAAGAGCATCCTCAAGCAACTACCACCCGGCGCCGTCCCCTTGACCTTTCATCCGCGCAGCCCTGCATGAAAACGGAAGCGGCCACCCAACGGACCCTCTGCAACACCTGGGCAGTGGATGAAGTTCCGCCAGTTTCAAGTTAACATCAACAACGTAACATCAATAACGCCCACACCCTCGCAACGGAGAACACGATGACAAACGGATTGATCAAAGGCTCGATGGCGGTCGCAGTTTTATTCTGCTCTCAAGCAGCGCTGGCTCAATCAGTCAACCTGGCCTATTCCCAGCCTGCTTCTATTCCTACTATGGGAGAACTGGGGCTGGTGGGCCTGATTGCCGCTCTGGGCATCGCGGCAGGCATCTACATGAAGAACAGGAATAAATAAGCCTCTGGCGCCCTATGGTAGCTGACCCTGATTCACTGCTGATCTGGATCAGGGTTTTTTATGTCGGCGTTTCAGTTGGGGCACTAAGTTTCTTCCTGCTTTGGGAAAGTGGGAATGGCGTAGCAAGCCGCAGCTTTACGACGCCAGCCCAACGGTCACGCCATCGGCTGCGCAACCTGGCCATGCTGTTCTGGGTCATCGTGCTGGCCGACATCATCGCAGGACACATGTTGTTCGGCACGGCAGCCTTCTTGTTGGCTCCGCCGGTTGCCCTGCTGGATGGCATTTCCTGGCCTTTGTGGCTCCAGATACTGATTGGGTTCTTGCTGTCGGACTTGCTGGAATACGGCTTGCATCGCCTCGCACACCGATGGCCATGGCTCTGGCGCCTCCACTCCGTGCATCACAGCGACCCCCAATTGGACGCCACGACTGCCTTGCGTGCCCACCCGCTGGAAACCTTTCTCTATATCCCCCCCAAACTTGCCCTCTATACATTGCTGGGGCTCCCATTCTGGATTGAGGGCCTGCGTGCCATCCTGCACAACGCCTGGTTGATCGTCCAGCATGCCGACGTGCGTTTCCCTGGTGGCATGGAGACATTGCGCTGGCTGTTGGTCACCCCAGGACTCCACCATCTCCACCATGCTCAGGATCGCTTGACCCACGACCATAACTTCGGCCAGATCTTCTCTTTCTGGGACCGCCTGTTTGGCACCTACCTGCCCCCCGAAGGCCGTCCGAAACCCCTGACTGGTCTTGCTGGCTATGGAGGGGAGGAATGGCAAAGCGTATATGGGATGATGACCCATCCGTTCCGAAAACCACCCGATACAAGGGTAGAGAACCACCTCCGATAGGTACCGCCAGAGCTTATTGGGCCTCGGCCTGTAAAGCTTGCAAGGTTTCGTCCACCCCGGCCGCCCGGGTCAGCTCGGCCACGTTGTCCTTGGTGAAGAAGCCCTGGAAGTCCCCGAAGCGCTGCACGTATTCCACGATCAGGCTGGAGTATTCCGAAGCACTGGAGAATATCTGCTTGAGTCCTTCCTCCTTGGAGCCGATCACGTCGAGCAGGAAGTCCTGGCCACAGTCACGCAGGCTGTCCACCACGTAGTCGATGTGGGGCTTGTTCATGTCTCCAGTGCGCACCTCGCCGTCAGCCACCGCCACCGCCAGGTGGTGCAGGCGGGGGCCAAAGTTGCGCACGAACTGTTCCGTGGGGCTGGGCAGCTTCAGCAGGTGGTTGACGAAATAGGGGTGGTTGGCGGCGGTGAACACCTTGGCCGGGCTTTCCAGCTCGTTGGCGTGGTGCACACTCTTGGTGACGTTGGTGGAGGAGTTCTGGTTGGCAATATCGTAGGACCCCCAATAGTAATAGCTGGTGAGGGTCAGGTACTCCAGGATGGCCGCTTCCCGGTTTTGCGAATACACCCGGGTGGCCAGGTGGTCGATGGGCAGCAGCATTTTGTCCAGGCCCAGCTTTTCCTGGGTTTCCTTGGCCCGCTCGTAGGCGGCGTTCACGTCCGGGCGGATGACGCTCCAGCCCAGGGCGTAGACGCGGATGTCGGATTCGGGCCGTTCCCAGTAGCCGACGATGTTGTGGGTGTAGGGGCTGGGCTTGACGATGGCCATGTTGCCCGGCAGTTCCAGCTTGCGCACCTGGTCCTGGTTGAAGAAGCGCACATCCCGGGATTTCTGCATTTCCACCACGGCATGCAGGTTTTCCACCCGGAACACCTCACCCATGTAGCGGGAGTTGGGCTTGTGGGCGCCGATGGGGTAGACCTCGTTGAGGCTGCGGAAGATGCCCCGGGTGTTGGGATCTTTCACCTCCCGGACCAGGATGTCCGGGGAATCCATGTCGATGCGCAGGATGTGGGTGTCGTGGGTTTCCGATTCCAGGGTCACCAGGTAGTGGTAGGGGGTCATCAGGCACAGCTCCCCCACGTAGGCCAGGGAGTTGCCCGGCTCCACGGTGATCATCAGGGCGTCGATCTGGCGAATGGCCGCCGTCAGGCCGGTACGGTCCCGCTCTTCCAGCAACTTGCCCAGGAAATCCTCGAAGAATGGGGAATTGGTCTTGTCGCCGTAGCGCTGGAAGGCCAGGGAGGGAGAAGCACTCATTGGTTTTGTCCCGATGCCGCCACGGGGGCGTGATGAAGGTGGAAATACTGCTTGGCCACGGCCGCGTGGATCTCGCCCAGGTCGGCCTGGATCTGGTCCAGATACTGGTGCAGGACCAGAGGCGGCAGCCCTTCCAGTTGCATGCGATCCAGGCGCCGCCAGGCCTGGCGGGCGGCCTTCATGGCCTCGCTGTGATTGGGCAGCACGGACAGGCAGGACTCGATCTCGTCCAGGCAGTGGTGCACCGTGCGCGGATAATGAGGGTCCTTGAGGAGAAAACGGACCACGTCCTGCTGGCGTACCCGAACCCCCACATGGCGGCGGTACATCTGGTAGGCCGACAGGGCATTGAGGGTACTCATCCAAAGCCGCTCCATGGCTGGCACGGCCAGGGCCTCGTCGGTGGGCAGCAATACTGCCGAGTTCACATCCACGATGCGGGTGGTCATGTCCGCCCGCTCCAGATTGCGCCCCAGCTTGAGGAACTGGTAGGCAATGTCATGGCTCATGGAGCCCATGAGCAGGCCGACGATGGACTGGCGCTGTTCGATGACGCTGTGCAAGACCGCGTAGCGTTCACCCCGGCCCTGGGTGGCCCGCTGGGCATTCTCCCGGATGTACAGGTAGAGCCGGTTGATGCGTTCCCATATCTCCATGGGCAACACCTCCCGGAAGGTGCGGGTGTTCTCCCGGGCGTAGTGGATGCTGGCGACGATGGAACTGGGGTTGTCCTCGTCCAGGATGAGGAAGCGCATGATGCCGGCTTCATCCAGCTTCACGCCCCGCTCCTTCACCAGGGCGTCCATCCCCACCACGCTGATCAGCACATCCCAGCCAAAGCTGGCGCCCCGGGGCAGGTCCAGCAGAACCTGGGTGGTGCTGTTGATCAAGCGTGCGGTGTTCTCGGCCCGCTCCAGGTAACGGGTCATCCAGTACAGATTTTCTGCGACGCGGGAGAGCATGTCAGAGGCCCTCCATGTCAACGATCCAGGTGTCCTTGCTGCCACCCCCCTGGGACGAGTTCACCACCAGGGACCCGGCCTTCATGGCCACCCGGGTCAGGCCGCCGGTGGTGACATGCATGCGGCTGGACTGGAGCACGAAGGGGCGCAGGTCCAGGTGCCGGGGCGCCAGGCGGTCGTCCACCAGGGTGGGCGCGGTGGAAATGGACAGGGTGGGTTGCGCCATGTAGTTGCGCGGGTTCTCACGGATGAGCCGGGCGAACTGATCCCGCTCCCCTTGGGTGGCCCGGGGCCCGATCAACATGCCGTAGCCGCCGGATTCGTTGGCGGGCTTGACCACCAGGCTGTCCAGGTTGTCCAGCACGTAGGCCATCTGGTCCGGATACATGCACAGGTAGCTGGGCACGTTGGCCAGGAGGGGCTCCTCGCCCAGGTAGTACTCGATGATCTTGGGCACGAAGGCATAGACCACCTTGTCGTCGGCCACCCCTGCGCCCGGGGCGTTGGCAATGCCCACGTTGCCCGCCCGCCAGGCCCGCAGAAGGCCGGGCACCCCCAGGACGGAATCGGGCCGGAAGGCCTCAGGGTCCAGGAAATCGTCATCGATGCGACGGTAGATCACGTCCACCCGACGCAGTCCGGCGATGGTCTTCATGTAGACGCAATCGTCATCCTTCACCACCAGATCGGGGCCTTCGACCAGGATGGCGCCCATCTGCTGGGCCAGGTAGCTGTGCTCGAAGTAGGCTGAGTTGAAGATGCCCGGCGTCAGCACGGCAATCACAGGTCGTTCGTTCTCCCGGGGCGACAGTGCCGCCAGGGTGTCATTGAGCTGGGTCGGGTAATCGTCCACCGGCAAGATGTCGCAGGTCTGGAACATCTCGGGGAACAGCCGCTTCATGAGCTGTCGGTTTTCCAGCATGTAGGACACCCCGGAGGGCACGCGCAGGTTGTCCTCCAGCACATAGACCGTCCCGTCCTTGTCCCGGACCAGATCCGTACCGCAGATGTGCGCCCAGACCCCGAAGCGTGGCGTGATGCCCCGGCATTGCTCGCGGAAATTCTTGGAACCCTCCAGTACATCCAGGGGAAACACCCCATCCTTGACGATGTGCTGTTCGTTGTAGAGGTCGGTAATGAACAGGTTCAGGGCCTTCAGGCGTTGCATCAGGCCGGCTTCGATGCGGCGCCACTCGCTGCGGGCGATGATGCGGGGGATGATGTCGAAGGGCCAGGCCCGATCGATGTTGCCGGCGTCGCTATAGACCGTGAAGGTGATGCCCATGGTCATGATGGCCGCCTCCACCGCCCGGCGCCGGTCCTCCAGGGTGCGGGCATCCAGGGTGGTCAGGTAGTCGAACAGGGGCTGGGCGGCGGGCCTGGGCTTGTGGTCGGGACCGATCAGTTCGTCGTAGGCCTCGTGGAGGCGGTAGTTCTGGGAGAGGATATCCATGATGTCTGCCTGTTTTTGCATACATCAGCAGTTTCCGTGCCAGGCTCAGCCCACACGGCCAGCCCCGGGACAGGGTTCACGACCGCGCCCTTCATGGAGGTGTCTCCGACGGCCCCGGCAAGCGCCTGCGACATCCGGAAGCCCGCTCTGCCCATCAAATCGCCGCCACTGGCAGCGCGTCACCCATGGCCGATGCATGCCCGATCCGGGCTGCCTGCGAAGCGGCCCGTCCCTGCAACGCATTGCGCTGGGGCGCACTGCACCAGTGCGGTGCGCACAATCCGCAAAATAGTGTGTTACATGCCGGCTTTCGGCCCTCCAGCGACGGCAAGCCGCCACATCCCAGGGTTGGCACGCCCCATGCTTGTTACTGTTCGAAAGCAGAGGCTTCCTCGCTGCTTTCGGGCATACAGCCAAGCTCCTCCTATCTTTATCCGCGCCTTCGGGCGCGGTTTTTTTTGTGCCATCCACCGTGCCAGACGTACCGTTTCAAACGGTTACAAATGTACTGCAGGTTGGAAACACCGCGCTCACCACCAAGCCGTAAGGTGTCCTTACCCGCCGCTGTTGGCGGGCATCTCTCAGGAGTCTCCTCATGACATACACATCCAAACACGGCTTGTTGACGTCCCTGGCATTCACCGGATTCTTGCTTGCCGGTCCGGCCCAGGCCTGCATGCCCGGATTGCCATTCCTGTCCGACATGGACCGTTGCCCATCGACGTCCTCGGCGTCTGCACCCGCCTGCCCCGCCTCCGGTGAATCCGGTGCCGGTTGTCTGATAAGCCAGCAGGACGTGGGCAGGGCCGTAGGCGCCATGGGAACCGTGGCGGCGGGCGGCCTGGGTTTCGCGGCCGACATCCTGCGCACCCTGTCCGATCAGGCCAGCCGCATCAGCGAGTCCAGCCGGGGCATCTGATCCCTTTTTCCAGCCCGGCGCGCCGCCCCGAGAGGGGCAGGCGCCCTACTTCGCCGGATCAGGCACGAACTTGAGCACATTGCCGTTGATGCAATAGCGTTTGCCGGTAGGTGGCGGACCGTCGTCGAAGACGTGCCCCAGATGAATGCCCGAGCTGGCACTGCGCACCTCGACCCGGCGCATGCCATGGCTGCGATCCTCGTGCAGGGTCAGGGCCCCGTCCACAGGATTGAAGAAACTGGGCCAGCCGGTGCCGCTCTCGAACTTTGCATCGCTACGGAACAGGGGGGCGCCCGTCACCGGGTCCACGAAGGTACCCGGGCGTTTTTCGTCCAGGTGGGAGCCGGTAAAGGCGTACTCCGTTCCATTCTCGAAGGCGATGCGCTTTTGTTCCGGGGTGAGCAACTGGTGTCCCAGCCAGCGCCAGAAACGCTGCAGTTCGCCGTTGTAACCCGTGAAGCGGGACACTTCCTTGCCGTTTTCGAACAGGACCATGGTGGGTGTGGCGAACAAGGTCTTCTGCAAGACCCAGCCCTCGGGGGGATTGGGGTTCAGGGTACGCACCACGGCCACGGGGGACTGCCAGTGATCCAGGGCATCTGCCTTGAACTTGTCACAGTAAGCGCAATCCTCCGCCTCGAACACCACCAATTGGCGTTGCTGGTTGAGCTTCGCGCCGTCCAGGCGCGGATGCCCGGCCTGGGCCGGGGTATCCGACCCGGTACCGGGATACTTCACGCCGGTACCGCCCAGGCCACAATAGCCATTGGGGTTCTTGACCAGATAGTCCTGGTGATAGCCCTCCGCTGCCTGATAGACCTTCAGGGGCTCGATCTCCGTGGTAATGGTGCCCTTGCCTTGGGCCTTCAGGGCCGTTTGGTAGGCATCCCGGGTCTTGCGCGCCACCGTGAGCTGCATGTCATCCCCGGTATAGATCGCGCTGCGGTAATTGGTGCCGATGTCATTGCCCTGGCGGTTGCCCTGGGTGGGGTCATGGTTTTCCCAGAAACCGGCCAGGACGGTTTCCAAATCCACCCGGGCGGGGTCAAAGGTCACCTTGACCACCTCGGCATGGTTGCGCTTGCCGGAGCGGCCCCGCTTGATGGCCCGCTCCTGGGCCAGGACCGCTTCGTAGGTGGCCGGAACATCGCCATTAGCGTAGCCGCTTTCCACGTCCACGACGCCAGAGATGGCCGCCATGCGCTTTTCCGCCCCCCAGAAACAGCCCATGCCCAACACGATGGTTTCCAGTTGGGAGGCTTCTGGCAAGGGCGGCTTGGGCGCCTTGGAAGCATTGCTTTCCTGGGCACAGGCGGTAAGCAAAGTCAACGCAGCCAGCGTCGCAATCATTCCAAGCAGGGATTTTCCGAATGTCATGCTCGTTCCTCTCGATCCATGCCGGACACGTACTGCCCGGTCTAACGCTTAGTCGCACCGTTACAGGAATCCTGACGGTCACACCTGATTGAGTTGGGCGGGCGCCATTCGTTCTCTCCTTCAGCGCCAGAAACGACAACGGCCGGGACGACGTGTCCCGGCCGTCAGGCTGACCATGCGGTCAGTATTTGATCCGGACGCGCCAGGTCAATAGGGTCTTGCCCTCCGCCGGCACGGTCACTTCCCATACGGCGGTGTGGGCCGATTCCTTTGTGTGGGGCAGGCTTTCGCTCACCATCTGCCAGTCGGCCGGCATGGGCTCCACCACCTTGACCTTCACCGGCTCGCTTTTGGCGTTGCGGATCTCCAGTTGGTAGGCCGTTTCGATGAGCCCTCCGCTGCGGCCATAGTTGGCCAGTCTCTGGAAATCCGTCTGCTTCTTGTCAGCATTGATGTCGAAGGCATCGCCCAGCTTGAGACGCACCTTTTCGCCCTTGGCCGTATGGTCGATGCGGTCTTCGCCAATGAACTGGGCCCGGCCGGCGGCATCCTTCTTGTAAACCCGGACCACGCCCTTGGGCAGGGGAATGCCCAGGCTGTCGCCGGCATTGTCGAACTCCAGGAACACCCCGGCCTTGAGTTTCTGGCCCAGGTCGCCGTACTGGCCCTGGTAATAGTAGCTGCCCCCCCGGAGCAGGTATTCCTTGCCCACGGGCACTTGGCTGGCGGAGAGCAGAGCGACTTGTTTGGTCTGGTTGTTCTCGATGCTGGTGGGCCGGTTCAGGGTGTACAAATGGTACTCAAACAGGCTCTCCTGCTCCATGGCGGGCGCTGCGGCAGCCATGACCATCATGTCCCGCATCTTGGGTGCCGGCCGGTATTCCGGCTGGACCCGGTTCACGTCACCGGCGATGAGTTGGAGTTTGGCGTTGGGATAGGCCGTGCCACTGGTGTTGGTGAGGGTCACCCAGCCATTCAGGTCCAGGCTGTCTTCCTGGCCCGTCAACTCCGCCACGTAATCAGCCTTCCAGCCCAGCCCCCCGGTGAGATAGGACAACTCCAGTTCCGCCGGTCCGGCCTTGGGATTCTGGAAGGTCATGCTCAGGGTGGGCCGATCACGCAGGCCCTGGGGCACCGTGCCGTAGGCCAGCCGGGCATTGGCCGGAATGTTGGTTTCCACCCGGTCTGCGTATTTCAGGACAAAGCCGCTGTTGGCCGCCAGCACCTGAGCGTACTCGGTGGACTCGACGCCGGTCAGGGGATTGGTCTTGATCACCCGTATGGTTTCGCCCACGGATTTTTCCAGAAGCTTCTGGGGGGTCAGCAGGTCGAAGTCGAAATTCTGCTCCAGCAAGGTCAGGCCGGCGCCTTCTGTACGACGGAGCAGAGCGGTTTCCGGCTGGATCTGGGCCGCCACATCACGCCAGGCCAGCCGATTTTCGCCCTGGCGCAACCCGGTTTTCCGTGCATCCTTCACCAAGGCCAGATCGCTGTTGTAGATGGTCACCGCCAAAGCGGTCTGATCACTCAGCTGGGTGGATTGTTCTTCTACCGCCCAGGCTGCACCCGCCAAACCCAGCAGCAAGACCGCCAGTGATTTTTGCCTCATCATTATTCTCCTGTTGGGACTGCGTCCCGGTCGATTATGACATCCACGCCCGCTTCTGGCCGCACGGCGGCAACAGGGAGAGCCTGCCCCTTGCGCCAGGCGGATACGGCGCTGCGTTTGCCGGCCCCGGACACAAGGCAGAGGACTTGCCGGGTCCGCCCGAGCCTCCGCGCAGACAAACTCACTCTCTCCCGGGGCGGCTTGGGGGCATTGTAGACCGGCAGCACATCGGCCGCCCCCGCTTCATGACCCCAGGCATGCCCGGGGAACAAGCTGGCCGTATGGCCATCTTCGCCCAGGCCAAGCAGCACCAGGTCGAATAACCCTACTGACTGCAAATCCTTTGCATAGGCTTCGGCTGCCTTCGCCGGCCCAAGTTCCGCAGGCATGGGGTGGAAATTCGTACCAGGCAGCCTGCCGACCCCCAGCAGCGTCAGGCTGACCAAGGTCGAATTGCGTTCCGGGTGATCCGGGGCCAGGCAGCGCTCATCTCCCAGCCAGCAGTGCCAGCGAGTCCAATCCTGGGGGCGCTCCGCCAGGGCCCGGTAGAGTTGTCCCGGCGTGGTGCCCCCGGCCAGTACCAGATCGAACCGGCCACGCTGCAACAATGCCTGCCGCGCCGAAGCTTCGACATAGGCCACAGCCTGGCTCAGCCACTCCTGGCCGACGTTGGTCTCATGCCAGCGCAGTTCCATCCTGTCGTTCTCCAGAGCAAACCCATGCTTCAGTTTGACACGATCCGCATCCGGCCACATCCACCCCGGTAGAGGGCCACCACGGGGAAAAGGTAAAATGATGGTTTGATCCAGGTATTCCCCATGGTACCCACCCTGACCTTCGACATCGAAACCATCCCGGACATTGACGGGCTGCGCGCCTTGCATGGCATTGGGCCGGACATGCCCGACGCCGAGGTCGTGGAAATGGCCCAGCTTGTCCGCCGCCAGCAGACCGGGGGATCGGATTTCCTGCCCCTGCACCTGCACCGGGTGGTCACCATTTCCTGCGCCCTTCGTTCGGGAGACACGTTCAAGGTGTTTTCCCTTTCGGAACCGGACGCCACGGAAGATCAAATCATCCAGCGGTTCTTCGATGGCATCGAGAAATATACCCCCCAGATCATCTCCTGGAATGGTGGCGGCTTCGACTTGCCCGTACTCCACTACCGGGGCATGCGCCATGGCGTTTCTGCTCCGCGTTACTGGGACCTGGGCGAGGACGACAAGGACTTCAAGTGGAACAACTACATCAGCCGTTACCACAACCGGCATCTGGACCTGATGGATTTACTCGCCCTGTACCAGCCCCGGGCCTTCATCGGACTGGATGATTTTGCCAAGTTGCTGGGTTTTCCCGGCAAGCTGGGCATGGATGGCAGTCAGGTGTGGAACGCCTACCATGCCGGACGCATCGAAGAAATCCGTGATTATTGCGAGACCGATGTGGTCAACACCCACCTTGTCTATCTCCGTTTCCAGCTGATGCGGGGACATCTCTCCCAGGACCAATACCAGCGGGAAATCCAGCTTGTGCGGGACACCCTGGGCCACATCGAGGCCCAGCACTGGACCCACTTCCTCGGAGCGTGGCCCCAATGACCCAACCTCTTGTGATCGAGTCCTTGGACCAGGAAGGCCGGGGCGTGGCCCATCACGATGGCAAGGTCATCTTCGTGGAGGGCGCCCTGCCCGGGGAAAGGGTCCAGCACGCCAGCTACCGCCGCAAGGAGTCCTACGAGCAGGCCCACGCCAGCCGCATCCTGGTGCCCAGCCCCTACCGCGTCAAACCCCAATGCCGCTGGTTCGGCATCTGTGGTGGCTGCACCCACCAGCACATGCACGAAGCCGCCCAGGTGGCCGCAAAACAGCGGGTGCTGGAGGATTGCTTCGACCACATCGCCAAGGTGAAGCCGGAATCCATGCTGCCGCCCATCCACGGCCCCACCTGGGGCTACCGGCGCAAGGCCCGCCTGTCAGTCCGCTTTGTCCCCAAGAAGGGGGGCATGCTGGTGGGCTTCCACGAACGGAAGAGCAGCTATGTGGCCGACATGCTGGGCTGCGAAGTGCTTCCGCCCGGCGTGGGCGCCCTGCTGCCCGAGCTGCGCCTGCTGGTGGACGGCCTGTCCATACGGGATCGCCTGCCCCAGATCGAATTCGCCATGGGCGACCGCCAGGCCGTACTGGTACTGCGCATCCTGGAACCCCTGTCGCCAGAGGATGAAGCCCGGTTGCGCGCCTTCGCCGACAAGCATGCCGTCCAGATCTGGCTTCAGCCCAAAGGACCCGACACGGCCCACCCTTTCCACCCCCTGGACCTGCCCCCCTTGAGCTACAGCCTGCCGGAATTCGATCTGGTGATGCCCTTCAAGCCCACGGAGTTCACCCAGGTGAACCATGACGTGAATCGCATGCTGGTGCGTCGGGCCATCCGCATGCTGGACCCCGGGCCGGGCGACCGTATTGCCGATTTCTTCTGCGGCCTGGGCAACTTCACCCTGCCCATCGCCCGCCGGGGCGCCGATGTGCTGGGAGTGGAAGGGTCATCCGGACTCATCGCCCGGGCCATCGAAAATGCCCGCCTGAATGGCCTGGCCGAGCGGACCCAATACCAGGTGATGGACCTGTTCCAGATGGAAGCCCCCATCCTGGCCGCCCTGGGCCGATTCGACAAATGGCTGGTGGACCCGCCCCGGGACGGCGCCATCGAACTGGTGAAGTCCCTGCCGGAGGACGGCAGCGGGCCATACCGCATCGTCTACGTATCGTGCAGTCCGGCCACCCTGGCCCGGGATGCCGCCGTGCTCGTCCATCAAAAAGGCTATCGGCTGGTGGAGGCCGGCGTGGCCAACATGTTCCCCCACACGGCCCATGTGGAAAGCATCGCCTGGTTTGAAAAGGGTTGAGTCATGACCGGCGTGCCTCTGCACCTGGAAATGGCCCTGCCCGACTGGGTGGCACAACACCTGGCCCAGACAGCCCAGCCCGTCGACGATGCCGGCCGCATGGCCCTGACCATCGAACTGGCCCGGCAAAACGTGCTGCACCGGACCGGGGGGCCCTTTGGCGCCGCCGTGTTCTCGGAAGTGGACGGGCAACTCGTTGCCGTGGGTGTCAATTGCGTGGAACAGTCGCGCAATTCGGTCCTTCATGCCGAAGTCATGGCCCTGATGCTGGCGGAACGACGTTTGGACCATTTCAGCCTGAAGGGCGGTCCGGCAGGCGCCTATGCCCTGTTCACCAGCTGCGAGCCTTGCGCCATGTGCCTGGGCGCCATCCTCTGGAGCGGCATCCAGCGCGTGGTCTGTGCCGCCACCAAACAGGATGCGGCGACCCTGGGCTTTGATGAAGGCCCCGTGTCAGCCGAGTCCTACCAATATCTGGAACATCGGGGTACCCGCATCAAGCGGGGACTGATGGCCGATGCCGCCCGGCAGGTCATGATCGACTATCTGAACCGGGGCGGACTCATATACAACGGCTGACATTGCCGCCGGCCCGCATCGCCCATCCCGGCCAGGTTTCTCCGGGCAAAAAAAAGGCGGCTTGCGCCGCCCTTGGTTCAGGACTGAACCGTCCAGGTCATTCCCGCTCGCCCATGAAGGCGCCCAGCAGGTGCAGCAGGCTGGTGAACAGGTTGTAGATGGACACGTAGAGGCCCACCGTGGCCAGCACGTAGTTGGTCTCGCCCCCGTTCACGATCTCGCTCGTCTGCCACAGGATCATGCCGCACATGAGGAAGGCGAACATGGCCGAGACGGTCAGGGCCAGGACGGGCATGGGGTAGCCGAACAGGGAGGCCACCAGGACCACGATGGCGGCAATGAAGGCAATCAGCACGCCGATCATGAGGAAGTTGCGCATGAAGCTGAAATCCTTGCGCGTGGTCACGGCAAAGGCGGACAGGCCCAGGAAGGTGGCG
>DYHB01000061.1:0-7519 GCA_020724415.1 Thiobacillus sp.
TCATGAACCAGATGACCACCGGCGCCTCCAACGACTTCCAGCGGGCCACCGACCTGGCCCGGCGCATGGTCACCCAATGGGGTATGTCCGATACCCTGGGCACCATGGTCTATGGCGAGGAAGAGGGTGAAGTTTTCCTGGGCCGTTCCGTCACCACCCACAAGAGCGTGTCCGAAGCCACCATGCAGCAGGTGGACAAGGAAGTGCGGCGCATCATCGATGAACAATACGCCCGGGCGCGCAAGATCCTTGAAGACAATCGGGATAAGGTGGAACGCATGACCCAGGCCCTGCTGGAATGGGAAACCATCGACGCAGAGCAGATCGACGACATCATGGAAGGCCGCGAGCCCCGGCCGCCCAAGCCGGCCACCCAGCCTGCTCCCCGGTCCAGCGACGATACGCCGAATGCCCCCGAGCCCACGGCAACCCCGGCGGAAGAAGCCTGAAATCCTTACGGATACCTGGTGATGAAGTGACGTGTGACGGGTGACAACACCCTACACGTCACCTTTCCGTCACCCTGTCACCATGTCACTCTGTCACGCCCTTGACCGCCCCCTCGTCATGGGCATCGTCAACGTCACTCCCGATTCCTTTTCGGATGGCGGTCGGTTCATCGACTCCAGCCAGGCCATCGCCCACGCCCACCGTCTGGTGGCGGAGGGGGCCGATATTTTGGATATCGGGGGCGAATCCACACGGCCCGGCGCCCAGCCGGTGACGCTCGACGAGGAAATCGGCCGGGTGTTGCCCGTGCTTCAGGGGGTAAAAGCGCTAGGGGTGCCCGTGTCGGTGGACACCATGAAGCCCGAGGTGATGGCCGCTGCCGTGGACGCGGGGGCCGCCATGATCAACGACGTATACGGCTTTCGGGCGCCCGGGGCCTTCGAGGCCGTACGTCACAGCGACTGTTCCCTTTGCATCATGCACATGCAGGGCGAGCCGCGGACCATGCAGGACCAGCCCCGTTATGCCGATGTGGTGACCGAGGTGGAAGCCTTCCTGACCGAGCGCGTGGCCGTGGCCCAAGGACTGGGCATTGCCCGGGAAAGGTTGTGGATCGATCCTGGCTTTGGCTTTGGCAAGACCCTGGAGCATAATCTTGCCCTTTTTCGGGCCCTGCCCCGTTTGACGCGGTTGGCACCGGTACTGGTGGGAGTATCCCGCAAGCGCATGATCGGGGCCATCACCGGGCGGGATGTCCAGGAGCGCATGGTGGGCAGCGTCGCCGCAGCCTTGCGTGCCGTTGAGCGGGGGGCCGGCATCGTGCGCGTCCACGATGTCAGGGAAACGGTGGATGCGTTGAAAATTTGGGAGGCGACACAATGAGCAGGCGTTTCTTTGGTACTGACGGCGTGCGGGGCCGGGTGGGCGAGGATCCCATCACCCCGGGCATGGTGATGCGGCTGGGCTATGCCGCAGGCAAGGTGCTGGTGGCGGCCGAGCATGATTCCCTTCATGGAGAGCGGCCGGCCGTGCTGATCGGCAAGGACACCCGGGTGTCGGGATACATGCTGGAGTCGGCCCTGGAAGCGGGCTTGACCGCAGCCGGCGTGGACGTACGCCTGACCGGTCCCATGCCGACTCCGGGCGTGGCCTACCTGACGCGCGCCCTCCGGCTTCAGGCCGGGGTGGTCATCTCCGCCTCCCACAACCCCTATGACGACAACGGCATCAAGTTCTTTTCCGCCCAGGGCACCAAATTGCCCGATGCCGTGGAACTGGCCATCGAGGAAGCCATGGAATCCCCCATCCGGACGGCGTCTTCCAAGGGTCTGGGCCGCGTCAAGCGAGTCGATGATGCCGCCGGTCGCTACATCGAATTCTGCAAGGGCAGCTTTCCCTACGAACTGGACCTGCGCGGCCTGCGCATCGTGGTGGATTGTGCCCACGGTGCTGCCTACCATATCGCGCCCCACGTGTTTCATGAGCTGGGGGCTGACGTGGTGGCCATGGGCAATGAGCCTGATGGCCTCAACATCAACCACCATTGCGGCGCCACCCACCCCGAAGCCCTGGCCAAGGCGGTCAGGAAGCACCGGGCCGATGTGGGGGTTGCCCTGGATGGCGATGGCGACCGCCTGATGATGGTGGATGCCAACGGCGAGATCGCGGATGGCGACAGACTGCTGTATGTCATCGCCCGGGACCGCAAGGAAAGCAATCACCCCCTGGCCGGGGTAGTGGGCACCCTGATGACCAATCTGGGTACCGAACAGGCCCTGCGCGGCTTGGGCTGCGGCTTTGTCCGGGCCCAGGTGGGGGACCGCTATGTCCTCGAGCAGATGCAGGCCAATGGCTGGCTCCTGGGGGGCGAGACCTCTGGCCACATCCTCTGCCTGGACAAGCACAGCACCGGGGACGGCATCATTTCCGCCCTCCAGGTCCTGGCGGCCCTGCGCCGTTCAGGGTTGCGCCTGTCCGACTATATCCAGTCCTGTCCCATCTATCCCCAGGTGCTCATCAACGTCCGGGTGGTCAAGGGCTTCCGTCTGACCGATCACCCGGAGATTCATGCTGCCGTGGCCCAGGCCGAGGCCGATCTGGCCCAGACCGGCCGGGTGGTCCTGCGTGCCTCCGGCACCGAGCCCCTGATCCGGGTGATGGTGGAAGGGCGCGAGCAGACCCAGGTGACCGCCTGGGCGGAGGCTATCGCCCAGGCGGTACGGAGCGCCGCCGGCATTTAATGGTCCCCCGCCGGGGCATCATATATCTGTCATCCGGGCTTCATGCTCCTGTAGTCAAGCCCCACGATACTGCCAGTCCCATTATTCCTCTGGAGACTCGGCCATGGCCCAAATCATCCGCGACGACGACGGCGTATCCAATCCCGGCAGCAACCCCAGCCTGACCGAGGTGGTGGAACACGCCATCCGCCACGATCCGAAACGGCGCATGCTTTTGAAATCCGGTCTGGGTCTGGCGGCCATGCCTTTCCTGGGTACTTTGGCCGGATGCCTGGATTCCAATGACAGCGTGGCAGCCGTCATCGAACAGATGTTCGGTTTCCAGGCCGTGCCCATTTCCACCACGGACAGCGTGGTAGTACCCAACGGTTATGTCGCTTCCCCGATCCTTCCTTGGGGTGAGCCAATCGACGCCTTTGCTCCCGCTTGGAAGGCCGATGCAAGCAACTCCGCTGCTGACCAGGAACAGCAGATCGGCGACAACCACGACGGCATGTGGTTCTTCGGTTTCAACAGTGCCGGCAATGGCTATGGTGACCGGAGCGATGAAGGCCTGCTGGTCATGAACCATGAATACATCAACCCGGAATATTTCTATGCCATCGAAGCCGATACGCCGGCGGATGACTGGATGGCGCCCTTCACCCTGGAAAAGGCCCGCAAGGCCCAGGCGGCTCACGGCGTCAGCATCTCCCACGTCAAGCGCAGTGCCGATGGCAGCTGGAGCCATGTGAAGAACTCCCCCTAGAACCGGCGCATCCACGGCAACACCCCCATTTCCATCCAGGGGCCGGCTGCCGGCCACCCCCTGATGCGTACGGCCGCCGATCCGAGCGGTACCGAAGTGCTGGGCACCCTGAACAACTGCGCCAACGGTTGGACCCCCTGGGGTACTTACATGACCTGCGAGGAAAACTGGAACGGTTACTTCGGTGCCCCCACCAGCGGTGCCAGCATCGCCCCCGGGTTCGAGGACCAGAAGGCCGACATCATTGCAGGACAATCCCGTTATGGCATCACCACCGCAGGCTTTGGTTATCGCTGGCACACCGTCGATCCCCGCTTCGACGCCGATGTGAACCCCAACGAACCCCACCGCTTCGGCTGGGTGGTGGAGATCGACCCCTTCGCTCCGGCCGGCAAGCCGGTCAAGCGCACGGCCATGGGCCGCTTCAAGCATGAAAACGCCGAACTGGTGGTGGCCGCCAACGGCAAGGTGGTGGTGTACATGGGCGACGACGAGCGCAACGAGTACATCTACAAGTTCGTTTCCAACGGCACCTTCGACAAGGCCAACCCCACCAGCGCCGCCAACCGCCGTCTGCTGGAGGACGGCACCCTGTACGTGGCCCGCTTCGATGCCGGCGCCACCACGGGCGACAACATGGGGACCGGGGTCTGGATTCCCCTGGTCCACGGCCAGAACGGTCTGACGGCCGAGAACGGCTTTGCCAACCAGGCCGAGGTCTTGATCAAGTGCCGACAGGCCGGTGACCGGGTGGGGGCCACCATGATGGACCGTCCCGAGTGGATCGCCGCCAACCCCAAGAAGGCCGGCGAGGTGTACTGCACCCTGACCAACAACAACCGCCGTGGCACCGGCACCGAATCCTCCAACAAGGTGGACGGCACCACCTCCGCCGGCAGCGCCCGTCCGCCCGTGGACGAGGCCAACCCCCGGGCCAACAACCTGTGGGGCCACATCGTCCGGTGGAACGAGACCAGCGGCGATGCCACCGCCCTGACCTTCGACTGGGACATCTTCGTCCTGGCCGGCCAGCCGTCCATCACCGACAGCCGCAAGCCTTCCGCCAACATCACTGCGGACAACCTGTTCAACAGCCCGGATGGCCTGGCCTTCGACAGCTATGGCCGACTGTGGATCCAGACTGACGGCAGTTATTCCAACAGTGGTGACTACGCCAACATGGGCAACAACCAGATGCTGGTGGCCGACCCCGCGACCAAGGAAATCCGCCGCTTCCTGGTGGGCCCCTCCGGCTGTGAAATCACCGGCGTGACCTGGACCCCGGACCGCAAGACCATGTTCATCAACGTCCAGCACCCGGGCGAAATCGGCAGCCACCCCAACCGGCCCAAGAATGCCGATGGCAGCACCTTCAGCGACAACCAGATCGCCCGCAATCCCACGGCCTTCTCCCAGTGGCCCACGGCCGGTGCCCGGCCCCGCGCGGCCACCGTGGTGGTGCGCCGCACCGACGGCGGCCCGGTAGGCGGCTGAAACGGCCAATCCTACGAGGGGCTTGGCCCTTTTTGTGGTATCAGTTACAGCGGCGGGGCATGTCCCCGCCGTTTTTTTTCTTCGGCGAGAGCAGAGGGAACACTACCTCTTGGGTCGGCTACCCAAAGGTCATTTAAGGCCGTGGAGTTATCACGGTGGCGTGGCTTCCGAGGGCATGGCAACTGAGCTCTTGGCAGCCGAAGCATTGGCAGCTCCCTTGCGCCGTTCCACGAACACGCTGTTGCCCGATAGCTTCTTGGCCTGCTTCTTGGCCACCGCAGCGGCTGCGGAGACCTCGTGGTGGCTGGGGTACAGGCCCGCCTCCACCTGGACTACGCCGATGGACAGGCTGGGCAGGGGATGGAAGACGGTGCGACCGCAGCGGTCTTCGCTGAAATACCCGCCCTGTTCTACATGTTCTGGTTTGAACAGGCTCCGGATATCCCGGGCCAACTGTTCCAGTATGTTTTGGCAGCGGGCTTCCCAATCTGCGCTCTGGAACAGGATGAAGAAATCGTCACCACCGATGTGGCCCAGGAAATCCCGCTGGCCGTCAACGCATTCCTTCAGCACCTTGGCGGTCAGCAAGATGACGGCGTCGCCCCGGTCATAGCCGTAGATGTCGTTGAAGGGCTTGAAGTTGTCCAGGTCGCAATAGGCAGCCCAGAAGGGGGACTCCAGGGCCAGGAGATGCTGGATGTGGCTGTTGATGGGCACGTTGCCTGGCAACTGGCTGAGGGGGTTGGCATAGCGGGCGGCGGCCAGTTGCAGTTGCATCAGAAGCTGCATCAGGTCATAGCCGGAGCCCAGGCCCAGATATTCCCCCTTGTCCGTGATGATGAAGCCGTCGGTGAAGGTGGCCCGCCCCTTCTGGATCACCAGGCGGCTGAGTTCCTCGATGGGCGTGGTTTGATCCACGATCAGGGGGTGGCTGTCCATGAACTGGATGCAGGGCCGGCGCCCGTGCAACTCCCGGATGAAGACCCTGGAAAAGTGGTCGAGTAACTTGTAGCGATTGATCAGGCCCACGGGCCGGCCGTGTTCCAGTACGGCCATGGCCTGGAGGGTGGGATGAGCCCTGAAGTAATCCAAAACCTCCTCGTTGGGGGTGTCCGTGGTGGCCACCCGGGCGGTGATGAGGAGCGCGCCAGCTTGGGCCTGGTATACGGAATGGGCGGACAAATGGCGGGTGGAGGGCTTTTTCAAGGCATCCATCACGTCCAGGGACAGGCCCGGCAGGGGACTTGGGTGGGCGATGAAATAGCCTTGGCCCAGCTCGATGCCCAGGTCCCGCACCAGATTGAATTCCGCCAGGGTCTCGATGCCCTCCGCAATCACCCGGGCTCCCGTGTGGGAGGCCATGGATTGTATGGAGCGCACGAACTGGAGCTTGGCCGGGTCCTGGTGCAGGCCGGAGATGAAATGCTTGTCGATCTTGACGTAATGGGGACGCAGTTCCGACCAGCGGCGCAAGCCCGAGAACCCTTCGCCCAGGTCGTCCAGGGCCAGGCGGAAGCCGGCCCTGCGGAAGCGGTCGATGACCGTAGTGAGGCAGGCGTTGTCGACAACCGTGCCGCCTTCCGTCAGCTCGATCACCACGCGCTCGGGTTCCAGGCTGCGGTTCTCCAGCGTCTGTCGCAGCCAGGCCAGCAGGTCCGGGTCCTGGGTCAGGACCCAGGGCGACAGATTGATGAAGAGGGTGCCCATGTCCTGGCGCTGGGCATAGGCCGTGGTGAGGGTCTCGACACAGAGGCGCTCCACAGCGCCACGCAGGTCTTGCTGATCGGCGGCCCGGAACAAGGCCAGTGGATTGTGCAGCAGGCTGTCGGAAGGGCCACGGATCAGGCCTTCGTGGCCTTGAATGCGACCTGAATCCAGGTCGATGAGGGGCTGGAAAATGCCCTGAAGCTGGCGCTGGGCCAGGATGGTCGCCAGGTCGGCCGTGAAGTCGACACCCGTACCGGCATCCCCGGGATGGATGCCAGCCAAGTGGGGCGGGGCGTCCGGCTCGGGCAAGACAGGTTCCGGAACCATGTCGATCCTCAGCTGCCGGGATAGTCCTGGAGCAAGGACACCGCCAGCTTGCGCAGCATGGGCAAGCCCTTGGCCCGATGTTCCGTCATCCGGCCCAGGATGTCGGCCAGGAAGCGCACCGTGTCCACGATGTAGGGCCCCTTGTTGAGCATGACGCACTCGGCCCGGACCGAGAGGGCGGCGTCGGAGACTTCCGCCCGGGAGGGCAGCCCGCGCCGGGCCATGGTGTCCAGCACCTGGGTGGCCCAGATGACCGGCACGTGGGCGGCCTCGCACAGCCACAGGATTTCTTCCTGGACCTCCGCCAGCCGATCGAAGCCGATCTCCACAGCCAGGTCGCCCCGGGCCACCATGATGCCCAAGGGGGGGCGACGCAGTCCGGCCAGGAGGATTTGGGGCAACTGCTCGAAACCCTGGCGGGTCTCGATCTTGAGCAGGGTGCCCAGATGACTGGCATCCAGATGGTCCAGGGCCTGGTGGAGCTGCAACACGTCCTCCGCACGGCGCACGAAGGACAGGCCGACGATATCCACCAGGGGGGCCATGACGGCAA
>DYHB01000061.1:7529-16845 GCA_020724415.1 Thiobacillus sp.
GCAAGATCAGCCAGGTCCTTGTCGGTCAGGGCGGGAACGTCCAGGGGGGTGTCGGGCAGGTTGATGCCCTTCTCCGGGCGCAGCTTGCTGCCCTGGGGGTGGGCCTGGGTGATCTGGACCTGGATGCGCCGGCCATCATTGGCGAGGATCCGGCCGCCGATCTTGCCGTCGTCGAACCAGATGGGCTGTCCCGGTCGGGCACTGTCAAATACTTCCGGCAGGGAACACGGAATCTGGCTCGGGACGTGGCTGGGGGGCTCGCTTCCTTCCGGCAGGACCGGGCTCATGCCTTCATCGGGATGGAGCAGGGTGAGGCTGTCGCCCGGCTTCAGCAGGATGGGCAGCACGACTTCCGGCAAGGGGCCGATGGTCCCGACCAAGATGTGTTCATCGTTTCGGTACAGGTCACACTGGGCGTCCTGGCGGATGTAGGCGTGCTGGAAACAGGTAGCCAGCCAGGAGGTTCCGAACCGCTCCTTGATTTTGAGATGGCGCCGGCTACCCCGGGCATCCTCCACATCCAGATGGTCGCCGGCATGCATCTGGGCCAGGACGGCGGGACTGACCGGAAGGACCGCATCCACGGGCACGGTGGCTTCCTCCGTCGCTTCGGCCGAGGTCACCCAGACCCGGGCCGGCTGGGTGACCCGGCCCCAGACATCGCGCTTGACCTTGAATCCCCCCATCCTGCCGATGGCCGGCAGCGGGCCGGTGCGCAGCTTGGGGCCGGCCAGGTCGGCGTAGATCCTGCATCGCCGGCCGGAAGCCTGTTCTGCCCCACGTATGTGATGCACCATGGCCCGCCAGGCTTCGGGGTCGTCGTGGGCACAGTTGATCCGGGCCACATCCATGCCGGCGGCCATGAGATCCGCGACCAGGCGCCCATCCCGGGCTGCCTCGCTGGGCAGGGTGACCATGATCCGGGTGCTGCGTTGACCCGATGGGCTGCCCAGCAGGGCGTGGGCGTGTTCTTTCAGGTACAGGCGCCCTGTGTGTATGGGGCAGGCCAATGGGGCTGAAGGGGGTTTGGGTTTGCCGGCCAGGGCATAGAGGGCGGTCAGGACCGCGTCCAGGGTGCCGCAGGCATGGGCTTCGGCCCGACCCAGACGACTGAGGCCGAGCAGGCCCAACTGGGCCTGGAGGTCGCGGATGTCGTGCTGGCGCAGGGCCAGGTAGTGAAGCAGGTTGCGTGCGCTGTCCAGATGCAGGGGGTGGATGGATTCCAGACGTTTCTGGTGTCTGGTTTCATGCATCAACAGGGAAGATTGCAGGTGTTCCAGCTTGGGGATCAGCTCTAGGGCCAGGTGTGTCATCGGGGGTTGGGCGGATATGTGGGGAGCATGTCGGAAGCCTACAGAAACAATATTGCAATTTTGTGCATGGGCCCGGTTGGGTCATCCTGCTGTCACATTTCGCCGGCAGGATGCCGCCATGCCGAACGTGCGCTCCATATTTCTGTCCGATATCCACCTGGGTACCCGGGCTTGCCAGGCGGATCGTCTGCTGGACTTCCTGCGCGAGCACAATGCCGAGAATTTTTTTCTCATCGGCGACATCATCGACTTCTGGGCCATGAGCCGGTCGGTGCATTGGAGTGCCGCCCAGAACACGGTGATCCAGAAGATCCTGCGTCGGGCCCGGCATGGCGAAAAAGTGGTCTTCGTGCCGGGCAACCATGACGAAGCCCTGCGGGATTACGTGGGCATTGCCTTCGGTGACATCCAGGTGGAAGCCGAGTATGTCCATGAAACGGCCGATGGCAAGCGCTACCTGCTCATCCATGGGGACGAATTCGATCAGGTCACCCGTTACCACAAGTGGGTGGCGGTGCTGGGGGACATGGCCTACAACACCCTGGTGCGCATCAACGGAGCCTTGTCCTGGATCCGGCGCCATATCGGGCGACCCGGGTACTGGTCCTTGGCCGGGTATGCCAAGCGCAAGGTCAAGACGGCCTTGCAGTTCATCTTCGATTTCGAGCGGGCCGTGATCCACAATATCCGGGACCGGGGCCTGGACGGGGTGATCTGCGGTCATATCCATTGGGCGGCCATCAAGGACGTGGATGGCCTGACCTACGTGAATTGCGGCGACTGGGTGGATTCATGCACGGCTATCGTGGAACACATGGACGGTCGTCTGGAGTTGGTGGTCTGGGATGGTATGCCGCGGTCAGATCCAGTCATCCGGAAAGAACTGGATGCCGTGGCAGCAGTGGTGGAGCAGGAGGAGCTGGAGCGGCTGGAGCGCAAGGCGGCCTGATGCGGGTGCTCATGGTGTCCGATGTGTATTTTCCCCGGGTGAACGGGGTGTCCACTTCCATGGAAACGTTCCGCAGGGCCCTGGCCGGGGAGGGCGTGGAAGTATCCCTGGCGGTGCCCGGCTATGGCGGAGAAGCCGAAGAGCCCGGCATTCACCGGGTACCGGCCCGCCCGCTGCCCCTGGACCCGGAGGACAGGTTGATGCATTGGCGCAGGCTGCGCCAGCAAGTCCAGCAGCTGGCCGAAGGATGCGACCTGATCCATATCCAGACGCCCTTCCTGGCCCACTATGCGGGATTGCGGGCGGGGCGGGCGCGGGGTCTGCCGGTGCTGGCCACCTACCACACCTTTTTCGAGGAATATCTTTATCACTACGCGCCCTTGGTCCCGGCCGCCTGGCTCAAGGCCCTGGCCCGGCGTTTTTCCCGCACCCAGTGCAATGCCCTGGATGGGGTGGTGGTGCCCTCCACGGCCATGCGTGATCGCCTGTTGCAGTATGGGGTACGGTCGCCCATGCATGTACTGCCCACGGGCATCCCCTTGTCCCGATTTCGGGCCGGCGACCGGGAGCGCTTCAGGCGGGACCATGGCATCGCCCCGGACCGTCCCGTGGCCCTCTATGTCGGGCGGGTAGCCCATGAGAAGAACATCCAGTTTTTACTGCAGGCCGTCGCCCAGGCGCGCCGCGTTGTGCCGGATCTTCTGTTTCTCGTGACCGGGGAGGGGCCGGCCTTGCCCACCCTGCGCCGTGAGGCCGCTGGACTGGGCCTGGTGGACAGTGTCCGCTTCCTGGGCTACCTGGATCGGCAGTCCGAGTTGCCGGACTGCTATGCAGCGGCCGATCTCTTCGTGTTCGCGTCCCGTACCGAAACCCAGGGGCTGGTGCTGCTGGAGGCCATGGCCATGGGCTTGCCCGTGGTGGCCTTGTCGGCCATGGGTACCCGGGACATCCTGGAACCCGGCCGGGGCTGCCTGCGCCCGCCCGAGGACGTGCATGCCTTTGCGGAGGCGATCGTCAAGGTGGTGACGGATGAGGAACTGCGCCCGCTGCTGGTGGAACAGGCCCGTGACTATGCCGGGGAATGGTCCGATGCCGCCATGGCGGCCCGGCTTGCCGAGTTGTACAGAAGCATGGCCTGATGCCTGGCAGGATGGCCCGGTTGAATTCCGTTCGGGTTCCGTCAGCTGAAGCCCAGCATGCGAACGGTCGCGGCCTGGGCTGCTTCACGCTCCATGATCAGGGACAGGTAGAGGGCTTCAAGATCGTTGTGAATCTGCTCCCAGGACAGGGACATGGCCGTGGTTCTGGCCTGGGGGCCCAGGCTGGCCAGCAAGCCCGGGTCTCCTGCCAGGCGGCAGGCGGCCTGAATGAACCCTGCGTCGTCATGCAGGTCTGCCTTCAGGCCATTGCGTCCGTGGATCACGTGTTCTGCGGCGGCCGCGTAGTCGTAGCTCACCGTGGCCAGCCCGCTGGCCATGGCCTCGGTCAGGCTGTTGCCGAAGGTTTCCGTGGTGCTGGGAAACAGGAAGGCATCCGCCGAGGCGTAATGGGTGGCCAGATCCTCCCCTGACCGGGATCCCCTGAATATGAAGCGCGGATGGCTGGCCTTGAGGGCTGCCAATGCGGGCCCGTCACCCACCAGGATCAAGCGTGAATCCGGTCTCACCTGTTCCATGGCCTCGAAGGCACGAATCAGCAGCTGAAGGTTTTTTTCCGGGGCGATGCGGCCTACGTAGGTGACCGCAAGCTCCTGTCCGGTAACGCCCCAAAGGCGGCGCAATTCGTCACTGCGTCGTTCCGGCTTGAACAGTTGATGGTCCACGCCCCGGGACAGTACCCGCACGTTCTGGTAGCCGGCATCGGTCAATTCCTGCTGCAATTGCCGGGTGGGCACCAGGGTGACCTGGGTCTGGTTGTGGAACTTGCGCAAATAGGCATGTACCGGCTTCTTCAGCCAGCCCAGGCCATAGTGGGTGGTATAGCTGTGGAAATTGGTGTGGAAGCCACTCACCACGGGGATGCGCAGCTTGCGGGCCGCCGCCAGGGCGGACCACCCCAGGGGGCCCTCGGTGGCAATGTGGACCAGATCGGGTTTGCGCACCTGCCATAACTTGAAGAGCTGGCGCTTGGCCGGCAATCCCATGTTCAGCCCGGCGTAGCGGGGTATGGGAATCCCCGGGCGGAGCACGTGCTCCAGATTGTCCTGGTCGGGCGGCACCGCCTCGCGACCCTGGCGGGGCCGTATCAGCTGAATCTGGTGCTCCCGGGCCTGGAGGCCTGCGACCATCCGGCCAATGGTCATGGCCACCCCGTTGATTTCGGGTGGGAAGGTTTCGGTCACCATGCTCACCCGGAGGCGGCGCCGATGAACCGGTAGGTCTTCCAGAAGAAGGGAATCTGCTTGCATGGCACCATCACCATGCCAGCGAAACATGACGAGGGAATGACGGTGGCCGGAGATGGCCTGCCGGCGGTCGGTTGACCCTGTTCGGGGCGTGCCTGGGTTGTGTCTTTGCAAGGCCGGCCGATATCGGGGGGCATCCGGTCCCCAGGGGACGGCCTCCCGGTTCGTGATGACCGTTCAATCCTGGCGGGCTGACAGGCATAGGCCGCCTCATGGAGCGCATGGCCGGTCCGGATCATCGTCCGGCAAGCCAAATGTTTCACTTGCCGATGTCGGCAGCCAGGGCAACAATGGGGCGTATTGTCTGGCGCGGGTAGATCACATGAAACACTATATGGCCTTAGGGCTCCTCATCCCCCTGGTCACGGTGCTGGCCGGTTGTGGTGGCGGGGGCGGTGATGACGATGACGATAACGGGGGTGTCCAGCCCCAGACCTACACGATCAGCGGTACGGTCCGGGCAGCCAGCAACATCGTGCTGGATACCGATACCAATGACCCGGATTCGGTATACCTGGCCAACGATACGCCCGTCACGGCCCAGGCCATTCCCAACCCCGCCATGGTGGGTGGTTTCGTGACCGAGCGCCCCACGTTCAGCCTGTCCGATCGCTTCACCCTGCTTGCGGACCCGGATGATGTCTATGTGGTGGACTTGGTGGCAGGGCAGTCGGTGGCCATGGAGGTGGCCAATCCGGCTCCGGCGGACCTGGACCTGGGCCTGTACGACAGCAACCTGGCCCTGGTGGATGCCTCCCTTGGGGTGGCTCGGTTCGAGTCCGTCACGGCGCCTGCATCGGGTCGCTATTACGTCCGGGTAAACGCCTATTCCGACAAGTCCAACTATGTCCTGTCCGTGGGCACCGGCGCGAACGTGGCTTCCACCTTGAGCCTGAGTACCGATTTCGTGCCCGATGAGGCCGTGGTGACGGCCCGGCCCCTCGCCGGGGACGTGACTGCCAAAATGATGGCCCAGGGGCATGCCCTGCGCGCCGGAGCCGCCGACCGGCCGATGCTGGTGGGGCTTGGCGGCCTGCGCACCGCCCTGTCAGCTGAGGACCCGTTGCCGCCCCGGTTGACGGGGACGACCATGACCCCGGAGCAGGCTGCCAAGTTGCGCACCTTGTATCAGATCAAGGCCTTGCGCAGCCAGGCCGACGTGGCCAGTGCGGACCCCAATTACCGCTATCAGCCCCAGAAGGTGCCCAACGATCCGTTCTACGCCTTTCAATGGCACTACCCCTTGATCAATCTGCCCCAGGCCTGGGATGTCACCACCGGTACGCCGGCGTCGGGCGAGGTGGTGGTGGCGGTGGTGGATACCGGGGTTTTCCTGGGGCATCAGGATCTGGCCGCCAATCTCTATCGCCGGGGCGATGGATCCGTGGTGGGCTACGATTTCATCCGGTCCGCGAGCAGTTCCAATGATGGGGATGGCATCGATGCGGATGCCAATGACCCGGGGGACCAAAGCACGCCGGCCTCCAGTTCCTGGCACGGCACCCATGTGGCCGGCACCATTGCCGCCAGCAGCAACAACGGCACGGGGGTGTCCGGAGTGGCCTGGGGGGCGAAGATCATGCCGGTGCGGGTCATCGGCAAAGGGGGTGGCAGTTCCTATGACGTGATCCAGGGGGTCCGCTATGCGGCAGGCCTGAGCAACGATTCGGGGACGCTCCCGCCCAGACGGGCCGACGTGATCAATCTCAGCCTGGGCTGCCAGAACTGCTTTTCTGCCTCCGAACAGGCGCTTTACAACCAGGTGCGTGCCGCCGGATCTGTCGTGGTGGCGGCTGCCGGCAACGAGAACAGTGGCGTGGCCGGCTATCCGGCATCCTATTCGGGCGTGATCTCGGTCAGTGCCGTGGCCATGGACCGCAGCCGGGCCCCGTACTCCAATTTTGGCCCCCATGTGGATGTGGCCGCACCGGGCGGCGATACCTCCCGGGACCGGAACGGCGACGGTTATGCCGATGGCGTCCTGAGCACCCTGGTGGGTGCCAATCTGGTCTCCGACTACCGTTTTTACCAAGGCACTTCCATGGCGGCTCCTCATGTGGCCGGGGTTGTCGCCCTGATGAAGGCGGTCCATCCGGCCCTGACTCCGGCAGATTTCGATGCCTTGCTGGCGTCCGGCAGCCTGACCACGGATTTGGGTGCCAACGGCCGGGACGATACCTACGGTTGGGGCATGATCGATGCCGCCAAGGCTGTACTGGCGGCACAGAATGCGGCGTCCGGGACCCAGGTGGCCACCCTGGCGGCCAATCCGAGCCGGCTGGACTTCGGCGCATCCCTGAATGCGCTGGACCTGACCCTGACCCAATTGGGCAGTGGCGGTCTCGGTGTCTCGGCCATCAGCGCCGATGCCGCCTGGCTGGGCGTTAGCGCCAGTTCCGTCGGCAATGACGGGCTGGGTGGCTACACGGTGCAGGTGAACCGCGGCAGTCTCCCGCCGGGCAGTTATTCGGCCCAGATCATGGTTACGGCGACGGACGGTGCCCGAATCCAGGTGCCCGTTTCCATGCAGGTCATGAGTACCGCCCTGGCCGTCAATACCGGCCGCTACTGGCTCTTGGTCCAGGACGAAAATGCCAATCTGGTCGCCCAGTTCAGTACCAATGGTTCGGGGGGGCGATACGACTACGAGTTTTCCGGTCTGCCCGCCGGGCGCTATTTCGTCTATGCCGGTACCGATTCCGATTGGGACGACTTCATTTGCGACGACGGGGAGGCGTGCGGTGCCTATCCCACCCTGGGCACGCCGGACGTGGTCCAGGTGGATGGCAACCGTTCCGGGCTGGACTTTACCGTGGGCTTCGTCGGCAGTCCCGGCGTCCAGCAGGCTTTGGGAACCCAGGGGGCAGGCTATGCCCGCAATCCGGTCAAGCGTGAAAAAGGGGTGCAATGATGAATAGCCTGGATGTCGTCAGCCGCACGCTGGCAGCCTGCCTGGCCCTGGCGTCACTGGCAGGGTGTGCCAGCATCGAGGTGGTCCATGAAGCGCCCTACTGTCCGGGCGAACAGCAACGGCAGGCTGTCGAACTGGGAGATGATCAGGCCCTGGCCTCCGTCTGGCGCAGCATCCAGACAGGCCCTCAGGCCTTGTCTGTCCCCAGCGTGGATTTCCAGCAGCGCCGCGTCGTGTTCCTGGCCGATCAGGAACGGCCCACTGGGGGATATGGCCTCAGCCTGGCCAGCCCCAGGTTCACGGTCAACATGGGCGAGGCCACCGTGCTGGTCAACGCCACCCGGCCAGCGGGCATGGCTCCCCAGGTGATTTCCCGTCCATGCCTGCTGCTATCCCTGCCCAGGGGCGCCTATGATGTCATCCGGGTCCACGAGGCATCGGGTGGGCCGCTCTGGGCGGAATTGAGGCCAGTGCAGTAACCCTGACGGCCGGTCCCACCGGCCCGATTGACCCACACGCGCGAACCCGATACCATCATCGGCTTTCTCGATCAGGGGTTTTCATGCGACGCAAACTGGTTGCCGGCAACTGGAAGATGCACGGTTCGCTGGCTGAAAACGAAGCCTTGCTTTCCGCCGTGCTGGCTGGAATGGGTGACGTCAAGGCCGGCGTGGCCGTGTGTGCGCCCTATCCGTATCTGGCTCAGGTCCAGTCCCTGTTGGCGGGCAGTGCCATTGCCTGGGGTGCCCAGAACATGAGCCAGCACGCCAAGGGTGCTCACACGGGTGAGGTTTCCGCAGGCATGCTCAAGGACTTCGGTTGCACCTATGTCATCGTCGGGCATTCCGAGCGGCGCGCCATCTATGGCGAATCGGACACCCTGGTGGCCATGAAATTCGCCGCCGCCCAGGCGGCTGGTCTGACCCCCATTCTTTGCGTGGGCGAGACCCTGGAGGAGCGTGAAAGCGGCGTTACCGAAGCCGTGGTGGGGCGTCAACTGGATGCCGTGATCCATGCTTGCGGTGTCCAGTCCCTGGCCAAATCCGTGGTCGCCTATGAGCCGGTATGGGCCATCGGCACCGGCAAGACGGCTACACCTGAACAGGCGCAAGCGGTGCATGCCTTCATCCGGGAAAAGATCCGGGCCCAGGACGCCGGTGTTGCCGACGGGCTGGTCATCCAGTACGGCGGCAGTGTCAAGGCCAACAATGCGGCCGAACTGTTTTCCCAGCCGGACATCGACGGTGGTCTGATCGGGGGTGCCTCCCTCAGTGCCGACGAGTTCCTGGCCATCTGCCGGGCAGGTTGAACATCATGGAATTTGCTCTCTGGATGGTGCATGTTCTGGTGGCCGTTGCGGTCGTGGGCTTGGTCCTGCTGCAGCACGGCAAGGGGGCCGACATGGGTGCGGCCTTTGGCAGCGGGTCTTCCGGCAGTCTCTTTGGCGCCTCTGGTTCGGCCAACTTCCTGAGCCGCTCCACAGCGGTCCTGGCCACGGTGTTTTTCCTGACCAGCATGGGATTGGCGTATTTTGCATCTGCCCCCAAGCCCGGGCCGGTTCCCTTGGCGGTGCCGACGGCACCTGAGGCGGCTCCTGCTCCCGCTGAACCGGCGGATGTGCCTGTTGCGCCCGAGAGCGACAAGTCTGGAGCGATACCCAAATAAACATTACAGTCGGGCCCTGGCCCGATTGGCCGACGTGGTGGAATTGGTAGACACGCTGTCTTGAGGGGGCAGTG
>DYHB01000194.1 GCA_020724415.1 Thiobacillus sp.
CGGCCCTCCCACTGGGCAAGCGCGGCGCGGGCGGCGTCCTGGATGCTCATTCGCCCCGCCCCCTGCCCACGAAGGCCACCAGCCCGGCGAGCAGGGCGGTGCCCAGGCCGACAGTCGCGGCCCGGCCGGACGGGCTCAGCCGCTCCCAGACACCGGATGGTTTGGTCGTGCCCTTCGCGTTGCCGCCAGTGTAACCGCCGTCGTGGCCGGAGCCGAAGTCTGGGGGCAGATTGCCGCCTGTGTCCTCGCAATCATCCACCCCATCACCGCTCCCATCGTCCACGGGACCGGTGGGCACCTCTGATGCCGGTTCAAAGTGCAGTTCGCCGCTGGCCCAATCGAGGAACGACAGGGGACCGTCCTCACCAACCCGGATGAAGTACTGCCCGGGGAGTTCCACAATCGGGTCCGCCACATCGAGCAACACCCACTTCTCTTCGCACGCCGAGCCTCGCCCAAAGGGCGCCGTGGCGAAAGCCTCCGCTATGACGACGCTATCTTGCGTTCCGGAGATAACGCGGCGGAGTTCGATCTTTCCGATTGCGGAGAAAAGGCCAGACACACAAACACGCAGCAGCACGCTTTGTGCCGAGGCAATGGTGATACGATCACTATCTTGGGTGTGTTTGAACAAGGTTGGCTCGAATTGCACCGCTAGACGGGCCATGGTCTCACCACCTTTAGAGCCGCCAGGTCACACGATATTGACCGTATGGGTTGCGCTCCGCCCGGCAGCAACGTCGTTGAACACCGCCTGGTGCAGGGTGTGCCCCTTATCGTCCGACAGAATGACGGTCAGCCCATTCAGTACTGGCCAGGGCTTGCGGGTCGGATCGGGAAGGTTATAGATCACGATCTTCACCTGATCGGCCTGCAAGGGCAGGGATTCAATCTTCCCGTCCAGCTCGTCACCCGGGCGGCCCAGATGGGTGATGGTGACCACGTTGCCATCCACCTGGCTGAAGGAGTCAGAGACCGTGTGCACCCAGTTCCGGGCCCAAGAGGCAATCTCCACTCCATCCCGGTAGAAGTACACATTCAGCGTGCGGGTGTCACCGGCCAACGGCGCGCCGGTCGGATACTTGAACGTCACCTGCTTGATTACCGGCCCTGCGGGCGCTGGCCGCTCTACTGTAAAGCTGGCCCGCGCCTCCTGTCCGTCGCTGGCGGTGAAAACGGCCTGCAGAGTCTGGCCTGCGAACATCTCCGCCATGTCGCCGGCGCTCTGCATGTCGAGGTCCTCGGATTCGCCGGGGGACAGGGTTACGGTCCTGGACAGCCAGGTCCCCTGCACGGTGCTGCCCTGGTACGTCGCGCCCGTAACCTGCAGGGCGCCTTCGGCGGTGCCGGTATTGCGCACGCGAATTGTGGCCCTGGCCCGCCCGCCGACTGGCGCCGGGTCGGTGATCGATACCACGGAGATCCGCCATTCAGCGGCACCGGGTGGTTGCACTCCGCCTGCGTCTTCGTCTGACCCAGGCGGTGTGGTGATCCCGCCCCGCCGATTGACCCACCATGCTGCCCCTGCGGCCGCAGCAGCAACGCCTGCGACGCCGGCGGCGATGCCCCATTTACGCTTTGCGGACATGTTACCCGCCCCCATTTCGGCTCTGAAACACGTTCCAGACCACGGCGCCGAGGGCGGTGAGGTAGGCCAGCCACTCCCGGGCCTTGTCCCACCAACGACGCTGCCGGGCCCGGTACTCTTCGACCGACTCCCGCCGTACCTGCATCGCCTGGAGTTGCGCCGCCACACCTTGGAGCGCCTTTTCCTGCCGCGTAACTTCATCGGCCAGGACAACGATGGAGTTGTCCATTTCGGCCAGGCGCGCCGTCACCCGCCCCTCGAATCGAGCGAGATCCTCCCGGGTGCCGGCAAGCTGCCCTGATAGCTCGGTGGCGAGATGTGCGGCGAGCTGCGCGGCCAGATCGCTCGGGATCTCCGGTGCCACCCCGCATCACTCCCGCCCGTCGGTCACCTGTTTGGGCTTGGCCGCATCTAGGACCCCGGATGCCTTCGCCGCTGCATACGCCCGCTGGATCTCGGCCTCAATCTCCGCTGTGGTCACGCGAATCTTACGCTCGCCCAACCATTCCGTTACCTGATCGACAGCAT
>DYHB01000195.1 GCA_020724415.1 Thiobacillus sp.
ACCGGGATTGGTCCGCTTGCTGATCCAACACGCCCCCTGCTGCCACCCCGGCACGCCCTGTTCAAAGGAACACTCCTTGCAGTTGCAGGCCGGGCAGGCATTGCGGCAGGCGTAGCAGCGCAGGCACCTGGCGAAGTGACGGTCCCAAAACTCGCTCCTGGCTGCCGCTTCCAGAGACTCCAGCCGCTTCACCGCCGCGAGACGGTCGCTCCCGGGGACCGCCGGCGAGGGCACCGCCGGTCCGATCAATCTGTCGGCCGTCAGCGGCACGTTGTGCTCGCACTCCAGACACTTGGCCAGCAGGCTTTCCCGCTTGGGGAATTCAAACCGGCCCCGGTCGGTGGTCAAAACGTACCCGTCGCCACAGTCATCCACTGCCAGCAGTTCGGTGTCCGGCGCCACCGCCGCCAGCACCTTTGCCCGGTCCAGCATCCCGCCGCACGGCAGACCCAGCGCCACCACCCGCTCCCGGGGAAACTGGCGGTCCGAAAGAATCCGGTTCAAGCCCCGGCTGTCGCACCCCTTGACAAACACCGCCAGGCGGGTGTCGGCATAACGGTGGTCCAACAGGTACTTCACCAGGCTGGGCACGCAAAACGGGTTCCAGGTCAGCCTGGCGGCCTGCCGGACACTGGACGCGAAAAAGGGCATCACCCGGGCCAGGTCGGTGCCCGGCGCGTACCCGATGACATACTTGACCCGCTCCTCTTTGATGAGTTTGGCAGCCTCCCGCCGCACTTCATCAGCGGTTTGCTTCACCGGTCATCCCTCATCTTCCGGTTCGGGCCCAGGGCGCGGATCTGTTCGGTCATCTCCCGCACCGTGTCCACCACCTTGCCGCCCTCGGAACCCGAGATCCAGCGCAATTGAAAACGCCCCGGCTCGAAGCCGGCGTATTCCAACAGTCTCTTGAACAATAGGAACCTCCGCCTGGCGTGGTAATTGCCACTCACATAGCGGCAGTCACCCGGGTGTCAGCCGGAAATCAGCACTCCGTCCGCGCCCTTCAGAAAGGCGCGCAGAACGAAGGCCGGGTCGACCCGGCTGGAACACGGCACCCGCATGATCCTGACGTTCGGGGGGTAGCTCATCCGGCTCACCCCGGCCAGGTCGGCCCCGGCGTAGCTGCACCAGTTACAAAAAATCGCCAGAATCTTTGGTTCCCAATAGCGGGAAGGGTTTACAGACATAAAGCCTCCAACTCCGCCAGTAATTGCTCGTTGGTGAACCCGCGCACCTCTATGGCTCCGGCCCGGCAAGCCGCGTTGCAGGCCCCACAACCTTGACACAGGCCGGTATTCACCTTGACCACCACCCTTTCCCGGGGCGGGTGGCCGCTTATCCGCTCGGTGATCACACCCGGTTCCAGCGCCCGGTACGGGCAGACCGGCACGCACAGCAGGCAGCCGGAACAAAGCGTCTCGTTCACCGCCGAGATCATGGGACTGGTGACCAGCTCATCCCTGGACAGGAGTCCAGCCACCTTCGCCGCCGCGCCGCCGGCCTGGGCTACGGTGTCCGGTATGTCCTTCGGCGCCTGGCAGCTTCCGGCCAGGAACACCCCCCCGGTTTGGGTTTCCACCGGCCGGAGCTTCGGGTGGGCTTCCTGGAAGAAGCCGTCCTGGTCGGCGTTGATCCCAAGCAGCCGCGCCACGGCCGCCGCCCCTTCGGCCGGTTCCACGGCCGTGGCCAGCACCACGAGGTCCGCGTGCACTTCCACCGGCCGGCCGAGCAGGGTGTCCGCGCCCCTGACCACCAGTCGTCCGCCGTCCTGATAAATTTTCGAGACCCGCCCGCGGACGTACACGGCGCCCTCCCGGACGGCCCGCTGGTAAAACTCCTCGTAGCCCTTACCGGCCGTGCGAACGTCCATGTAAAACACGAACACCCGGGTACCAGGCACCTTCTCCAGCACCTGGAGGGCGTGTTTCGCGGTGTACATGCAGCAGATCCGGGAGCAGTACGCCCGCCCCTTGGCCTCGTCACGCGATCCGACGCACTTTACGAAAACAACGGTCCGCGGCACGGCCCCGTCCGACGGGCGCAGGACCTTGCCTCCGGTGGGCCCGGCCGCGTTCACCAGCCGCTCGAACTGCAGGCCGGTGATCACGTCCG
>DYHB01000196.1 GCA_020724415.1 Thiobacillus sp.
CGGAAGCCCTTAGCCATGCTTGGCCTCGAATTCCTGCATGTATTCCACCAGAAGTCGCACGCCCTCCACGGGCATGGCGTTGTAGATGGAGGCGCGCATGCCGCCCACCGAGCGATGCCCCTTCAACTGGAGCAGACCCCGGGCCTTGGCGCCCTTGAGGAATTCCTCGTCCAGGGCGGCGTCCTTCAGGGTGAAGGGCACGTTCATCAGGGAACGGTTTTCCTTGGCCACGGGGGAGTTGTAGAAGCCGGTGCTGTCCAGATAGTCATAGAGCAGGCCGGCCTTTTCCCGGTTGGTCTTTTCCATGGCCGCCAGGCCGCCCTTGGCCTTGAGCAGCTTGAACACCAGGCCGGCGGTGTAGATGCCGTAGGTGGGCGGGGTGTTGTACATGGACTCGTTGTCGGCATGGATCTTGTAGTCGAACATGGCCGGAGTGCCCGTCATGGCCTGGCCGATGAGGTCCTCCCGGACGATGACCACGGTGACGCCGGCGGGGCCGATGTTCTTCTGGGCGCCGGCATAGATCAGGCCGAACTTCGACACATCCATGGGCCGGGACAGGATGGTGGAGGACATGTCCGCCACCAGGGGCACGTCACCGGTTTCGGGGGTCCAGAAGATCTCCACGCCGCCGATGGTCTCGTTGGGGGTGTAGTGCACGTAGGCGGCATTGGGGTCCAGCTTCCAGGCATCCTGCGTCGGGGCGTAGGAGAAGTTCTTGTCTTCGGACGAGGCGATGACGTTGACGGTGCCGTACTTCTTCGCTTCCTTGATGGCCTTCTTGGACCACTCGCCGGTGTTCAGGTAGTCGGCCGAGGCTTTGCCGCGCAACAGGTTCATGGGCACCATGGCGAACTGGCTGGAGGCGCCGCCTTGCAGAAACAGCACCTTGTAGTTGGCGGGAATGCCCATCAACTCGCGCAGGTCGGCCTCGGCCTGGGTCTGGATGCCCATGTCCTCCTTGCCCCGGTGGGACATTTCCATGACCGACATGCCGCAGCCCTGCCAGTTGACCATCTCGTCCCGGGCCTGCTCCAGGACTTCGCGCGGCAATACGGCGGGACCTGCGCTGAAGTTGTAGATGCGTTCCATGATGCTCCTGTCCTTTCCGTTGGTTGGATGGGTATTGCGACTGATGGGGTACTAGCGCTTGCGCTTGCCGGACTTGGGTTCGGGAGTCTCAAGCCCTTGCATGAGGTCCATGGCGGCGATGCGGACCGGGTCGGTCTCGCCGTTCACATTGGTGACGACCAGTTTGCCGGGGCCCTGGCGCAGATCGTTCCGGAAATCGTAGACCGCGCCGACGATGGTCAGCTTGCCGGTCAGCACTTTCTCCTCGTACTTGCCCAGGGCATGACGTACCTGATGGTTCACGTTCAGCTTGACGCTGGCCATGCCGCCCTCCCCCTTGGGCACCTGGAGGCTATCCAACTCGTTCCGGACGGGACCGGGCTCGGCGGAGTAATCCCCGGCGGCCGCCTGGATGGCACCACAGGCGGAATGGCCGATGATGAGCAGCAAGGGAGTATGGAGATGACTCACCCCGTACTCCACCGAGCCCTCGGCCGTTGCAATCTGGTTGCCGATGTTGCGGATCACGAACAAATCATTGTCCGGCGTCGCATCCAGGGCATGGGTGTGAACGCGGGAATCGGAACAGGTCACCACCGTTGCCCTGGGACGCTGGCCATCGGCGAAGGGCTTGAAATGCGCGGCCCCCTGGCGTGTCATGAAGGCCCGGTTGTCCCGGGCCAGGTTGCGCAGCATCTCCTTGGCCGCAGGATCGGCCTGGCGGTCGCCCAGGGTGGCGGCGTACTCACGCAACACCTCCTTGACGATCTGGCGGATGCGCTCGCTGTCGTCCGTGGCCGGGCCCTGGGCCAGACTGGCCGAGGTCAGCAAGAGCATGCCCAGCATGGCCCACGCGCGTCTTCCCATGACTTACCCCCAGACTGGCACGAAAACCGCCATTTTATCCCAAGCCGTGGGGGTCGGGGATCAGTCCTTGCCGGAGCGCCAGATGGACAACACGATCCAGATGCTGTTGATCACGGCCA
>DYHB01000197.1 GCA_020724415.1 Thiobacillus sp.
CGCCGGGTGCCTCCATTTCCCTGGCCGAGACGACGGGCCTGATTCTGCCTCTGGGCCAGTGGGTGCTGGAGGCGGCCTGTCAGCAACTGGCCGCCTGGCAGGCGGACCCGGTCACCTGCCATCTGACGCTGTCGGTCAACGTCAGCGCCCGGCAGTTCCGCCAGGCGGATTTCGTGGCCCAGGTGGACGGGGTGCTGCGCCAGTATGGCGTCAGGACGCCCGGTCTGAAACTGGAGCTTACCGAGAGCCTGATGCTGGAGGATATCGACAGCGTGATCGAGAAGATGGCGGCGCTGAAGGCCCTGGGTGTGCAACTGTCCCTGGATGATTTCGGAACCGGCTATTCGTCCCTTTCCTATCTGAAGCGCCTGCCCCTGGACCAGATCAAGATCGACCAGTCCTTCGTGCGCGACGTCATCGAAGATCCCAACGACGCCATCATCACGCGTACCGTCCTGGCCCTGGGCCAGACCTTCGGCCTGGAGGTCATTGCCGAGGGCGTGGAAACCGAGGCCCAGCGGGACTTTCTATCCTTGAACGGTTGTCGCGCCTACCAGGGCTACCTGTTCGGCCGACCGGTGCCGGTGGAGGCATTCGCGCCCGAAGGCGGGTCCGGTCAGGACTGAACCAGCCCTGTTGCCACGGCGCCGGCTTGCGCACCGCCGGCCAGACCGGGCTCTCGATGGTCAGCGCCAGTTGCCGGGCCAGTTCGGGCATGCCGGCGTAACCGGCGTAGGCAAATTCGCGTTCCTGGTTGATGTCCAGGAAGGGGATGCGGGCCTTCAGCGCGGTATACATGTTGCGGCCGCCGGCGATGAGGATGTCGGCCTGGTATTCCTCGACGACGCCGATCAGGGCCTTGGGGCTGCCGTCGGTGATCATCTTGGTCTTCTCGCCCATGATTTCACGGATGCGCTGCTTGTCTTCCTCGGTCGACTTGTTGGTGCCGGTGGCCACCACCTCCATGCCCAGGTCCTGGAGGGCCGAGACGATGGACCAGGACTTCACCCCGCCGGTATAGAGCAGCACCCGCTTGCCCTTGAGCCGGGTGCGCCAGGGCTCCAGGGCGGTATGGGCCTGGGCCTCCTCGCGCGCGATCATGGCCTCGGTGCGGGCCGTCAGGTCCGGGTCGCCGATCAACCGGGCAAACTCGCGGAAGGCGCCGGAGGTATCGGTGACCCCATAGAAACTGCCTTCGAAGAAGGGTACGCCGAACTGGCTCTGCAGCTTGCGGGCCACGTTGAGCAGGGCCTTGGCGCAGACCACCATGTTGGCCTTGGCCCGGTGGAGGGTCTGGACCTCCCGGAAGCGGGCGTCGCCGGACAGGTTGCCCAGGATGCGCAGGCCCAGCTCGTCGAACAGGGGCGCCACGTGCCAGAACTCGCCGGCGATGTTGTACTCGCCCACCAGGCAGACGTCGTGGGTGGCGATGCCGCCCGGATGGGGCGGTGCCGGGTCCGGCTCCCGGGTGCCGATGACGTACTTGAACATGGCCTCGCCGGCCAGCCGGTTGCCCATGTTCTTGGTGCCGTAGAAGCCGGCCGCATCGACGGGAATGGCCGGCACGCCGGTCTTTTCCGCGGCGGCCTTGCACACGGCCTCCACATCGTCGCCGGACAGGGCTGGCACGCAGGTGTTGTAGACGAACACGGCGGCAGGCGCGTACTCGTCCACCGCCTGCTTGATGGCGTGGAACAGACGCTTTTCGCCCCGGCCCATGATCACGTCCTGCTCGGTCAGGTCCGTGGTCATGCCGATCTTGTAGAGGGTCGGCCCGCCGGATCGGGTGCCCCGGTTGTCCCAACTGGACCCGGCGCAGGCGATGGGGCCGTGGACGATGTGGGCCACGTCGGCGATGGGCAGCAGGGCGATCTGGGCCCCGTCGAAAGCGCAGCCGCCGGCGGTGGCGCCCGGCTTGGTCTTGGCGCAGCCGGATTTCTCCTTGGCGTTGTGGGCACAGGAGGGTTCGTTGAGCAGTTCGGCGATCTGTTTGACGGTTTGCATGATGGCTTCACACGGGTTGCACAAGTAACCTTTTGCAATCCCCG
>DYHB01000198.1 GCA_020724415.1 Thiobacillus sp.
GCGGCCACCATTCCAGGCGAACCTCGGTTGCGGCGGCCGGCACGATCATTCCCCCTCGTAAGATAGTCACAGAAGCCTTTTAGTTGACAGAATCCGTAGGATTATAGGAGGTTGTGGTGGATAATGGGAGGCACTTGGGCCGCGGATTGCCGGGTCTTGCCATTGGTGTTGCCGGCGCCTGTGGACCATCCCGCCACCTCATCTCCTGCCGCCAACAGATTTGCCGTTTCGGGGTGCCTGTGGGACCATTGCTGGGAGGCAACTGAGGGATAGTTCTGCCGTCTCCTTGTTGGGCGATGAAGGGGCGGACAAACCCCGGAGCTACTTCTTGCCAGAGCATGTTCCCCCTGGGCCGGCGCTCGAATTCTAACACGCTGGTTGTTCCCCTGGCTGCCGCCCCCAGGGCGCAGCAACCCCGGGATGTGCACCGGCGGAGCCAGGTGAGTTCTGTTTGCGCGAGGCTGTTGATGCGCCGGTACCCACGGGCACCCCGAACCTCTTTTGCCTCAATCCCCCGTAAGGGAGGTGAGATCGTGAACACACTCTTTGTCGGTCTTGACGTGAGTTTGCAAGACATCGCTACCCTCTGTATGCTCCAGGACGGGACGGAGGCGGCGGCGGCCGGGGTCACCAACGACCAGCCGGGCATCGATATCCTCTGCCGCAAGGTTGCCGCCCTCCTTACCTCACACAAGCTGGAGCGGGTCTGGTTCGGGCTGGAGGCGACCGGGATCTACGGGGCGCACATCCCCCGTGCCCTGCGCACCCACCCGGCCCTCCGGGGCTTCTCGGTCCATGTCCAGGTCTTCAACCCTCGGGTGATCCAGGGGTTCAAGAAGGGCTTCAGCTACAAGCCCAAAAACGACCCCACGGACGCCTGGTTCATCGCCGAGAAGCTCCGTACCGGCCGGCTGCCCCGCCAGGTGGACGTCGAGGAGCGGTATGAGGCCCTCCGCAAGCTCACTCGCCACCGTTTCCACCTGGTGCAGACCATCGCCGCTGAAAAACAGCGGTTTCTGGGCTACCTCTTCTTCAAGTTCAGCGGGCTGGCCCAGCAGCGCCCCCTCAGGCGTCTGCATGGCGCCACTGCCGTCGCCCTGGCCACCGAGTTCCCCACGGTGGACGCCCTGGTCGCCACCCCGCTGCAGCAGCTCGTCGACTTCATCGTCGCCAAGAGCCATGGCCGGCTCGAAGACCCCGAGGCCGTCGCCAGGGCGGTCCACAAGGCCGCCAGGGCCTCCTTCCGTCTCCCCAAGGCCATGGCCGACTGCGTCAACCTGGTTATGGCCACCAGCCTCCGCAGCATGCGCGGGCTGGAAAAAGAGCTCAAGTCGCTGGAGCAGGCCATCGCTGACATCTTCGCTACCATCCCCCAGACCCTGACTTCGGTCCCCGGCATCGGACCAGTCTACGCCGCCGGCATCGTGGCCGAGATCGGTGGCATTCACCGCTTTCCCGCCCACCCTGCTCTTGCCCGTGCTGCCGGCCTGATCTGGTCTGAGTACCAAACCGGCCCCTTCACGGCCGAGGATACCCGCCTGGTCAAGGAGGGCAATACCTACCTCCGCTACTACCTCGTCGAAGCCGCTGCCAGCGTTGCGGTGCACGACGCTGAGTTCCGGCGGTTCTACCAGGCCAAGGTGAAAGAGGTCCGGAAACACGCCCACAAACGCGCCCTCGCGCTGACCGCACGGAAACTGGTCCGGTTGGTCCATGCTTTGCTGCGCAAGGACCAACTCTACAGAGCCCCACGGAGGGCGGGCGCCTAGGTCGCCGGGGCGGACCCCCCGGCACACCCCTCCAAAGCCCGCGTCTGAATCTTTTGGCGTTACCGCGGGCTTGGGGAGTTGCGCCCTTTTCCGTCCCAAACCCCACTGAACCTTGAAAAAATCACAGCGTTATGTCACCTCGAGGGCTTGACATGTTACCGCTGGGCTCCGGCTTGGCGAACGACACCTTGACCTCGCCGCTGTGCCTGTGCTCCACCTTATCGACGAACATGCCCAGGTGCTGGCCCAACAGCTTCAGCG
>DYHB01000199.1 GCA_020724415.1 Thiobacillus sp.
CTTCCATCATGCAGCCGTCGCCCAGGAAGACATAGGTGTGGTGGTTGACGATGTCATGGCCGGGCTTGTTGAACTCGGCCGCCAGCAGCTTCTCGGCCAGGGCCATGCCCACGGCATTGGTGATGCCTTGCCCCAGGGGACCGGTGGTGGTTTCCACGCCGGCGGTGTAGCCGTACTCGGGGTGGCCCGGGGTGCGGGAGTGCAGCTGACGGAATTGCTTGATGTCGTCGATGGTGACGTCATAGCCGGTCAGGTGCAGCAGGGAGTAGATCAACATGGAACCGTGGCCGTTGGAGAGCACAAATCGGTCCCGATCGGCCCACTTGGGGTTGGCCGGGTTGTGGCGCAGGTGGTGATTCCAGACCACTTCGGAGATTTCCGCCATGCCCATGGGGGCGCCAGGGTGGCCGGATTTGGCCTTTTCGACAGCATCCATCGCCAGGGCGCGGATGGCATTCGCGAGGTCGGTACGGGTTGCCATGTTGTTGTTTCCTTGGGAAAAAAAGTCTTCTATGCCGTCCGTTCCGGACAGAGAACACTGATTATGTCCGAGCCCTGAAGGCAGAGCAAGTAAGGCAAAGGCTCGTAAAGCCGCATGGACAGGGCCTCAAGCGCCCAAATCCTTGTCTGGCGCGGGAGCTGAAGCCGCCCCGGGCAAAATTAAAATGTTTTTATAAACTCACATGCCTTGTTTATCGACCCTGCTTCTGTTAGGGAGGGAAGCCCAGGTAAGCACTCCACTCGTGATGCAGTGCCGGCGTCAGGCCCGCCACCACGGATCGATTCCAGGGGTGACCTTGCCAGAAGTCTTCTTCATGCATGGTGGAGACCTTTCCGCCGGCTTCCTCCAGAATCAAGGCTCCGGCGGCATAGTCCCAGAGTTTCTGGCCGCCATGCAGATAGACATGCAGCCGGCCGGCGGCCAGATAGCACCAGTCCAGGGTGCTGGCCCCCAGGTTGCGCTGGGAACTGTAGGGGTGCTCCGCAGCAAGGCGGCCGGCCAGATCCCGAGGAATCCGCTTGAAATCGACCCCGGCGATGCAGCGGTTGACCCGTTCCGGGGGCGGCTTGATGGGCAGGGGGTCGCCGTCCACGAACGCGCCTCGCCCCCTCTCTGCGTAGAAACACTCATCCGCCTGGGGGTCGTAGACCACCCCAAGCTCGGTCCGGCCGCGCCGGATCAGGGCGATGGACATGGCGAAGAAAGGCAATCCGCTGACGAAGTTGGTGGTGCCGTCGATGGGGTCCACGCACCAGAACCCCGCCTGACCGGCATCCCAGACCTGCTTCTGTTCGGCATCGGTCATTTCCTCGCCGAGAACGGGATAGGGCGCAATGGCGCGCAGTCGCTCCGACAAGGCGGTCTGGGCGGCCAGGTCCGCTTCGGTAAACAGGCTGCCGTCGCTCTTGCGCGCATGGGACACCTTGAGATATCGAGGCATCACTTCAGTTCGCCCCACCAGCCGCACGGCTTCGATCACGTCGGACAACAGCTTGGACATGGCCGTACTGGCTGGCTCGGACACGGACAGTGATGGGGGCGTCTTGATGGGGCTCAATGGCTCACTCGCTCTTCCATTTGATGGAGCAGCCCATGCTGGGAATCTGTTCCGCCGGGCCCCGGCCGGTCGCCGCAACTTGGCGCATGGCCTCGAACAGATCACGCCGGACCCCTTCGGGGGCGGTTTCCTTGCGGGATTCGTCCAGCCGGCCACGATATTGAAGCTCCAGCCGGCCATTGAAGCCGAAGAAATCCGGGGTGCAGACGGCGCCATAGGCCTTGGCCACGGACTGGCTCGCGTCCAGGACGTACGGCATGGTGAACGCCAGGTCCTCCGCCACGCGTGCCATGTTCTCGAAGGAATCCTCCGGGTATTCGGTGGGATCGTTGGACATGATGGCGATGGCCCCCACCCCCAGGGCCTGCAAGTCCCGGACATCCCGGACGATGCGGTGGATCACCGCCTTGACGTAGGGGCAGTGGTTGCAGATGAAC
>DYHB01000200.1 GCA_020724415.1 Thiobacillus sp.
CGACACCATCGCCGCGATCCAGAAGTACGACATCTACGACAAGGTGTCCTACATTTCCACCGCCGGCGGCGCTTTCCTGGAGTATCTGGAAGGCAAGGTCCTGCCCGCCGTGGACATCCTGGAAAAGCGGGCACAAGGCTGAGTTGTAGGAGCGGCGACGGCCGCGACACTGTCAGATTCGCGGCGAATGCCGCTCCTACACTAGGAACCGAATATGCTACGCAGAACCAAAATCGTTGCCACCCTGGGGCCGGCCTGTACCGACCCCAAAGTCCTGGACCGGATGATCGAGGCCGGCGTGGATGTCGTACGTTTGAATTTTTCCCATGGCAGTGCCGAAGAACATATCCAGCGCGCCGATCTGGTCCGCTCCCTGGCCAAGACCCGGGGCCGTGCGGTAGGCGTCCTGGTGGACCTGCAGGGCCCCAAGATCCGGATCGGCAAGTTCAAGGATGGCAAGATCACCCTGAATAATGGTGACAAGTTCATCCTGGACGCCGACTGCGAACTGGGTGACCAGGAGCGGGTCGGGCTGGATTACAAGGATCTGGTCTATGACGTGTCCCGGGGTTCCACATTACTGCTGGACGACGGCCGCATCGAGATGTGGGTGGAAGATGTCCAGGGCACCCAGGTGATCTGCACCGTGGTCCAGGGGGGGGTGCTGTCCAACAACAAGGGCATCAACCGCAAGGGCGGCGGCCTCTCGGCCTCGGCCCTGACCGACAAGGATATCGAGGACATCAAGACGGCCGCCCTGTTGAAGGCGGACTACCTGGCCGTGTCCTTCCCCCGTTCGGCTGCCGACATCCAGCAGGCCCGGGAGATTCTGCAAGCTCACGGGGGCCGGGCCTGGATCGTCTCGAAGATCGAGCGGGCCGAAGCCATCGACGCCCTGGAGGCCATCGTCAAGGCCTCCGACGCCATCATGGTGGCCCGGGGCGATCTGGGGGTGGAAGTGGGGGACGCCGCCGTGCCCTCCCTGCAAAAGAAGATGATCCGTTTGGCACGGAAGAACAACAAGATCGCCATCACGGCTACCCAGATGATGGAATCCATGATCGCCAGCCCCATTCCCACCCGGGCGGAAGTATCGGATGTGGCCAATGCGGTGCTGGACGGCACGGACGCGGTCATGCTGTCGGCTGAAACGGCCGTGGGCGAGTATCCGGTGGAAGCCATCTCGGCCATGAACCGCATCTGCCTGGAAGCGGAGAAGGAAGTGGAAACGCCGCTGTTTGGCGACAATGTCGGTGGTGAGGGCATCCTGAGGGTGGACGAGGCTATCGCCAAGTCGGCCGCGTTCACGGCCCTGAATCTGAACGTGAAGGCCGTCGCCGCCATGACTCAATCCGGCTCCACGGCACTGTGGATGAGCCGGATCAGCACCCACGTGCCCATTTATGCCCTGACCCCGGAAGTGGAGACCCGACGCAAGGTCACCTTGCTGCGGGGGGTATACCCCGTCAACTTCAAGCCCTCCAGCCATGATAGGGATCAACTTCTGGCCGAAGCCCAGGATGAACTTAGGCGGCGCGGGGCGGTCCGTAATGGCGACCTGATACTGTTGACCATCGGCGAGCCCATTGGCCGTTCCGGTGGTACCAACACCATGAAGATCGTCCGTATCGGCGAGCGCAAAGTAACCTGAACATGAATGGCAGAGTAGAGAGTGACACCGTGACACGCTCCATGGCAGCACGCCGGGGCGCGCCCTGTTGCTCCTCGCTTTGTCACCCTGTCACTCTCTGTCACTGAATCCGAAGGAGATAATTAAGATGGCACTGATTTCCCTGCGTCAATTGCTGGACCATGCGGCCGAGCACGGTTATGGCCTGCCCGCCTTCAACGTCAACAACATGGAACAAGTACAGGCCATCATGCAGGCCGCTGATCGGACCAACAGCCCGGTCATCCTGCAAGGTTCCGCCGGTGCCCGCTCCTATGCCGGCGAGCCCTTCCTGCGCCACCTGATCCTGGCCGCCATCG
>DYHB01000062.1 GCA_020724415.1 Thiobacillus sp.
CCTGTGACCTTCGGGTTATGAGCCCGACGAGCTGCCAGACTGCTCCACCCCGCGATCGCGTTGAGAAGCGAGATTATGCTGATACTCGATAGGGGTGTCAACACCTATTTTCAAAAACACTTCCTGTGATCACTGGCGCACCACTGCCAGGGCATTCCTATGCCAGCCCTCTCGCGCTAGCATCGTCCACACAGAGCAACTTCAAGTTAAGGAAAGCCGCATGTTCCCCAGCTTCAATCTGGCCCGCCTGCCTCGTATCGAGTTCGGCCCCGGCACCCGTCTGCGTGTCGCCGCACTGGCTGCGCGTTATGGCCGGCGTACCCTGCTGATCACGGGTCAGAGTTCTTTCGAAACGTCACCCGCCGCCCAGCAGATGATGGGGTCACTCGAACAGGCCGGCATTACCATTATTCATAAGCGGGTCAGCGGCGAACCTTCTCCTGAATGGGTGGATCACGTGGTTGCGGAACTGCAGGGCGAGCACATCAACTGTGTCATAGGCGCAGGGGGTGGAAGCGCACTGGATGCCGCGAAGGCCATTGCCGGGTTGCTGATACCCGCGAATTCGGTGATGGACCATTTGGAGGGCGTGGGCCCCGAATTACCATATGTGGGCCCTGCCACACCGCTCATCGCCATTCCCACCACAGCAGGCACCGGCTCCGAAGCGACCAAGAATGCCGTACTGAGCCGCCATGGGCCGCAGGGTTTCAAGAAATCTTTTCGTGACGACAGCCTGGTAGCCGAACATGCCTTGATCGACCCGGATTTGCTGGCCACGTGTCCTGCGCACATCATCGCGGCCAATGGCATGGATGCCTTGACCCAATTGCTGGAATCCTATGTATCCCTTCGAGCCAACCCGATGATGGATGCCTTGGCCTTGAGCGGGTTGGCCCATGTCCGGGATCATCTCCTGCCCTGGCACGACGGGGAGGGCGATGTAGCCGGCCATCGCTCAGCCATGGCCTATGCCGCGTTGCTGTCCGGCATTACCCTGGCGCAGGTTGGACTGGGTTCGGTACATGGCATCGCCGCGCCTCTGGGGGCGTTCTTTCCGATCCCCCATGGCGTGGCATGCGGCACGACAGTCGCCGTGGCGACCCGGGAGAATATCGCAGCGATGATCGAACGTGCACCGCACCATCCCGCCCTGGGCAAGTACGCTCAAGTCGGTCGCCTGTTCAGCCAGCAGGATGGTTTGTCCGAGACGGAAGCCCACACGGCTCTGGTTGAAGTCCTTGAACGCTGGACCCGGCACATGGACTTGCCCAGACTATCGGATTTCGGTATGACCCAGGCCGACATCGCCCAATTGGTTGCCAACAGCCGAGGCAGCAGCATGAAGACCAACCCGATCGAGCTGACTGACGAGGAAATCAGTCACATCATTGAAGCGCGGCTATGAGGATTCACCTTCCTCCGATCCGGCGACCACGCGACGGACGACATCCGGCGGAAACCCTCGGCTGATGAGAAACCGGTACTGACGCCCCCGTTCCTTGGCATCCGCCGGCGGCTGTCCGAATTTTTTCATCCATACCGTCCGGGCTACCGCTTCGTCTGAAGCCCGGGCCAGCACCATTTCATCCTCAACGATGTCGGCGGCAACGCCTTTGACCTGCAGGTCCTGGCGCAGCCTTAGGCTTCCGTGCCGGGCACTTCGGCTTTGCCGGAGCGAGGCGGCAAAGCGGCGGTCTGATAGCAACTGAAGTGACTCCAGGTCGTCCAACAAGGTGGCCAACTCGTCCGGGTCAGCATGTCCAGCCAGCTTCCGGGCCAGTTCTGCTCGGCTATGCTCGCGCCGGGCCAGGTAGCCCAATGCGCGCTCCCTGAGCTTCACGCCTCGCCGCTACCATCCGCTGCCAATGCTTTGATGCCCAGCTTTGCGCGAATCTGGTCTTCGATCTCCCGGGCCATGTCGGCGTGTTCACGCAGAAATTCCCTGGCGTTGTCCTTGCCCTGCCCGATTTTTTCACCTTGGTAGGAATACCAGGCTCCGGATTTTTCGATCAGCTTGTGGGCAACGCCCAGTTCGATGATCTCACCCAGTCGGGAGATGCCTTCGCCATACAGAATGTCGAATTCGGCCTCCTTGAAGGGTGGCGACACCTTGTTCTTCACCACCTTGACCCGGGTCTCCGAACCAATGATCTCGTCCGCTTTCTTGATCGCTCCAATACGTCGGATGTCCAGTCTGACTGAAGCATAGAACTTCAGGGCATTGCCGCCCGTCGTGGTCTCGGGATTGCCAAACATGACACCGATCTTCATGCGAATCTGGTTGATGAAGATGACCAGGGTATTGGTACGCTTGATGTTGGCGGTCAGCTTGCGCAGGGCCTGGCTCATGAGACGAGCTTGCAGGCCCATGTGGGAATCTCCCATTTCCCCCTCGATTTCGGCCTTGGGGGTCAGCGCGGCCACGGAGTCGACGATGATGACATCCACTGCCCCGGACCGTACCAGCATATCGGCAATCTCCAGGGCCTGTTCTCCCGTATCCGGCTGGGAGATGAGCAATTCCGTGACGTTCACACCCAATTTCTGGGCATAGGCGGGGTCCAGGGCATGCTCCGCATCGATGAAGGCACAGGTGCCACCCAGCTTCTGGGCTTCTGCCACGACCTGCAGTGTCAGGGTGGTCTTGCCCGATGATTCCGGGCCGTAAATCTCCACCACCCGTCCCTTGGGCAAGCCGCCCACCCCCAGGGCCACATCCAGGCCCAGAGATCCGGTCGATATGACCTGCAGATCCTCCACAACGCTGCCATCGCCCATGCGCATGATGGAGCCCTTGCCAAACTGCTTCTCGATCTGGGACAGGGCTGCCGACAGCGCCTTGCTCTTGTTCTCGTCCATTACACTCATCCTTCCGCTACGGTTCAAAGATTATTGCACAGCCTTCAGGGTGGCCAGCATTCGCTGAAAGGCATACGCCACGGCCTGGGCTCTAACTTGTGTTCTATTGCCATGGAAGTGCTTCCGGTCCACGCTGACCTCGTCTGCTTCCAGACACCAGGCGAAGCATACCGTGCCCACGGGCTCATAATCTGAGCCTCCACCAGGACCCGCGATACCCGTAATGGCAATGGCCGCCTGGGACCGGCTGCAATGCATGGCTCCCAGGGCCATGGCCTTGGCGGTTTCCGTACTGACAGCACCCCATGTCGCCAAAGTCTCTTCCGTCACCCCCAACAGCGTCTGCTTGGAGGCATTGCTGTAGGTGACAAGGCCACAGTCGAACCAGCCGGAACTGCCCGGGATGGCGGTGATGGCCTGGGCCGCCCAGCCCCCAGTGCAAGACTCGGCCGTCGTGATGGACCAGCCCAGCCGGGTCAACTCCAGCCCAAGCAGGGCAGCGTATCGCTCCAGAGATCCCTGGTCTGGATAACTCGAAAGCCCCCTGAAGCTCTTGCGACCTCGACCTGCGCATTTCCAGCGGCGATGCTTCTTCACAGCCATGGCCGGAGACCCATCAATATCAAAATGGCGTATAACGCAGCCACCAAATCGTCCAGCATGACCCCCAATCCGCCATGCACCTGCCGATCCAGCCAGCGGATGGGGAACGGTTTCCAAATATCGAACAGCCGGAACAACAAGAACGCCAGCAAGAAACCCAGCGGCGTGGCTGGAGCAAAGGCAAGCACCAACAACATGGCAACGATCTCGTCCCAGACGATGCCACTGTGATCCGGAACCCCCAGAGCACGGCCTGTCCGGTCGCAGATCCAGACTCCGGACAGGGCCATGAGGCCGATCACCCCCCAGTACATGAAAGCAGGCAAGTCAGCCAAAAGGAAATATATTGGGAATGCGACCAGGGTCCCGAAAGTGCCCGGTGCGGAGGGCATCAATCCGGCACCAAAACCCATGGCGACAAAATGGGCAGGATGTTGGACAAGAAACGACCAGCTTGGACGCATATCGACAGCACACAAGGGGAAGCTGGGATATTACGTCATCGCGGCCATATCCACACGGTGGCATGCCAAGGAACGGTCATGGCGCCTTGCAGCCGAAGGCTTGCCCATGTATAAGTGCAACGATTCTCGCTGGGTGACCAACACAATGGGCTACGGCGAGCGCTGCGCAACAGACCATACCCATCGACTTGAAACTCCCCGCATTTCTATTCCTCATTTTGGCCCTCGCCGGCCAGCCAGCCTGCGCGATCAGCACGGTCCACACACAGCCCGGGCATGCTGCCTGGTTGCATGCCATGAACCACGGACAATCCCTGGATTTGAGCAGCAAGATCATGCGGACCCGCATTTTCTTCACTCACATCGCCTGGAACGCCAGCACGCACCAGGGCAATCGCTGGGCACCTCCCTCGGTCTTGCTGGAGCGGGGTACCGGCAACCTGCTGGAACTGGTCACGGCCTATTACTTCACGCTGCGAGGCATGGGGGTCTCTGCCCAGGACTTGCGGTTATTCTTCGGGCAGATTCGCACACTCGACGACCCTGTGCCCCACTTGCTGCTGGCCGTGCGTGCACCGAACCGATCCATCTATTTTGTCGACCCCATCAAGGACATCCCCATGTCGGCCGATCCGCCCCACGAATTCAGGCCTTCCATGGCCTTGAATGAATATGGCAGCTGGTGGACCCCCGCCCTCACCGACCTGTCCGTCTGGAACACTGCTGGCAGCAGCCTGGTGCGTGTCGAGGGCTGGCCGGAAGTCCGTGACCAGACGTTGGATTTGCTCGGCCTGGCACCTCGCCAGGACCCGATCGTGGCCGCCCTCGAAGCGGATCCACCCGCAGCCGGCGCCAAGAAAAAGAGCCGCGTGAAAAGCAAGGCTTCGAAAAAGGCCGCGCCAAAAAACAAGCAAAGCAGGAAAATCAAGAACTCCAAGTCATCGGACGCGAAGCCTAAGGCTGTGCCGTAGGCTGGTCGTCAGCCGAAATGATCGAATCCCTTGAATCGTCCAGCCAAAGGGTTTCCTGCGTCATCCAGCAGCAACATCCCCTGTCCTGGGGTCAATTCCCCCAGCCGGCTCAGGATCAGGCCCAAGCCGAGCCCCAACGCCTGGATTTGACCTCGCGCAGAGGGTGGTGCGGTGAAGCAAAGCTCATAATCGTCGCCACCGCTCAGGGCATAGGTCCATGCCCGTTCCCGGGAGACTCCCGAGACTACGAGGGAAGGCAAGCGCCCCAAATCCAGGCGCGCGGCCAGCGCAGATCGCTCAAGGATGTGCCCGAGATCTGCCGCCAGTCCATCGGAGATGTCGATGGCGGCATGGGCCAGCCCCCGGAGTGCCTGACCCAGAGCCACCCTGGGTTCGGGCGTGTGCAGTCGTTCCAGACAGGCATGAGCCTCGGAAGCCGGCAGTGAGAGGCGGCCAGCCAGGACGTCCAGCCCAACAGCCGCCAATCCGGGAGATCCGGAAACCCAGACATCGTCCCCTGGCTGGGCGCCATCCCGACGCAGGGCCTGACCCGCGGGGACTTCCCCGATCACCGTCACACTGATGGTGAGGGGGCCGCGGGTAGTATCCCCCCCGACCAGCCCGACCTGGAAGCGCTCGGCCAAGGCATGAAAACCGGCACTGAATCCCTCCAACCACCGCTCGTCCGCCTCAGGCATCGCCAGGCCAAGCAAGGCCCAGCGGGGGCGAGCCCCCATGGCCGCCAGATCGGACAGATTGACCGCCAGGGCTTTATGCCCCAGCCCAACGGGATCCGCATCGGGCAGGAAATGTCGACCGGATACCAGCAAGTCCTTGGCAACGGCCCACTGGCTACCTGGTGTCGGGCTCAAGAGCGCCGCATCATCGCCGATCCCCAGGTCCGCCCCCAGGGCGGGACGATGAAAATACCGGCCGATGAGTTCGAACTCGTTCATGGACCGGTCACGGCAGACACCTAGCGGGAGCTGCCCGCACCCTCCACCTCGATCCTCCGGGCAACCTTGGCCAATTTGTCCAAGACCCCATTGACGTATTTGTGGCCATCCGTGCCGCCATATTTCTTGGTCAATTCCACCGACTCATTGATGGCCACCTTGTAGGGCACATCCAGGCAGTAGCCCAACTCGTAGGCTCCCAACAGCAATGCGGCATGTTCGATGGGAGAGAGCGCCTCCACGCCCCGGTCCAATAAAGGTGCCAGGGTCCCGTTGAGGTCATCGGCATGGGCCAGAATGCCCTCCAGCAGGGACTGGAAATATTCGGCATTGGCCGTCTTGTAGTGGTCAGCGTCTTCTGCCGTGGCCAGCAGGCGGGCCATGTCAGCATCACCACTCACCCGCCATTGGTATACAGCCCGGAGCGCGAACTCCCGGGAGACACTGCGGCTACCTCGGGACTTGCTCATAATCCGCGTAGCAGACGTACCATTTCGATCACGCACATGGCCGTGTCGTTGCCCTTCTCCGTCACCCGGGACATGGCCTGATGATCGGTATTGGTGGTCAGCACGCCATTGGCTATGGGCAGACCCGTGTCCAGGGCGACGCGGGTGATGCCGCTGGCCATCTCGTTGGAGACCACTTCAAAATGGTAAGTCTCGCCGCGGATGACGGCGCCCAGGGCGATCAAGGCATCATATTTGCCAGTCTCAGCCATCTTCTTCAAGGTCAAGGGCAATTCCAGTGCGCCCGGCACCGTTACGATGAGGATGTCCTCCTGCTTGACGCCATGCTTGACCAAGCCCGCCACCGCGGCTGACAGGAGCCCTTCGCAGACATCGATATTGAAGCGGCTCATCGCGATGCCCACGCGCAAACCCGTACCATCATAGTCGGGTTCAAGTTCGGGGATGTTGTTGTAGCGTCCCATAGTTAATCTCCTTGTTCCATGTATCCGGTCACTTCGAGCCCAAAGCCGTCCATGCCGGGCATCTTGCGCGGTGTTGCAAGCAGGCGCATCTTGCCTACGCCCAGATCCTTCAGAATCTGGGCTCCCGTGCCGTAATTGCGCAGATCGAACTTGCGTGCCGGGGGAGCCTCGTCGGCCGGCAGGGCTCGGGCAGCCAGCTCACCGGCGGATTCGGGACGGTGCAGCAGGACGATCGCACCCTTGCCGGCTTCGGCGACGATCTTGAGCGCCTTGGGCACCGAATAGGCATGACCGGCGGCCCCGGCATCCAGCACGTCAATGAGGGATACAGGCTCGTGCACCCGCACCAGGGTCTCCTGGTCCGGCGCGATGTCGCCCATGACCAGCGCAAGATGTGTGGCCTGGCTCAGGGTATCCCGGTAGACCACCATGCGGAAGCGGCCGTACGCGGTTTCCACCAGGCGCTCGCCCAAGCGCTCGACCAGGCTGTCATTTGCAGCACGGTAATGGATCAGGTCAGCGATGGTGCCGATCTTCAAGCCATGCTCTCGCGCATATTCGATCAGATCCGGCAGGCGGGCCATGGTGCCGTCTTCCTTCAAGATCTCGCAGATGACCGCAGCGGGCTCCAGCCCCGCCATGGCGGCGAGATCACAGCCTGCCTCGGTATGGCCTGCCCGCACCAGGACACCCCCCTCCTGGGCCCGCAAAGGAAAGATGTGCCCGGGCTGGATGATGTCCGTGGGCTTGGCGTGCTTGGCCACGGCAGCCAGGATGGTGACGGCCCGGTCGGCCGCCGAGATCCCTGTGGTCACGCCCTCGGCCGCCTCGATGGACACCGTGAAGGCCGTGCCATGGGGGGTCTGGTTGTCATTCACCATCTGCTTCAAGCCCAACTGGCGACAGCGGGCATCGGTCAACGTCAGGCAGATCAGGCCCCGACCGTGCTTGGCCATGAAGTTGATGGCTTCCGGGGTCACATGTTCGGCGGCCATGACCAGATCGCCTTCGTTCTCGCGATCCTCCTCGTCCACCAGGATGACCATGCGTCCGGCCTTGAGCTCGGCGACGATTTCTTGGGTTGAAGCCAGGCTCATATCAATCCTTGTCGTTGGTATTCATGTAGGCCAGCAGACGATCCGCATAGCGGGCCAGCATATCTGCTTCCAGGTTGACCCGTTGGCCGGGCTGGAGGTGCTTTAGCATGGTCTCGGCCAGGGTATGGGGAATCAGGTTGATGGAAAACTCGGTCTCATTCACCTGATTCACCGTCAGGGACACGCCGTTGACCGCGATCGACCCCTTGGGGGCCAGATAGCGCCCCAGATGGCCGGGAGCGCGGATATCCAGGCGCCAACTCATGTCGGCCTCTCCTGTCCCGGCGACCGGCGCGAAGTGGATCACCTCCCCCACGCCGTCCACATGCCCGGAAACGAGATGGCCGCCCAGGCGATCGGACAGGCGCATGGCCTTCTCCAGATTGAGGAATTCACCGGGCGCGAAACCGATGGTGCAGGAAAACGTCTCGCCCGAAACATCGACACTGAAGCCGTGGGCGGTCTTGTCCACCACCGTCAGGCAGACCCCGTTGCAGGCGATGGAGTCGCCCAGTTGCACGTCTGCCATGTCCAGCCCGCCCGCCTCGACGGTCACCCGGGCGTCTCCGCCCTTGCTTTCAACGAGATGGCTGACATGGCCGACGGCCTGAATGATGCCAGTAAACATAGGAAGAATCCGTTGCTAGGCGCCCGGCACCATCTGGCCCAGACGCAAGAAAAGAGGCCATTGTATGGTTTTGCGGGTTGCCGGAGAACCCCAGGCCGGCAACAGGCGCGCCCGCCAGCCGGGAATGGGGTCGACTCTGCGGGCATCCTGGCAACGCATCACCGCGGACCAGGTGGCGTGGCCGTCGTTCATGCCGGTTCCTGGACCGGTCGCAACACCAAACGCAGGTCCGAACCCAGGGGCACCATGTCCCGAATGACAAAACGCCGGCTGTCCGACATCTGGCTCAAGGCGGGCAGTTCGAACAGGCCCCGGGCGGCATGTCCCATGGCCAGGGGCGCCAGATAGGCGATCCATTCGTCCACCAGACCGGCGGACAGCAGGGCGCCGTTCAGGCCGGCCCCCGCCTCCACATGGACCTCGTTGATGCCGCGCCGGGCCAACTCAGTCAGCAAGGCGGGCAGATCCACGCGACCTTCCCTGTCCGGCAAATCGCAAATCTCGGCCCCGGTGGCGGCCAGAGCGGCCCGTGCCATGCCGCCCGCCTGGGCGGTAGCCAGCAAGACGCCCGGCCCCAGCATGCGGGAGTTGGGCGGCACCGCAAGCCGGCTGTCCACGATCACGCGCAAAGGCTGGCGGATCGCCCCTTCCAGGCGCACGTTCATCTGGGGATCGTCCGCCTTGACGGTGCCCGAGCCAGTCAGGATGGCGCAGGCCCGGGCGCGCCAGCGCTGCACGTCCGCCCGGGCCTCAGGGCCGGTGATCCATTTGGACACCCCATTGGCCAGGGCCGTCTTACCGTCCAGGGAGGAGGCCGTCTTCAGCCTGACCCAGGGACGCCCGCGGGTCATGCGGGCGACAAAGCCGATATTGAGCTCCCGGGCCTCGTCCGACATCAGGCCCGTCTGGGTGGTGATCCCGGCCAGGGTCAGCAGTTGGAGGCCCTGGCCCGCCACCTGGGGATTGGGATCGGCCATGGCCGTCACCACCCTGGCCACGCCGGCGTCGATCAAGGCGTTGGCGCACGGCGGCGTCCGACCGTGATGACTGCAGGGCTCCAGGGTGACATAGACGGTAGCGCCCCTGGCCTGTTCGCCGGCTTCCCGCAGGGCGTGGACTTCGGCATGGGGCTCACCGGCCCGGACGTGCCAGCCGCTGCCGACCACCCGGCCATCCTTGACGATGACGCAGCCGACCCGGGGGTTGGGCGTGGTGGTGAACAGCCCGCGCTTCGCCAAGCGGAGCGCCTGGGCCATGTGACCATGGTCAGCGGCGCTGAAGTTCATCCCGAGCGCACTCCAGAGCCATCAACAACGCCTCCCGCTCGCCCACCGGCAAACGCGTCCAGTGGCAGTCGTGCATGGCCCCCGCCAGGGCCCAAAGCAGGTTCAACCCGGGCTTGAAGCCGGCGGCCTCCACCTGCAGGTAGACCTCCACGGGTCCGATCCGGCGCAAGTCCGCCAACCCGGCCACCCCGACATGGGCCAGCCAGGCGGCGGATTTCGGGCCGATATTCTTCAATCCCGGTCGATGTCCTTGATGACATCGCGAAAGTCGTCCACGTCCTGGAAACTGCGATAGACCGATGCGAACCGGATGTAGGCCACCTTGTCCAGCTTGCGCAGGGCCGCCATGACCATTTCGCCCAGATCGCGCGACGGGATTTCCCGTTCACCCAGGGACAGCAGGCGCTTGCGGATGCCGCCCACCGCCTCCTCCACCAGGGGCGCCGGCACCGGCCGCTTGTGCAGGGCGCGCCGGAAACCTTCCCGCAGCTTGGTTTCGGAGAATTCCTCCCGGGTTCCGTTGCCTTTCACCACCAGCGGCATGCGGATGTCCGCATTCTCATAGGTGGTGAAACGCTTGTCACAGGACTGGCAACGCCGGCGACGGCGAATGGACAGACCATCCTCGGCCAGGCGGGTCTCGATGACCTGGGTATCCAGGGCGCCGCAGAAGGGACACTTCATTTGAGTGACACAGTGACAGAGTGACGGAGTGACAGGGGACGCGTAGCCGGCTGCATGCGGTTGTCACTCGTCACCTTGTCACCCGGTCACTGTTTGCCATAGACCGGGAATGCCGCCGTCAGCTTGGCGACTTCGGCCTTGACCCGCTCGATGACCCCGTCATCGGCGGGGGCATCCAGCACATCCGCCACCAGATGGGCCAAGCGCTCGGCCTCGATTTCCTTGAAGCCCCGGGTGGTCATGGCCGGCGTGCCGATGCGGATGCCGGAGGTGACGAAAGGTTTCTGGGGATCGTTGGGAATGGCGTTCTTGTTCACCGTGATGTGGGCCCTGCCCAGAGCGGCCTCGGCATCCTTGCCGGTCAGGTTCTTGGCTTGCAGGTCCACCAGGAAGACATGGGATTCGGTCCGTCCGGACACGATGCGCAACCCTCGCTCGGACAGCACCTTGGCCATGACCCGGGCGTTGGCCACCACCTGTTCCTGGTAGTGCTTGAATTCCTTCGACGCGGCTTCCTTGAAGGCCACGGCCTTGCCGGCGATGACGTGCATCAGCGGGCCGCCCTGTAAGCCGGGGAAGATGGCGGAATTGATGGCCTTCTCATGCTCGGCCTTCATCAGGATGATGCCGCCCCGGGGACCGCGTAGGGTCTTGTGGGTGGTGGAAGTGACCACATCGGCATGGGGGATGGGGTTCGGGTAGACGCCGGCGGCGATCAGCCCGGCATAGTGGGCCATGTCCACCATGAAGATGGCACCGATTTCCTTGGCGATGCGGGCAAAACGCTCGAAATCGATGCGCAGGGCATAGGCAGACGCCCCGGCGATGATGAGTTTGGGCTTGTGCTCCCGGGCCTTGGCTTCCATGGCCTCGTAATCGATCTCTTCCTTGGCGTTCAAACCGTAGGCCACCACATTGAACCACTTGCCGGACATGTTCAGGGCCATGCCATGGGTCAGGTGACCGCCTTCCGCCAGGCTCATGCCCATGATGGTGTCACCGGGCTTCAGGAAGGCCATGAACACCGCCTGGTTGGCCTGGGACCCGGAGTTGGGCTGGACATTGGCGGCATAGTCGTGCTGGTGGGCACCAAACAGGGTCTTGACCCGCTCGATGGCCAACTGCTCGGCCACATCCACGTGCTCGCAGCCGCCGTAATAGCGTTTGCCCGGATAGCCTTCCGCATATTTGTTGGTCAGCACCGAGCCCTGGGCTTCCATGACCGCAGGGCTGGTGTAGTTTTCGGAGGCAATCAGCTCGATATGTTCTTCCTGGCGCCTGGCTTCGGCCTGGATGGCGGCATACAGCTCGGGATCGGTGTTCTTGATGGTATGGTCGGCGGCAAACATGATGGGAAACGCCCGAAAAATCAAAGCCGCAATTGTACCGCGCGGGACAGTCCAATGGGGATCACGCGCCGGTCAGTTCTTGAAGATGAGGCACACAGCCCCCACCAGGCAGAACCAGGCCATGCACAGACAACGCCCCCCACCAGGACAGGATCAGGCGGGGGGATCATGGGAATCCGGACAAGATTTCCAGCACTTCGAAACCCAAGACCAGCAACCACGTAAACATGACGATGCCGACGGCAGCGGCGGCCATGTCCTTGATGATGCCGATCTTTTCATCATGCTGAGGCTCGACGAAATCGCACAGGGCCTCTATGGCGCTGTTGAAAATCTCGGCCATCAAGACCACGGCCGTCACCACAATGATCAGCAGGGCATCCAGCCAGGCACGAAAAAACAGGGCCCCCACCAACACCGGCAGAGAGGCCGCGAGCTTCCAGGCCACGCTGAAATCATGCAGAACCGAATAGCGCAGCCCGGAAGCGATCGTCCGCATCTTGCGCAGGGGATGAATGCCGGGGTCCCCCGTGCCCAACAACCTGTTGCGCATGATCAAGTCCTCATCTCTCTGGCGCACACATGGCGCATGCATGCGGGCACATAACGGACACCATCATAATCCAGCCCGTCATGGCCGGAAGCCCTGCCAGCTCCTGCGACATGATGCCCGCATCCATCCGGCTTGCTCTAAGTGGAATATTGCCTATGCTCATGACAGCAAACCATGCGGCACAGACTTGGAAGTCTATTGTGACCCAGCAACTCCCCCCCCTCGCCCGTTTCGAAAACATCGTCCTGGCCACGGACGGCACAGATATCAGCGCCGGCGCGGTGAAAGTGGCTCTGCACATGACCAGCCGGTGTGGCAGCCAGTTGACGGTCATGCACATGGCCCCCACCCACCCCAGCGTGGCGGTCTACAACCCGTCGGCCGTGGAGCAGGTAGAACAGGCCGGACGGGAAGTCCTGAAGCAGGTGGAAGCCCAGGCCGGTACCGCCTGCGTCAATTGCGCCCCGGTATTGCGCCATGGCGATGAACCGGTCAGGGAGATTGCCACCCAGGCCGAAGAGAGTCAGGCCGACCTGGTCATCATGGGCCGGCGCGGTGTCCATTGGCTGGAACGCCTGATGCTGGGGGAAGTGGCCGCCCGGGTGGTGGGCCATGTCCACTGCAGCGTGATGGTGGTGCCCAAGGATGGCGACATGTGGCAGAAGGGAATCCTGCTGGCAGTGGACGGGTCCCGGCATTCCGACGCTGCCGCCGTGGCCGCAGGCAACCTGGCCAAGCGCTGCGGCCTGCCCCTCACGGTATTGGCAGTATGTGCCAGCGACGACCTGAAATGCGACATGGTGAAAGCCCTGGCCGACCGGGTCAGGGACCTTTTACGGGCAGACGGGGTGGCCGCGGATAGCCTGGCCCTGGAGGGGAAGGTCGCGGAAACCGTGGTGAAGGCTGCCCGGGATGCCGATTGCGACCTGATCGTGGTGGGCAGCCACGGTCGCACCGGTCTGGACCGCCTGCTGATGGGCAGCGTATCCCAGCAGGTCATGGTGGAGGCCACCTGCCCGGTACTGGTGGTCAAGAATCCATGAATCCGGGCAGGCGGAAGGCTTACTCGCCTTCGTGGTATGGGTAGCGGGCGTGGCCGTAACGGATGGCCAGGACAGCCAGGGCGAGCAGGAATATCCCACCCGCCACCCCCAGCAAGCGCCATTCGTCCATGCTCTTCATGTCCAGCACCATGTAGCGGGCCAGGGCAACGATGGCAATGTAGATAGGGAAGCGTACCGGCAACTTGCCGGACTGGTAATACAGGCCCACCATGGCCAGAATCTCAAGGTATAGGAACATCAGCAACAAGTCGCCCAGGGTGACCGTGCCCGCATCCAGCATCACATTCACCTCGATGTAGCCCGCAATCACCGTGGCCACCGTAATCACGGCCAGGCCGACATGTTCAATGACGCTGAGAATTTTTTGGGCAAACCGGGTGGCTGCATTTTGTTGCATGGTGTCTCGCTCCTTTTTTTTCGGATTAGGCGGCCAATCCCGTCCAACGTCAAGCACGACACCATGACTGGCAAGCCAGCCCCCGTGCCACACCCCCAGGCGCACGGCTGGCTGCGCCAGCCACGCTGCACCACTCGCTGGTCGCATTACCCAATTGACAGCGGTTCAAAGGGCCATGATGCTATGTTGTATTCTCTAGTGGATATTCCCCATGATCTGGTTTGTGCTTGGCCTCGTTGCCCTTGTTGCGGGCGCGGAACTTCTGGTGCGCGGTGCTTCACGCCTGGCATTGTCCCTGGGCATATCACCCCTGGTGGTGGGCTTGACCGTTGTTTCCCTGGGCACCAGCGCACCGGAAATGGCGGTATCCGTTCAATCTGCCTGGGTGGGACAGGTGGATATCGCCCTGGGCAATGTGGTGGGCAGCAACATTGCCAACATCCTGCTCATCCTGGGGGTTTCCGCCCTCATCGTCCCATTGACGGTGCACCAGCAGATCATCCGCCAGGAAGTGCCCGTGATGATCGGGCTGTCCCTGTTGCTTTGGGCTCTGGCCCTGGACGGGGGCATCAGCCGCCATGAAGGCCTTGGCTTCCTGGTGGTCTTGACGGTGTACATCGTCATCCTGATCCGGAAGAGCCGGCGTGAACAGGCCGCCGTGCGGGCGGAATACGACGAGGCGATGACACCCTCGGCCTCCGGTTGGGACAGTACCGTGCCGGTCCAGATCATCCTCATCCTGGCCGGTCTGGCCCTGTTGGTGCAAGGTTCCAACTGGCTGGTGGAAGCAGCCGTGGGTTTCGCCAAATACCTGGGAGTCAGCGAGCTGGTCATCGGCTTGACCGTGGTGGCCGTGGGCACCTCCCTGCCCGAAGTGGCCACCTCCATCCTGGCCGCCATTCGCGGGGAACGGGATATTGCGGTGGGCAACGCGGTGGGCAGCAACATCTTCAACATCCTCGCAGTGCTCGGCGTCACGGCGGCCATCGCACCCGATGATTTGACTGTGGCGCCCGCGCTCCTAGCCCTGGACATACCCATCATGGTGGCGGTAGCCCTGATCTGCCTGCCCATCTTCTTCACCGGCAGCCAGATTGGACGTTTCGATGGCGCCCTGTTCCTGGGCTATTACATCGCCTACACCACCTACCTGGTTCTCCACGCCAGCGCCCACAGCGCCCTGGCTGGATATAGCGCTCTGATGGGGCGTTATGTACTGCCTGCCACGGTCCTCACCGTTTTGATCCTGGCCTGGCGCCACTGGCGCCGCAATGGCGTGGATGCCCATGGCAGGCCACGCCATTCCTGAGCGGCTTCCTGCGGACGCTGAAACCATGCCCACCCTGCCTGGATTTCCCGAGCCCGGGCCCTTCCACCCGAGCCTATAGTCGCCACCCGATCACCATCACCATGAAACACCCGCGATCCTGGATCCCTACCAAGGAAAAGCTGGAAGGCAATCGCTGGCTGGCCTGGCTGAAGCCATTTCTGGGTCATCCCCGCCTATGGCACTGGTCCAGGCGAGGCGTCGCCCTGGGCGTGGCCCTGGGGATATTCTTCGGCTTGCTCATCCCCTTGGCCCAGATACCCCTGACGGCCGCCGCCGCCGTATTGCTTCGGGCCAACATCCCGGCGGCTGCGGCCAGCACCCTGATCACCAATCCGGTCACCTTCGGCCCTATTTATTACGGCGCCTACCGGCTGGGCCTGTGGGTCACGGGCGACG
>DYHB01000063.1 GCA_020724415.1 Thiobacillus sp.
CCCAACTGGCCGGCGTTGACGATGCCCATGTCCATGCCCGCCTGGATGGCGTGGTACAGGAAGACGGTATGGATGGCCTCGCGCACCGGCTCATTGCCCCGGAACGAGAAGGACACGTTGGAAACCCCGCCCGAGATGTGGGCATGGGGTAGGTGTTGCCGTATCCACCGGGTGGCTTCGATGAAGTCCACGGCGTAGTTGGCGTGTTCCTCGATGCCCGTGGCCACGGCGAAGATGTTGGGATCGAAGATGATGTCCTGGGGCGGGAAGGCCAGGTCTTCGGTCAGGATCCGGTAGGCCCGCCGGCAGATCTCGGTCTTGCGGGCATAGGTATCCGCCTGGCCCTGCTCGTCGAAGGCCATGACGATGACGGCCGCGCCATAGCGCCGGGCCAGCCGGGCCCGGGCACAGAACTCGGCCTCGCCCTCCTTGAGGGAAATGGAGTTGATGATGGGCTTGCCCTGGACGCATTTCAGACCGGCTTCGATGATCTCCCACTTGGAGGAGTCCAGCATGATGGGCACCCGGGCGATGTCGGGCTCCGAGGCGATGAGATGGAGGAAGCGGACCATGGCCTTCTCGCCGTCCAGCATGGCCTCGTCCATGTTGATGTCGATGACCTGGGCGCCGTTCTCCACCTGGTGGCGGCAGATGGCCAGGGCTTCCTCGTACTGGCCCTCCAGGACCAGCCGCTTGAACTTGGCCGAGCCGGTCACGTTGGCCCGCTCCCCCACGTTGCAGAACAGGTCATCCGGTCCCAGGCTGTAGGGCTCCAGGCCCGAGATGCGTAACTTGGGTTCCAGTGTGGGGACAAGACGTGGTGAGCAATCACTTACCGCCTCGGCGATGGCCCGGATATGGTCCGGGCTGGTGCCGCAGCAGCCGCCCACGATGTTGAGCAGGCCTGCCTGGGCCCATTCCCGGATTTCCCGCGCCATCTGCTCCGGGGTCTCGTCGTAGCCGCCAAAGGCGTTGGGCAGCCCGGCATTGGGGTGGGCGCTGACCAGGGTATCGGCCTTGCCGGAGATGTCGGCCACGTGCTGGCGCAGTTCCTGGGCGCCCAGGGCACAGTTGAAGCCGAAGGAGAAGGGTTCCGCATGGCTCAGGCTGTTCCAGAAAGCCTCGGCGGTCTGGCCGGACAGGGTGCGGCCCGAGGCATCGGTGATGGTGCCCGAGATCATGATCGGACGGCGCTCGCCGGTGTCGTCGAAGTATTTCTGCACGGCAAACACCGCCGCCTTGGCGTTGAGGGTGTCGAACACCGTTTCGATCAGGATCAGATCGGCTCCACCCTTGATCAGTCCGTCCGTGGCAAGATAGTAAGTGCTCACGAGCTCGTCGAAGGTGATGTTCCGGAAACCCGGGTCGTTCACATCGGGCGACAAGGTGGCCGTGCGGGACGTCGGCCCCAGCACGCCAGCCACGAAGCGGGGCTTGTCAGGGGTTTTCCGGTCGTATTCGTCCGCCACCGCCCGGGCCAGGCGGGCGCCCTCGTAGTTCAGCTCGTGGACCAGGGCTTCCATGTCGTAGTCGGCCATGGAAATGGAGTTGGCATTGAAGGTGCAGGTTTCCAGGATGTCCGCCCCGGCTTCCAGATATTGACCGTGGATGTCCCGGATGATGTCGGGCCGGGTCAGCAACAGCAGGTCGTTGTTGCCTTTCAGGTCCCTGGGCCAGTCGGCAAAGCGCTGGCCGCGATAGTCCGCCTCTTCCAGTTGGTAACGCTGGATCATGGTGCCCATGGCGCCGTCCAGGATCAGGATGCGGCGTGCGGCCAGGGCTTGAAGTTCGGAGCTGCGATCGGGCATGGGAGTGCGGGCGGGGCGCCCAGGATGAAAAAAGACCTGCAATCTTAATAAGATGTGTATTTGATAAGCAAACCCAATCGAAATCCCATAATCTCTTTTGGTGATGCCGATGCGCCATTAAAGTTTTGTCAGGTTTCCGCCGATATCGAGTACCCAGCCCCTGCGTGAACAATTCAACACAACCAGGCAGCCACCATGAGCAATCCCGAAAAGCGCTACCTCAAATCCCTGCCGGAAGAGATCAGGTCCATGAGCGAACAGGCCTTGGCATTCATCGGCGAGGCCGGACTTCTGCCCCACCCCGTGAATTATTTCGTGGGCTATGAATACGTCTGGGGACTCAACCGGGATCTGGTGCGGGAAGTGGAAAGCCAGTCCATGCGCGGTCAAGGCTGGAACGACGCCATGATGGGCATTCTCTACGAGCGGCTGCAGCTGGAGGTCCAGGACAACCCCATGGATGCCCTGTCGGGGGAATTGATGGGGTTGCTGGCGGGCTTGCTGGCCCGGGTCAAGGAAACCCACGGCAGCATGGAGGGTTTCAAGCAGGTGCTCCTGAACAATCAGAGGGGCTTGCAGGGCAAGCCGAGCCTGGAGACATTGCATGCCATCATCGGCGACCTGATGGGGGCTGCCCAGCAGGCCACGGAGACCACCCAGGTCCTCCAGGCCCAGCTGGACACCACCCAGAAGGAGGCGGAATCCCTGCGTGCCCAGCTGGACCAGATCAAGCGGGAATCCGAACTGGACACCCTCACCGGCGCCTACAACCGGCGTGCCCTCGAACGTATCGCGGCTGCCCTGATGGCGGCGGCCGACGAAAGCGACGGCCGGTTTTCCATGCTGGTGATCGATATCGATCATTTCAAGACCTTCAACGACACCTATGGTCATCTGTTGGGGGACGAGGTGCTCAAGCGGGTGGTGCACTCTTTTCGCCAACAGGTCCGGGGCAGTGATTGCGTGGCCCGGTATGGCGGCGAGGAGTTCGTGATCCTGTTGCCGGATACGCCCCTGGCCGGAGCGCTCAAGGTGGCGGAAGCCGTGCGCAATGCGGTGGAACAGATCGTGCTGGTGCGCAGAAGCACCCAGGAGCGTCTGTCCCAGGTCACGGTATCCGTGGGCGTGAGCGAGTACCGCAAGGGCGAGGGACTGGAAAGCCAGGTGGACCGGACCGATGCGGCCCTGTACCGGGCCAAGCGGGATGGCCGGAATCGGGTGCTGTCGGCAGACTGAATCCAAGGGGTGTCGTTGTGTCTGGCTTATGGCTGCATCAGTAAAACTTATATAATCTCCAGGCCGGCTTTGCCGACGCCTGCCGCAGATCCAAGGAGACCGACATGCAGCACCTGACCCCCCGGGAAACTTATGATTTTTTGCGCGAACATGCCGACGCCGTGTTCGTGGATTGCCGCTCGGAGTGGGAGTTCCTGTTCGTCGGGCATCCTGTCGGGGCGATCCTGATCCCCTGGTACGAGGGGGAAAACTGGGACTTGAACCCCCGGTTCCTGGGGGAAGTCCGCATTGCTGCCTCCCACAACCGCCCCGTGGTACTGATCTGCCGCTCGGGCAACCGGTCCCGGGAGGCCGGGACCTTTCTTGAGCAGCATGGTTTCACCGACGTATACAACGTCAAGTACGGGTTTGAGGGCGAACTGGACGAGCAGCATCACCGTTCCACCCTCAATGGCTGGCGCCATGACCAGCTGCCCTGGGAGCAATGCTGATGGAGTGGTGCCACCAACTGGATCGGGCGATCCCGGAAGACCGGCTGGCGGCCCTGTGTACCCTGGAGCGGCTGCCCGGCCTGTGCCAGGACATCTATGAGGTGTCGGCGCCCAGTGGGCCGGATCAGGCCGAGATCAGTTGCGTCTGGGGCGTGTTCGAGACCCGGCGCAGCCGGATACGCAACGGCATCCGCTACGAGCTGCTGTCCTGCCCCAATGCCCTGCAATGGACGGTGACCACCCGCCATGGGGCGACCACCCTGCATGGGTCCATCAACCAATTGGCACCGGATCAGGATTTCGCCGACAGCATCGGCGCTTTTCTGGACAGCTTCCGGCAAGGCCTGCTGGCTGCCGACAGTAGCGGCCGTTAGTTGCCGGCAGGGGGGCGATCGGAAAGTCGGCCGGCCCTAAGCCTGGCCGGTGCTGCCGAAGCCCCCGGCCCCCCGGTCGCTCTCCGGGAATTCCTCCACCAGATTGAAGCGGGCCTGGACCACCGGCACGATGATCATCTGGGCAATGCGCTCGAAGGGTTGCACCGTGAAGGGGTCGCTGCCCCGGTTCCAGACCGAAACCATCAGCTGGCCCTGGTAATCCGAATCGATCAGGCCCACCAGGTTTCCCAATACCACGCCGTGTTTGTGGCCCAGCCCGGAGCGGGGCAGGATCATGGCGGCGTAGCCCGGGTCGGCCAGATGAATGGCCAGGCCGGTGGGGATGAGGTGGGTGGTGCCGGGCTGCAGGACGAGGGCCTCATCCAGGCAGGCGCGCAGATCGAGTCCCGCGCTGCCGGGAGTGGCGTAATGGGGCAGCTGGTCACGGACTCGGGGGTCCAGAATCTTCAGGTCTACGTGCATGATGTTCTGTTTCGTGGTTCAAGGTTGGCGGGTGGGGACGGGGCTCACGGGTAACGCTGGTTGTAGAGGTCGGCCAGGTGAGCGACGATGCGCCTGGCCTGGGTCAGCTTGTCGGCCGTATCCAGCACATGCCGGCCCTGGTCATCCATCAGTACCAGTTGCACGCGATCGCTGCCGATGGCTTCCCGGGCGTCATTGGCCACGATCAGGGGCAGGTGCTTGCGCTTGCGTTTCAGCTCGGCGTACTCCTCCAGGTTCTCGCTCTCGGCGGCAAAGCCCACGCAGAAAGGGGGCTTGGGCAGGGCCGTCACATTGGCCAGGATGTCCGGGTTGGGGGCCAGTTCCAGGGTCAGGATGTGGGCATCCTTCTTGATCTTGTTGTCGGACGGATTGAGTACGTAGTAATCGGCCACGGCCGCCACAGCGATGAAGATGTCGACTTCGCCCACCCGGGCTTCCACCGCCTCGAGCATCTCCTGGGCGCTCACGACCTGGATGGTTTCGGCATCCGGCGGGGGCTTCAGTCCGGTGGGACCGCTGATCAGGGTGACCTCCGCGCCCGCCTCCAGGGCGGCCCGAGCCAGGGCGTAGCCCATCTTGCCGGAGGAGCGGTTGGTAATCCCCCGTACCGCATCGATGGCCTCGTAGGTGGGGCCGGCTGTCATCAAAACCTTCAGGCCCCGCAGGCGCTTGGGCTGGAACCAGGCCAGGAGGGCATCCAGCAGCTCTTCCGGCTCCAGCATGCGCCCGAACCCCACCTCGCCGCAGGCCTGCTCGCCGGTGTCCGGTCCCAGCAGCGCCACGCCGTCCAGGCCCAATTGATACATGTTGCGGGTGGTGGCCGGGTTTTCCCACATCTGCCGGTTCATGGCCGGGGCCACCAGCAAGGGGCAGTCCCGGGCCAGGCAGAGGGTGGTGAGCAGGTCATCGGCCCGACCCTGGGCCAGCCTGGCCAGGAAATCGGCCGAGGCCGGGGCCACCAGGATGGCTTCCACGCCCCGGGACAGGTCGATGTGGGCCATGCCGTTGTCCACCCGCTCGTCCCAGAGGCTGGTGAACACGGGATGGCCGGTAATGGCCTGGAAGGTGGCCGCGCCGATGAAATGGCCGGCGGCCTCGGTCATGACCACTTGGACGTCCAGTCCGGCCTTGACCAGCAGCCGCGCCAGTTCGGCAGACTTGTAGGCCGCGACACCGCCTGTCACGCCCAGGACGACACGTTTCAGATGCGACTCCATGTTCCACCCATGCGCTGTGTGAGGGGGGATTGTACTCACCCATCCGGGGCGTGGTAACCCAGTCTCCGGGAAATGCGCAGGGCGGCTTCCCTGACCAGGGGAATCCATTCCTCCCGGCGTCGTTCCATGGGCGCGGAGACGGACAAGCCACCCACCGCACTGCCGGTGGCATCCCTGACCAGGGCGCCAATGCAGCCCACGCCGGTTTCGGCCTCTTCGTCATCCAGGGCGTACCCGCGCCGTCGGCTGGTTTCGATGTCCTGGAGCAGTACGTCCACTTCGGACCGGGTGTTGGCCGTGTAGGCAGGCAGTCCGGTCCGCCGGGCATATTCCCGCACTGCGGCGGCCCCGCTTTCCCCCAACATGAGCTTGCCGACGGCGGTGACGTGCAAGGGGGCCCGGCTGCCGACCACCTGTTCCACCCGCATCATCCGGTTGGGGATGGCCCGTTCCACGTAGACCATTTGATCGCCATCGCGCAGGGTGAGGTTGACCGATTCCCCCACCTGGTCGCGCAGCCATTCCATTTCCGCCCGAGCCGCTTCACGCACATCCAGCCCGGCGCTGACGCGTCCGGCCCACTGGAGCAGGCGGGGCCCGAGCCGGTACAGGTTGGCACTGTCGCGACCGATCAGGCCGTGCTCGGTCAGGGAAGCGAGGATCCTGAAGGCCGTGGATGGATGCAATCCGGTTTCGGCGCTCAGCACCTTGAGGCTGGCCGGCCGGTTCTCCCTGGCCAGGGCGTCCAGGAGGGATACGGCACGGTCGATCACTTGGATGCCGGAGGCGGCTTCAGTCATGGTGTTGGTCCAGTCAGAGGGTGTGAATCATTCCGTATTATGAAACGTATTTGATATTGTGAAAAGTTGACTAAAAATGTAGGCTTTGGTCAAACCCTGATGACGGAGCCCGCAATGAACGCCATGACCCAAACCCAGACCCAGATCACCCCCGCCTTCTGCGAAGGCATCCAGTATTTCGCCGAGGCCTGGCCAGGCTTCGAGGGGCAAGCCGCCCAGCCCGCCGTGTCCGCCGGCACGGGGGCGATTGCCGACCCGGCCGATCCGGTCGCCGCCTATCAGACCCTGCTGATGGCCGACGCTCTGCGCTACCTGACCCTGCAGGTCTGCGGCAGCAAGGCCTCCGGCCACCCGGGTGGCTTCGCCTCCAGCGCCGAGGCCTATGCGTCGCTGGTCATGCTGGGCCATACCAACATCGTCACCGAAGTGGGTCACCACGCACCGGGCTTCTACTCCGCCATGTTCCTGGATACCTCCCTGGAGGAGATGGGCATCCGTACCGTCAGCGACATGATGGCCCGGTTCCGCGAGAAACACGGCCTGCTTGGCCACCTGTCCGGCGCCATCCCCGGCCTGCTGGCCCCCTCGGCCAGGGCCAGCACTTCGCCATGGCCGGCGCCATGCTGCATCCGGGCAAGCTGTTCCCCGTCACCATCGGCGACGGCGGCATGGGCGAGCCCTACGTGCTGAACTCGATGATGCACTTCAATACCGCCTACCCGACGGTGACCAACTACCTGCCCACCCTGATCTGGAACGGCTACAGCCAGGAACATCACTCAATGTGCTGCACCTGGTCGAACGAACAGATGATTGCCTACTGGACCGGCCATGGTTTTGAAAACGTGGCGCTGGTGGACGCCAAGGCCTTTGACGATACCGATCAGGCCGGTGCCTATGTCGACAGCAGTCAGTTCGGCCAGACTGCCCGCCTGGCCTTTGCCGGCGCCGTGCTGCGCGGTGCGGACGAGGCCGCCAGGTCGGCCCTGTCCGGCACCCGCACGGTGTTCATCATCAAGCAGTTGAAGGGGGCCGGGGTGCACAAGCTGGGCGCCAAGTCCCACAACCTGTATCCGCCCGACACCCTGGATGCCGCACACATGATCGAGGGGCTGAAGCGTCGCGCCCTGAGCCCGGAAGCCTGGGCCATCGTGCGCGAGAACTTCGTCCGTGCCGGCGGCGGCCCGGCCGTGAAAACGTCGGTGACCGAGCATGTTCTTCAGATCAACCCGCTGCCTGCCCTGCCGATCCGGGAATTTCCGGTGGGCGACAAGCAGGTGCCGGCCACCACCTTCGGTGCCCTGGTGGCCCACGTCGGCCAGCATGACCCGCGCTTCGTGGTGACCAACGCCGACGGCAACGAGGCGAGCGCCATGGCCAATATCAACGTCGCCCTGAAGATCCGTCATCCGGTGACCGACGACCTGTACAACCAGGGACCGGCGGGTCAGGTCTACGAACCCCTCAACGAGGATGCCTGCGCCGGCCTGGCCGCCAGTCTCGCCCTGTTTGGCTCCCGCTCCCTGTGGTTGTCCTATGAGAGTTTCGCCATCAACGGCTGGCCCATCGTCCAGACCGTGACCCAGGCCATGGCCGAACTGCGCCGCAGGACGCCGTCCATGATCTGCATGTTCACCGCCGGTGCCCTGGAGCAGGGGCGCAACGGCTGGACCCACCAGCGCCCGGAGATCGAAAACTACTTTGCAGCCCAGATGCGCAACGGCAACGTGTACCCGCTGTTCCCTTGCGACGCCAACCAGATTCAGGCCGCCTACGAATGGGCACTGGGGACCCACAACAAGGGCATCGCCATCATTGCCTCCAAATCGCCGCTGCCGGTCTACAGCACCCTGGATCAGGCCCGCGAAGGCATCGAGAAGGGCGCCGTGTCGCTCTATGAATCGACTGCTGGCGCCAAGACGGTGGTGTTTGCCGTCACCGGGGACATGGCCTTGCTGCCGGTATTCGAGGCCAAGGATCGGTTGGAGGCCCTGGGCGTCCGGGTGCGCATCGTCAGTTGCGCCAACCCGCGCCGCCTGTATCGCCCGACCGATGTCTCCTGGTCCACGGTGAGCGAGCCGGACAATGCCTTCATGGATGATGACCATTTCAACGCCCTGTTCGATGGCGATGCCCTGATCGGGGTCTCGGGCGGCCCCGGCGGGCCCCTGGAGCCGGTGATGTTGCGCAGCCGGGCGCCGCGCCGGGACATGTTCGTCTGGCAGCGGGGCGAGACCACCGCCAGCCCGGGCGAGATCATGGCCTTCAACGGCATCACGGCCGAGGCCATGACCGAGCGTACCCAGTCGCTGCTGGCCTGAACCCTGCGCCCGGGAGGGGGGAGACCCCTGTTTCGGGCGGCTGACTGCCCATCGATAGGGAATTTGAAGCCATGTCGAACACGAAAATCATCATCCTGGACGACGATCCCACCGGGTCCCAGACGGTGCATTCCTGCCTGCTGCTGACCCGTTGGGACGTGGCCACCCTGCGCGCAGCGATCCTGGACGAAGCCCCCCTGTTCTTCGTCCTGACCAACACCCGGGGCATGGATGCCAGCCGCGCTGCCGCCATCACGGCCGAGGTCTGCCAAAACCTGAAGACGGCCTTGGCCGAGCTGGCGGCGGCCGGCCGGAAGTTCGACACCCTGTTCGTCAGTCGGTCCGATTCCACCCTGCGCGGCCACTATCCGGTGGAAACCGATGTGATGGCCGAGGTGTTGGGTGACCGGTCCGCCGGCTTTGATGCCCATTTCCTGATTCCCGCCTTCTTCGAGGGCGGGCGCGTCACCCGGGACAGCACCCATTACCTGATGGTGGACGGGGTGGCGGTCCCCACGGCGGATACCGAGTTCGCCCGGGATTCGGTGTTCGGCTATTCCACCAGTTACCTGCCGGACTACGTGGCCGAAAAGACGCGTGGGCGCATACCGGCCGACCGGGTGGAACGGTTCGTTCTGTCCGATGTGCGCGGCAATGTCCTGCCCAGGCTGTTGAATCTGAAGGACAACGCCTGTTGCGTGGTGGATGCCGAAATTCAGTCCGACCTGGATGGTTTTGCCGCCCAGTTGATGGAGGCGGTGGCCCGGGGCAAGCGCTTTTTGTTCCGCAGCGCGGCCAGCCTGATCACCGCCCTGGCCAATTTACCGCCCCAGCCGGTGCCCGTGGCGCGGATGTCCGCCTATGTGCGCGGGGGGCGGCCCGGCGCGGTGGTGGTCGGCTCCCACGTAAAAAAATCCACGGCCCAGCTCCAGCGCCTGCTGGCCGAGCCCGGCATGGTGCCCGTGGAGATCGATGTCGGACGCCTGCCCGCAGCCCGGGAATCCCTGGTGGAGGCAGCCTGTCAGGTGGCGCGGGAAGCCCATGACGCGGGCCTGACGCCGGTCATCTTCACCAGCCGCACGGAACGCGGGTTTGCCAGCCAGGGCGAGCGGCTGGCCTTCGGTGAGACCGTGTCCGGGACCCTCATGGACATCGTGCGCGGCCTGCCGCCCACCCTGGGTTTTCTCATCAGCAAGGGCGGCATCACCTCCAACGATGTCTTGTCCACCGGCCTGGAACTGGCCGCCGCCCGTGTGGTGGGCCAGGTGCTGGCCGGTTGCTCCGTGGTGTGTTGTCCGGACGATCACCCGCGCTATCCCGGCATGCCGGTGGTGATCTTCCCGGGTAATGTGGGCGATGACGCGGCCCTGGCGACGGTCTGGCGGCGCTTGGCGCGCCCCGATCTGAGCCCGGCGGAGCAACTTGCGGCCTGAGGTTTTGCTGAGATAATCCGGTCATGAACGCCCCTGCCGAAGTCCTGCTGGCCCCGGAACTGCGCCGGGCCCTGATCGCCGACCTGCGTGCCGCGCTGCCGGCAACAGCCGTGCTGGCCGAGGCGGAGGAACTCCATCCCTACGAATGCGATGGCCTCTCGGCCTACCGGCGCCTGCCCGCCGTGGCGGTGCTGCCGGAGAGTGTCGAGCAGGTCCAGGCGGTGTTGCGCGTTTGCCGTGAGCATGGCGTGCCCGTGGTGCCCCGGGGGGCCGGCACCGGCCTGTCCGGCGGAGCGCTGCCCCTGTCCAACGGCGTCCTGCTCGGCCTGGCCAGGTTCAACCGCATCCTGGCCATCGATCCCGACAACCGCATCGCCCGGGTCCAGCCCGGGGTGCGCAACCTGGCCATTTCCGAGGCCGCCGCGGTCCACGGCCTCTATTACGCCCCCGACCCGTCGTCCCAGATCGCCTGTTCCATCGGCGGCAACGTGGCGGAGAACTCGGGCGGCGTGCACTGCCTGAAATACGGCTTGACGGTCCATAACGTGCTCGGCATCAAGATGCTGACCATGGACGGCGAGCTGCTGGAACTGGGTGGCGCCAGCCTCGATGGGCCAGGCTACGATCTGCTGGCCCTGATGACCGGCTCCGAAGGCCTGCTGGGCATCGTCATCGAAGTCACCGTACGCCTGCTGCCCAAGCCCGAACGGACCCAGGTGCTGCTGGCCGCCTACGCCTCGGTGGAGCAGGCCGGGGAGGCGGTGGCCGCCATCATCGCCAACGGCATCATCCCGGCCGGGCTGGAGATGATGGACAACCCGGCCATCCGCGCCGCGGAAGACTTTGTCCACGCCGGCTACCCCGTGGAGGCCGAAGCCATCCTGCTGTGCGAACTGGACGGCACCAACGCCGAAGTGTCGGAAGCCATCATGGGGGTGCGGGAACTGCTGTTGCAATCCGGCGCCACCGAAGTGCGCACCGCCACCGACGAAGCCCAGCGACAGAAATTCTGGGCCGGCCGCAAGGGGGCGTTCCCGGCCGTGGGGCGCATCTCGCCGGACTATTACTGCATGGATGGCACCATCCCGCGCCAGCATCTGGGTCGCGTACTCAAGCGCATTGCCCAGCTCTCCGGGGAATATGGTCTAAAGGTGGCCAACGTCTTCCATGCCGGGGACGGCAACCTTCACCCGTTGATCCTGTTCGATGCCAACCGTGAGGGCGAACTGGAACGGGCCGAGGCCTTCGGCACCGCCATCCTGGACCTGTGCGTGGCGGTGGGGGGCACGGTCACCGGCGAGCACGGCATCGGCATCGAGAAGCTTGCGCCCATGTGCAGCCAGTTCGGCGCCGCCGAGCTGGAGCAGTTCCACGCCCTCAAGGCCGCCTTCGATCCCGCCGGCCTGCTCAACCCCGGCAAGGCCGTGCCCACCCTGCACCGCTGCGCCGAATTCGGTCGCATGCATGTCCAGGGCGGTGAACTCCGGTTTCCGGAATTGCCGAGGTTCTGATGACGGACAGGACACGGGAACTCGCGGAACAGGTGCGCCAGGCAGGCATCCAGCGGACGCCGCTGTGCATACGGGGGGGTGGCAGCAAGGCATTCCATGGCCGCAACAGCCAGGGGGAGCCGCTGGAGATGGCCGGCCACGCCGGCGTGGTCAGCTATGAACCCACCGAGCTGGTCATCACCGCCCGGGCCGGCACCCCCTTGACCGAGATCGAGGCATTGCTGGCCGAGCACAACCAGGTGCTGCCCTTCGAGCCGCCTCATTTCGGGGCCGGCGCCACCCTGGGCGGCATGCTGGCTGCGGGGCTTTCCGGTCCGCGCCGGCCCTGGTCGGGATCGGTGCGGGATGCCGTGCTGGGGGTAAAGATCCTGAATGGTCGGGGCGAGCCCCTGGGTTTCGGCGGCCAGGTCATGAAGAACGTCGCCGGCTATGACGTATCCCGTCTGATGGCGGGCTCCCTTGGCACCCTGGGCGTGATCCTGGAGACATCCATCAAGGTGTTGCCTCGCCCGGCCGCCAGCCTGACCCTGGTGCAGGAATTGGACGCCGCCAGGGCGGCCCGGCGCGTGCTGGATCTGGGCCGCCAACCCCTGCCCCTGAGTGGCAGCCTTTACCACGCCGGCCGCTTGTGGCTCCGGCTCTGCGGCGGCGAACAGGGGGTGGCGGCGGCACGACAGAGCATCGGTGGCGAGGTGGTGCAGGTCCCGGTCTGGCAGGCGGTACGCGACCATGCCCTGCCATTTTTCCAGACGGAGAGCCCCCTGTGGCGGCTCTCCCTGCCCGCGGCTGCCCCCGATCCGGCCCTGCCCGGCGACATCCTGACCGAGTGGGGAGGTGCCCAGCGCTGGCTGGTGAGCGATGCGGCGCCCGAGGCCATCCGGACCCGGGTCCAGGCTCTGGGGGGGCATGCCACCTGGTTCAGGGGCCATCCCCCGGACGGGGCGGTGTTCCACCCCCTGCCCGCGCCCCTGCTGGCGCTGCACCGGGCCGTCAAGCAGGCCCTGGACCCCCTCGGCCTGTTCAATCCCGGACGCCTGTACCCGGAACTCTGAGGGCCGGATTCCCATCATGCAAACCCGACTACCCGCCGACTTCCTCCTGACGCCCCAAGGCCAGGAGGCCGACCGCATCCTGCGCAACTGCGTCCACTGCGGATTCTGCAACGCCACCTGCCCCACCTATCAACTCCTGGGGGACGAGCTGGACGGTCCCCGGGGCCGCATCTACCTGATGAAGCAGATGTTTGAAACGGGCGCTGCCACCGAGCGCACCCGGACCCATCTGGATCGCTGTCTCACCTGCCGCAATTGCGAAACCACCTGCCCGTCCGGCGTGGCGTATGGTCACCTGGTGGATATCGGCCGGGAATGGATGGAAGCCCGGGTCCAGCGCCCCCCGGCGGACAGGCTCCGTCGGGAAGGCCTGCGCCGGGCCCTGCTGGCACCGGGCGTCTTCGGCACCTTGCTCAGGCTTGGGCGGGGCCTGCGGGGTCTGCTGCCCCAGGCCCTGAAACGGCGCGTCCCCACGGCGCCGGCGCCCGGGTCCCGCCCCTCCCGCCAGCATGCCCGGCGCATGTTGCTTCTGGAAGGCTGCGTCCAGCCCGAGATCGACCCGGGCATCAATGCCGCAGCGGCCCGGGTGCTGGATCGCCTGGGCATTACCCTTGAGTCGGTGCCCGGGGCCGCCTGCTGCGGCGCCCTGAGCCAGCATCTGGGCGCCGTGGAGGCGGCCCGGGAGGCCATGCGGCGCAACATCGACGCCTGGTGGCCGGCGCTGGAGTTCCCTGCTGAGTCCCCTGATGGCGGTTCCGTGGAGGCCATTGTCATCACGGCCAGCGGCTGCGGCAGCCAGGTGAAGGATTATGGCTATCTGCTGCGGGATGATCCCGCCTATGCCGCCAAGGCGGCCCGCGTATCCGCCCTGGCCCGGGACCTGGCCGAAGTGCTGGCGGGTGAAGACCTGGCCCCCCTCGACCCCGGCCCGGCCCGGCGCATCGCCTTCCACCCCCCGTGCAGCCTGCAACACGGCCAGAGAGTACGCGGGGTCATCGAAGGGATGCTGACCCGGCTCGGCCATGAGCTTCTGCCGGTGGACGAAGCCCATCTCTGCTGCGGCTCTGCCGGCACCTACTCAATCCTGCAACCCGACCTGGCCGGCCAGTTGCGCGACCGCAAGCTCTCCCACCTGCAAGCCCGGGGTCCGGAACTCATTGCCACGGCCAACATCGGCTGCCAGACCCATCTGGCCGCCGCCAGCGGGGTCCCGGTGGTGCACTGGATCACCCTGCTGGATACCCCGTAACCCGGCAACCTGCGACGGTGTGCGCCATCAGGCAGGAGCTTTCCCGGATGCGGGTCAACGACCGGAGTAGGGGGGGCATGTCTGCTGACATTACGTTTCTATCCCAGTCGCACCACCTCTACCAGATCCGAATACCGGGCCAACATGGCATCCGTGGTAAGCAAATAGGCCGGGATGGCCAGCGCCTGGCACACGAGCAGCCGGTCGAAGGGGTCTCGGTGGTGCCAGGGCAGGTTGGCCACACGATGGCAATGATTCGACAGAATGGGCAACTCGGTGAATCCGGTGTCGAGCGCCAATTGCTGGATGTCCTCCGGCCTGAAATTGAAGGTTTCCCGCCCGAGGGAGCATTTGATGGCGATTTCCCAGAGACTGGCGGCGCTATACAGGATGCGGTTGGACGGGGCGCTCAGTTGCGTCTGGACGTCCACTGGCAAGCTCTCCGGGGCGATCAGCGCAGCGAGGAGTATGTTGGTGTCGAGCAGAAAGGAATGGGTGCAGTCCGCCACGCTTATTCGCCCGACTCGAACATGCGCTGGATGGCTTCGTCATGCAGGCGGTCGAAATTATCCGGGATCGTGAAACGGCCTTTTCCCTGGCCCAGCTTGCGTGGCGAGCCCTTGTCCGAGGCCAGCGCCACCAGTCGGGCGACCGGCTTTCCGGCGCGGGCGATGAGTATTTCCTCACCTGCCGCAGCTTGATCGACAAAGCGTGAGAGGTGGGTTTTGGCTTCGTGGATGTTGATGGTTTGCATGGCCGTCTCCAGACCTGATCAAGAACCTAGCTTAGTCCAGTCTAGTCCGGTTGGCAAGCCTCTCTTTCTCCGCCAGCCCCACAGGTAAAAACAGCCCGGTTGCCTGTTGGCAAGCGGGCCGCGACAGCAGGCAGAAACCCCGTCAGACCTTGTGATACACCTCGGCGCCGGTCTTCACGAATTCCACCGACTTCACTTCCATCCCCTTTTCCAGCGCTTCGTTCTCGCTGATGCCCTGCTTGGCGGCGAAGTCGCGCACGTCCTGGGTGATTTTCATGGAGCAGAAGTGAGGGCCGCACATGGAGCAGAAGTGGGCCACCTTGGCGGATTCCTTGGGCAGGGTCTCGTCGTGGAAGGACTTGGCCTTGTCCGGGTCGAGGCCGAGGTTGAACTGGTCGGCCCAGCGGAATTCGAAGCGGGCTTTCGACAGGGCGTTGTCGCGGATCTGTGCGCCGGGGTGGCCCTTGGCGAGGTCGGCGGCGTGGGCGGCCAGCTTGTAGGTGATGATGCCTTCCTTGACGTCGTTCTTGTTGGGCA
>DYHB01000201.1 GCA_020724415.1 Thiobacillus sp.
GATTTTGACCTCCAATCGATTCATTCGGGCGATCCCAGCACGGCTTCCAGACTACGACCTTCCAGCAGTCGATCCGCCCAGGTTTCGCACTGTTCGGTACTGGCCCGCGCCAAACGGGCTTCGGCCCATGCCGGCAGGGGGCCGAAACGGCGAGTCAATTGCCGGCGCAACAGCGTAATTTCTCCTTGGGCTATGCCTTGTTGAAGTCCTTCCTGAATCCCCTCCTGACGCCCTTCCTGACGTCCTTGCTGACGCCCTTCCTGACGCCCTTCCTGAAGTCCTTGCTGAAGTCCTTGCTGCTTCCACTTTTCGGTCCATTCGACGACGCGTTCTGCGAGCATGGTATCGATCTCCTGTAGTTCAGTGGCTTCGGGAATTCTTTCAGCGGGCACGAGCCGTTTGAGGACCACTCGGTTGATCCAGACGACTAACGCCCGCCGGAGGCTATCATAACGGGGTTCTCTCAGCCGTTGGGTCAGCCGGCCGATGATTTGCCGCATGACTTCAGGTTCCGGGCTGGATTCCAGCCGGATGATGTCGGCCAGCGAGTTGTCCGCTTCTGCCAATTCGGGTTCGCTCACCCGCCCCTCGTCCAGCAGGAAGTAGCGCTGACTGGGGCGCCAGGCGCTGAGTCCTGCCGGCTCGATCAATTCAGCCACTTCGCAGGCGGAACGCCAGGGGCTTTCGCCGTTGTAAACCACTACGGGAAAAATCGGTGGCAGCTTGTTTGGCGCCACGATCTGGCCGCTTTTCACCAGGTCTTGATACAGTAATCCTGTATACACCAGGATGCGCAGCGCCATCCATGGATCGCTGCGGCTTTGGAATTCGATGAGCAGGTAGACATACAGCCATTCACCCCCTTCGACTCCGCTCAGGGCAGGCTTGAACCTCACCCGCCAGATGATGTCGTCCTCCCGCTCGCGCAGGTCGTCGGTGACGTAGCTGCCACCCATCTTCTCCAGGCTGCCGTAGTCGATCTGGGGCACCCAGTCTTCATGCACGAACCCGCGCAGCAGGTCTTCCACGATTTGGGCGTGGGAGAATATGTGCTTGTAGGACCCGTCATGCATGGTCATGCCGGATAGCTCGGTTCGGCACCGTGGGCGGGGTTGGTCGCTGAGGGGAGCATGCTTTCAGGTCTCGAATACCGCTGGCAGGCTTTCCGCGTCCAGCAGGCGCTCGGCCCAGGTTTCCAGTTGTTCGGGCGGCGCCTGCTGGATGCGCTGTTCGACCCACTCCGGCAGAGGGCCGAAGCGGCGGGTGAGTAACCGGCGCAAAACCAGGGCCTCGCCGAGCTGGCGTCCTTCCTGGCGTCCTTCCTGGCGTCCTTCCTGGTGTCCCTTCTGATGCCCTTCCAGGCGTCCCTCGGCGAGAACTTCCTGGTAAAAACGGGTTTGCTTCAGGTCGATGTCGGTAATGCCCAGCATGGCTTGTATCTCCTCGCGGCTGCTGCGCGGTAGTTTGTAGACCAGTACGGTTTCAATGAAGTTGAGCAGTTCCAGGTCCTCGGCTTGGCACTGGATCATCCGGGCGGCACGGGCCAGCGCGGCATCGGTCTCGTTGCCAGCCTCCGCACTGGCCCGCAGCGTCGGCAACGCCCGGCGGAGCGGCTCCTGGAGCAGCGCCACCGCGTCGTGGCTCTTCCAGCCGGCGGCGCGCAGGGTGTCGAGCATGGCGATGAGCTTAGGCATTGGCCTCTTCCTCGGCCCGGGCCGCCCGGGCGCGCTCGGCCGCCTGGCGGACCGCCGCCAACGCCGTGGCGCCGGCGCCCCAGTGCCGGTTGCCGTCGGAGACGGCGGCCTCCCAGCGATGGGGCTCGGGCTCCTCGGGGTCCCGGCGCAAACTGATCCACGCGAAGTCCTGGGCTTCCAGCTCGGCCAGGGTGCGGCCGATCTCCTCCCATTCCCCGAGCGCCGCCACCTCGGCGGGGCTCTTCCACCCCCCCCCCC
>DYHB01000064.1 GCA_020724415.1 Thiobacillus sp.
ATCGTGGACGGCGAGATCGATCGTTGCCTGCGGGTCACCGAAAGCCTGCTCAAGCTGGGCATGGCGCCCTCCGCCACGCCCCAGTTGGTGGAGGTGAACCCAGCAGTGGCGGAAACCCTGGCCCTGCTCGCTTGGGAGGCCGAAGCTGCGGGGGTGGTCATCCAGCAGGTGCTGGCGCAGCCCTCGCCCCGGGCCCTGGCCACCGACAGCGAACTACGCGCCGTAGTGTTGAACCTGGCCCAGAACGCCCTCCATGCCATGCCCCAGGGCGGCCGCCTGGTGGTGACGACCCGAACCGACGGGCACTGGGTCGAGCTGGCCTTCGAAGATACTGGCGTGGGCATTGCGCCCGAGCATGCCAAGCAGGTTTTCGATCCCTTCTTCAGCCACCGGGCCGACGGCAAGACCGGCACCGGCCTGGGCCTGAGCATCTGCCGATCCATCCTGGAAGCCTATGGCGGACGAATCGACTTTGCCAGCCAGCCCGGGACAGGCAGCCGGTTCGTCGTCCACCTGCCCGACGCGGCCAGCCGGATCACGGGGTAACATGAAGCGCCGCACCGAACAAATCCTGCTGGTGGAAGATGATCCACTGCTCAACCGCCTGCTGCAGGACGAGCTGCGCCGCTTCGGCTATGAGGTCGCCGGCGCGAAGTCCTGGTCCGAGGCCAATGCCTATCTGGCCAAGCACGAACCCCACCTGATCATCTCCGACGTGCATCTGCCGGATGCCAACACCATGGAGCTGCTGCCGGTCTTGACCCGGGACTATCCGGTCATTGTCCTCACCGCCTTCGGCACCGTGCAGGAGGCGGTTGCCGCCATGAAGGCGGGCGCCCTGGAATACCTCAGCAAGCCCATCAACCCGGACGAGCTGGAGCTGGAGGTGAAACGCGCCCTGCAACACACCGCCATGCAGCGCGACCACCAGTATTGCAAGGCGCGCATGAAGGCTCCCGGGGCCGGAGGCATGGTGGGGTCCAGCCCGGCCATGCAGGAACTGCAGAAATTGATCGATGCCGTGGCCGATTCCGAAGCCACGGTACTGATCCAGGGCGAAAGCGGGGTGGGCAAGGAACTGGTGGCCCATGCCATTCACGAGCGCAGCCCGCGCAGGAGCCACAACTTCGTCGCCGTGGACTGCTGCACCTTGCAGGAGAAACTATTCGAATCCGAGCTCTTCGGCCACGAAAAGGGCACCTTCACCGGCGCCGACCGACAAAAACCCGGGCTTATCGAGGCTGCCAATGGCGGGACCCTGTTCCTGGACGAGATCGGCGAGATCGAACCCACCATCCAGGCCAAGCTGCTGCGGGTCCTGGAGACCGGCCAATACCGTCGCCTGGGCGGCATCAAGGATCTCCATGCCAACGTGCGCATCGTGGCCGCCACCAACCGCAATCTGTCCCAGATGAGCAAGGAAGGCCAATTCCGGTCCGACCTCTATTACCGGCTGTCTGCATTCACCCTGCGCATCCCGCCCCTCCGGGAGCGGCTGCCAGACATTCCCGCCCTGGTGGAGCACTTCCTGGCCCATCACAACTTCTCGCGCCGGCTCAACAAGCGGCTGCACCCCTCGGCCCAGCGCCTGCTCATGGGCTATGCGTTCCCGGGCAACATCCGGGAGCTGCGCAACATGGTGGAGCGGGCCATCATCGTCGGCGGCAGCAGCGAAGACATTCGACCGGAGCACTTCAGCTTTGAGACCGTGGGCGAAACCCCCGGGCAGTTCAGCCTGGGCTTTCCCTTCGAGCCGTCCCTGGACGAGATCGAGCGGCGCTACCTGGAATTCCTGGTGGCCAAGTACGCCGGCCACCGGGGCCGGATCGCCAGCATCCTGGGCATCAGCGAGCGCAGCATCTATCGGCTGCTGGAAAAACACGGCTTCAAGGAAGAACACGCCTGACCCCGGCCCCCGCCTGGGCTCGGCGCCGCCTCTGCCCAGAGCAAGCCGGGAGGGCTATCATGTCGCTCCACGTGCCATCCCGGCCACGCCCCTGCTGCTTTGTTCCTACGCCCACCCGTCTCCGTGTCCAGCCTCACCCCACGCCCCTCTCTGAGCCCCTCTCCAAGCCTCGCTCTGCCACCCACCCATCTGCCCGGGATATTTTGGCTGCCGTCTTCGGCTACCCGTGTTTTCGCGGCGATCAGGAAGCCATTGTCCATCACGTGGCCCAAGGCGGCGATGCCCTGGTCCTGATGCCCACCGGGGGCGGAAAATCCCTCTGCTTCCAGGTGCCCGCCCTGCTCCGCAAAGGAGTGGGCATCGTTGTTTCACCCCTGATCGCCCTCATGCAGGATCAGGTGGAGGCGCTGAAACAGAACGGCGTGGCCGCCGCCTATCTCAACTCCAGCCTGGACTGGCGCCAGGCCATCGAGATCGAGAACGCCGCCCGCCGGGGTGACCTGAAACTGCTCTACGTGGCGCCCGAACGCCTGGTCACCGAACGCTGCCTGGCCCTGCTGGATGAACTCCACGCCGGCCCGGGCCTGGCCCTGTTCGCCATCGATGAGGCCCATTGCGTCTCCCAATGGGGCCACGATTTCCGACCGGAGTACCTGCAGCTTTCCCAACTGCATGAGCGGCATCCCAAAATCCCGCGCATCGCCCTCACCGCCACCGCCGACCACACCACCCGGGAGGAGATCCGCCAGCGCCTGCAACTGGACCAGGCCCGGGTCTTCCTGTCCAGCTTCGACCGCCCCAACATCCGCTACACCGTGGTGGAAAAGGACACCCCGCGCCGGCAGCTGTTGCGTTTCCTGGACGGCCACCGGGGCCAGGCAGGCATCGTCTATTGCCTGTCGCGCAAGAAGGTGGAAGAAACCGCCCAGTGGCTGAACCACGAAGGCTACGCCGCCCTGCCCTACCACGCCGGCCTGCCGGCCGAGGTACGCGCCGACCACCAGCGCACCTTCCAGCGCGAGACCGGTATCGTCATGGTGGCCACCATCGCCTTCGGCATGGGCATCGACAAGCCGGACGTACGCTTCGTCGCCCACTTGGACCTGCCCAAGAGCATCGAGGCCTACTACCAGGAAACCGGCCGCGCCGGCCGCGACGGCGAACCCGCCGAAGCCTGGATGACCTACGGCCTGCAGGACATCGCCCTGCAACGCAGCCGCATCGACGACTCCGAATCGCCACCCGAGATCAAGCGCCTGGAAGCCCAGAAGCTCAACGCGCTGCTGAGTTACTGCGAAGCCCCGCGCTGCCGCCGCACCGTGCTGCTGGACTATTTCGGCGAAGCCAGCCGTCCGTGCGGCAACTGCGACGTCTGCCTCGACCCGCCGGAATTGTTCGACGGCACCGTCGCCGCCCAGAAAGCCCTCTCCGCCGCCTGGCGCACCGGCCAGCGGTTCGGCGCAGGCCACCTGATCGACCTCCTGCTGGGCAAATCGACCGACAAGGTCACCCGCTTCGGCCACGACCAGCTCCCCACCTTCGGCGTCGGCCAGGACATCGACGAACATGCCTGGCGCGGCATCTTCCGGCAACTCGTCGCCGCCGGCCTGCTGCACGCCGACCTCACCGAATACGGGGCCCTCAAGCTCACCGAGGCCGCCCGGCCGGTGCTGAAGGGCGACCAGACCGTGCAACTGCGCCGGCCCGGAAAACCGGTGTCGAAGAAGGCTGCCCGCAGCAAGGGGAGCCAAGTGCCGGACGGCCTTCTGGAAAAGGACATGCCTCTGTTCGAGGCCCTGCGCGAATGGCGCCTGGACAAGGCCCGCGAACAAGGCGTGCCGGCCTACGTCATCCTGCACGACCGCACCCTGCGCCTGATCGCCACCCTGCGGCCCGAGGACGAGGAAAGCCTGGCCGGGATTTCAGGCCTGGGCGCCGCGAAGCTGGAACACTATGGGGAAGAATTGCTGGAGGTCGTGACGGACCACGGCTGATGGACGGCGTTCGAGGCGGGTGCCTGGTCTGGCACAAGCCGGAGGGGAAGAGACAATCCGGGCAATCCGGCGGAGAGCGCTGGAATCGTCACGACTTTGAAGCCGTCTACGCGGGGGGCGCCGATTGCTGGGGGCATTGATGGGCAGCGACCGATAACGATCCGCACGTCCCATGAACACTTGTTGTCTGGCGGAGAAGGTGGGATTCGAACCCACGGTACGCTTTTGACGTACACACGATTTCCAGTCGTGCACCTTCGACCACTCGGTCACTTCTCCGAAGGGGCGCAAGAATACACGGAAGCCCCTGCCCAGGCAAGGGACCTTTGCAGGCCGGCCTGATAGAATCCGCGCCATGAATCCGCGCATCATCCTCAAGGGCCTGGCCGTGCTGGCTTCCCTGGTCGCCATCGGCTTTGCCGTCCGCCTGTCGGGCCTAAGTGATTTGCTGGATGAGGCCTGGATCGACCGGGAAATCCGGGGCCGGGGCCTCAATGGCGAGTTGCTGTTCCTGGCCGTGGGTGGCCTGGCCGCGGCCGTGGGGGTGCCCCGCCAGGCGGTGGCCTTCATGGCGGGCTACGCCTTCGGTTTTGTCTGGGGCACGGTCCTGGGTGTGTTGGCGGCCCTGTTGGGCTGCATCGGGGGCTTTTATTACGCCCGCCTCCTGGGCCGATCCCTGGTGGCCCATCGCTTCCCGGGCAAGGTGCGCAAGGTGGATGCCTTCATCCGGGACAACCCGTTCAACATGACCCTGCTGATCCGGTTGCTGCCCGTGGGCAGCAACCTGGTGACCAATCTGGCCGCCGGCGTATCGAGTGTGGCTGCCCTGCCCTTCTTTGCCGGCTCGGCCCTGGGCTACGTGCCCCAGACGGCCGTGTTCGCCCTGGTGGGCAGCGGGGTCAATCTCGATCCGGTCTGGCGCATCGGGCTGGGGGTGGTGCTGTTCGTGGTGTCGGGGGTGCTGGGCGTCTATCTGTACCGCCGTATGCGCCACGGAAAACACTATGACGAGGATCTGGAGCGGGAGATGGGGGCCTGAGCCCTCATTTCAGCCCTCTTTTTATCGCCCCGAGGCCGACAGCGGAAGCCGTTGCCAGTAAACTTACGCCTTTCCAAGAAACGATCCCGCCATGAGCCCTGACGACGCGCCCGCCATATCCATCCTCGCGCCCATCTACAATGAGCGGGACAACTTGCCGGACCTCCTGGCGCGGGTGGAAGCCGTGATGAGCAGCCAGCCCCGTACCTGGGAACTGATCTGCGTGGATGACGGTTCCCGGGATGGCTCCGACCGGATCATGGCGGAACTGGCCACGACGCGCCCCTGGTTCCGGCCCTTCTACCTGCGCCGGAACTACGGTCAGTCCACGGCCATGCAGGCGGGCTTTGACGCGGCCCGGGGTGAGGTGCTGGTAACCATCGACGGCGACATGCAGAATGATCCGGGGGATATTCCCCGCCTGCTGGACATGCTGGACGAGCGCCCCGAGGTGGACATCATTTCCGGCTGGCGCAAGAACCGGCAGGACAAAACCGTGTCCCGCAAGATTCCGTCCATGATCGCCAACCGGCTGATTTCCCAGGTCACCGGGGTGCGTCTGCATGACTATGGCTGCTCCCTCAAGCTGTATCGTCGTTCTGCCGTGGAACACGTGAAAATCTATGGCGAACTGCATCGCTTCATCCCCGCCCTGGCCCACGAGTACGGCGCCAAGGTGATGGAGGCGGAGGTCAACCATTTTCCCCGGGTCAAGGGCCAGTCCAAGTACGGCATCGACCGTACCCTGCGGGTGCTGCTGGACCTGATGTGGGTGAAATTCCTGCTCCGGTTCCTGCACCGTCCCATGCATGCCTTCGGCGGCATCGGGGCGGCCCTGTTCTTCCCCGGTGTGGCCATCCTGGCCTACATGGCCTTCATCAAGTTCGGCCTGGGCGCCAGCATCGGCGGGCGACCCTTGCTGCTCATGGGGTTCATGCTCACCCTGATGGGAACCAATTTCATCGGCCTGGGCATTTTGGGGGAGATGCTGACCCGAATCTGGCATGAGCCGGGTGGCAAGGCCCAATATCTGCTGCGCGAAGGCCCACCGGTCAAACCATGATGCCCTGGCCCGCCACCTGGGCCGCCCGGCTCTGGCTGGGCGTGCTGGTCCTGTTGCCCTTCCTGGCCCTGGGCACGCCGCCCCTGTTCGACCTGGACGAGGGGGCGTTCACCTCCTCCACCACCGAGATGTTCCTGCGCGGGGACTTCCTGTCCAGCTACATGCTGGGAGAACCCCGCCACGACAAGCCCATCCTCATCTACTGGCTCCAGGCCCTGTCCGTGAGCCTGTGGGGGGCTACGGAATTCGGCTTCCGGTTTCCTTCCGCCCTGGCCGCCAGTGCCTGGATACTCGTCACCTATCTGTTCGTCGCCCGGGTCATCTCCCGCCAGGCCGGCCTGACAGCCGCCCTGATCATCGCCACGGCCGCCGGCCTGACGGTGATCACCCACGCGGCCACGGCGGATGCCTTGCTCAACCTGTGGCTGGCCGCAGCAGCCTACGCGGCCTGGTTATGGCTGCAGGAGAACCGCTCCCACTGGCGGGATCTGGCCTTCGTATGCATGGCCCTGGGCTTTCTTACCAAGGGTCCGGTGGCGGTGTTGGTACCCGTCGGGGCGGTGTTCCTGTGGTGCCTGAGCCGGGGCGAAATCCGTCGGTTCCTGGGCTTTGCCCTGCACCTGCGGGGCATGGCCCTCTTCCTGCTCATCGCCGCCCCCTGGTTCATTCTGCAGACCTGGCTGGAAGGCCCCGGATTCCTGGAAGGCTTTTTCCTCAAGCACAACCTGTCCCGCTTTGACACGCCCATGGAGGGCCATGGCGGCAATTATTTCTACTACCTGCCGGTCCTGCTGCTGTCCCTGCTGCCCCACACCGGCCTGCTCCTGGCCGGCTTGCTGAAGCCCGGCGACATCTGGCGCAACCCCCTGGCCCGCTTTGGCCTGCTCTGGTTCCTGCTGGTCTTCGTGCTGTTCACCTTCTCGGGCACCAAGCTGCCCCACTATCTGTACTATGGCTATGGCGGTCTGCTGCTCATCCTGGCGGCGGCACCCCTGGACCGGCGCTGGCTGCTGTTTCCGGCCCCGTTGCTGTTCGCTGGCCTGGCGGCCTTTCCCCTGCTCCTGGCCCGTTACCAGGACAAGCTGAAGCCCGATGACCGCTTGCTGGCTGCCGGGCTGGAACAGGCCTATGGCTCCGGCTACCTGACCCTCACTCTGGTGCTGCTGGCCATCAGCCTGGCCCTGTTGCTGACCCCCCGGCGCTGGCTGGCCCGGGCGCTGCACCTGAACGGTCTGATGGCCGCCCTGGCGGTGGCCGCCCTTTTCATGCCGGCCCTGGGTCAGCTCTTGCAGGCCCCCGTGAAGGCGGCCGGCCTGGCCGCCCGGAGCCAGGAGGGCCGCCTGGTGATGTACGGTACCAATACCCCCAGTTTCCAGACCTATGCCGGGCGCCAGGTGAGCCGGGGCATGCCCGGCCCCGGCGACCTGGTCTTGACCCGGCAGAGCAAGCTGGAGCGGCTGCCTGCCCATGATGTGCTGTTCCAGGAGCGGGGCGTGATGCTCCTGCGCATCCGATGACGACCGCTCCCCGGCCCAACCCCTGGCCAGCCATTTCCTGGGGCTCGCCCCGGGTCTGGCTGCTGCCCCTGGTGGCCGGCCTGGGTCTGGCCTGGCTGGACCAGGAACGGAACCAGGCCCTGTTCATCCAGCTCAATGCGGCCGCCACCCTGCTGCCGGACTGGTTCTGGTCCTACGCCACGGTACTGGGGGATACCCTGGTGGCCTTTGCGTTGCTTCTGGTATTCGTCCGTCAGCGCCCGGAGCTGGCCATGGCCGTGCTGCTGGCCGCCCTGCCCGCCACCCTGCTCTCCCATGGCCTCAAGGACCTGGTGGATGCGCGCCGTCCCTTCGCCATCCTGGGAGACGGCATCCATGTCATCGGGCCGGTCCTGAAGGCGGGCGCCTTCCCCTCGGGCCACACCACCACGGCCTTCGTGCTGGCGGCGGTGCTCGCCCTGGGCCTGCACAGCACCCGGCAGGTGATGGCCGTCCTGGTGCTGGCCCTGCTGGCCGGCCTGTCCCGGGTTGCGGTGGGCGCCCATTGGCCTGCGGACGTGCTGGGCGGAATTCTGTGCGGCTGGGCCACCGGCCTGCTGGGCGTGTGGCTGGCCCGTCGCCTGGATTGGGCAGGGACCCGCCATGTCCTGCCTGGGGCCCGCCTGTTGCTGCTGGCCTGCGCCCTGTACCTGCTGTTCGGCCATGAAAGCGGCTACCCCTTGGCCCGGCCCTGGGAACAGGCCCTGGCCATGGCCATTCTGGCCTATCACCTGCTGCCCGGCTGGCGCCTGAACAGGATCGTTCCATGACCCGAGCCCAGGACGCCCGACGCTATGCCTGGCTGACCCTGTTGGCCCTGGTCCTGATCACCCTCTGGCGCTGGGCCGCAGCCCGGCACCTGGGCCTGGAGCTCTATGCCGACGAGGCCCAGTACTGGAGCTGGTCCCTGGTCCCGGACTGGGGCTACTACTCCAAGCCGCCCATGATCGCCTGGCTGATCCACTTGGGCACCCAGGTCTTCGGCGATGGGGAACTGGGGGTACGGGCAGCCACCTTCCTGGTCTGGCCGGCCACCGGCTGGGTGATCTTCCTCCTGGTCCGGCACCTCTATGCCCGGGAAACCTGGGGCGCCCAGGCCGGATTTCTGGCCGCCCTGACCTTTGCCAGCCTGCCCATGACGGCCCTGGGCGGCATCCTGATCACCACGGACGGCCCCCTGCTCCTGTATTGGGCCCTGGCCATGTATTTTCTGTACCGGGCCTTGCACGAGGGGCGCTGGTCCTGGTGGCTGCTGGCCGGCGCCGTGGCCGGGCTGGGCCTGCTGAGCAAGTACAGCATGGTGTTCTTTGCCCCCAGCGCCCTCCTGTACGTGTTGGCCACCCGGGAGTGCCGGACCTGGCTGGTGCGGCCCCAGGCCTACCTGGCCGCGGGGGTCGCCTTCCTGGTGCTGCTGCCCAATCTGGTCTGGAACGCCCGGCACGACTACGTCAGCCTGGAACACACGGCGGACATCTCCCAACTGGATCGGGAGCTGTTCCACCCCGAGGCACTGCTGGAGTTCTTCCTGGCCCAGTTCGGTGTCTTCGGCCCATTGCTCATGCTGTTCCTGCTGGTACTGGCCTGGCGCTGGCGGGATGGCTTCCTTGACCCGCGCCACCGCTTCCTGGCCGCCTTTGTGTTCCTGCCCCTGCTGGCCTTCCTGGGCCTCAGCCTCCTGTCCCGTGCTTTTGCCAACTGGGGCGCCTTTGCCTACGTGGCCGGCTCGGCCTTCGTGGCTGTGGGGTTGCTGGCCAAGGCTTGGCGCGGGTGGCTGGTGGCCGCCCTGGTGCTGAACCTGGGGCTGGCCACGGTGGGCTATCACTACCGGGACCTGGCCGGGCTGGCCGGCGTGGAACTGAACAGCAAAACGGACATCTACAAGCGGGTGAGCGGATACCGTGATCTGGGCCAGGCCGTGGCCGAGCGCCTCCGGCAGCACCCGGGGTCCAGGTTGCTGGTGGACGATCGCAAGAGCATGGCCTCCCTGCTCTACTATGCCCGTCCCGCCAGCCTGGATGCCCGCTATTTCAACCCTGCCATGCACATCGACGATCACTACGCCCTGACCCGGGACATCCGCCATCAGCCGGCAGGCCCCTACCTCCTGGTCAGCCAGTACGCCACCGAGGCCAGCCTGGCCGGGCGTTTTGCCCGGATCACGCCCCTGGCCCCCGTCCACATCCCCCTTTATCCTGACTTCAGCCTGAACTACCGGGTCTGGCTGGTACAGGATTTCCTTGGATACCCCCCATGATTCCCCTACGTTTCCTGCTGGTCAGCGGCGCCCTGTTCAGCCTTGTCTTCCTGGCGTTTCCCGGCATCGACCTGTGGGCCAACGGCATGTTCTACCAACCTGGTCAGGGCTTCAGCCTCGCCGCCGACCCCTTTTATGATTTCATCCACGATGAGGTGGGTTATCTGGCCTGGGCCTTTCTCCTGACCAGCCTGCTGGCCTTTCTGGTCAGCTTCCTGCCGGTCTGGCAACGCATGAAATCCTGGCGCTGGCCGGCCGCTTTCCTGCTGGCCGGGCTGCTCCTGGGTCCTGGATTGCTGGTCAATGCGGTGTTCAAGGAGGAATGGGGCCGGGCCCGCCCCATGGACGTGCAGGAATTCGGGGGAACCAAGCAATTCAGCCCGGCCTGGGTGATCACGGACCAGTGCGCCCGGAACTGTTCCTTCGTCTGTGGCGATTCCTCGGTGGGCTACGTCCTCATGCTGGTGGCCTTCGTCAGCCGCCGGCCCCGGTTCTGGCTGGCACTGGGCTTTTCCCTGGGCACCGCCCTGGGCATCATGCGCATGGGCCAGGGCGGCCACTTCCTGAGCGACGTGATCTTTTCCTTCTATGCCGTCTACCTGACGGGCTGGGCCCTGCATCGGACCATGATCCGGATGGGCCTGTTGCCAGACCCGCCAAGAAAGCCGCTGCCCGACCAGATCACAAGCCAGTAGGAAGCGGCCCTGAACGAGGTGGTGCCGGGCCGCATCTTGCCTGATGCAGGGGTTGGCGCCTGACCGTCCATGGGCTCAGGCCGGCTGAAGCCGGCCCCGCAGCCCGCTTACCAATTGGTCTCCCGCTCCGGCGAGGCGGAAATCCGGTGGATGGACAAGTCGGCACCGTTGAATTCTTCTTCCGGGCTGAGCCGGATGCCCGTGGCCATCTTCAGCAGGCCATAGACCAGGAATCCACCCGCCAGGGCCACCAGTATGCCCAGCACGGTCCCGGCCAACTGGGCTGCGAAACTCACGCCGCCCAGGCCGCCCAGGGCGGTACTGCCGAAGATGCCAGCGGCAATGCCACCCCAGGCACCACACAGGCCATGCAGGGGCCACACCCCCAGGACATCGTCGATTTTCCAACGGTTCTGGGTCAGGGTGAACAGCCAGACGAACAGGGCTCCGGCGATGAGACCGGTCACCAGGGCACCGGCGGGGTGCATCAGGTCCGAGCCTGCACAGACCGCCACCAGGCCGGCCAGGGGACCGTTATGCAGAAAGCCGGGGTCGTTCCGCCCCACCACCAGGGCGGCCAGGATGCCACCCACCATGGCCATGAGGGAGTTCACCGCCACCAGGCCGGAAGCCGCCTCCACACTCTGGGCTGACATGACGTTGAAGCCAAACCAGCCCACGGTCAGGATCCAGGCCCCCAGGGACAGGAAGGGAATGCTGGAAGGCGGGTGAGCAGCCACGCCGCCATCCTGTCGGTAACGCCCCCGGCGAGCCCCGAGCAGGAGCACGGCAGGCAGGGCAATCCAGCCTCCCACGGCATGCACCACCACGGAGCCGGCAAAGTCATGGAACCGGGCCCCGAACAGCGCCTCCATGGCCTCCTGGAATCCCAGGTTGTTGTTCCAGACCAAACCCTCGAAGAAGGGATAGACAAAGCCCACCACCAGGGCGGTGGCCGCCAGTTGGGGATAGAAACGGGCCCGCTCGGCGATGCCGCCGGAAACAATGGCCGGGATAGCCGCCGCAAAGGTGAGCAGGAAGAAGAACTTGACCAGGTCGTAGCCATTCTTCTGGGCCAGCACGCTGGCGTCGGCCATGAAGTTGACCCCATAGGCCACGCTGTAGCCCACAAAGAAATACATCACCGTGGACACGCCGAAGTCGCTCAATATCTTGGTCAGGGCATTGACCTGGTTCTTCTTGCGCACCGTGCCCAGTTCCAGGAAGGCGAAGCCGGCATGCATGGCCAGCACCATGACCGCCCCCATGAGCAAAAATACGGCGTCCGCGCCCGATTTGAATGCATCCATTGTGTGCTCCTTGTTATGAACGCATCCATTTAGCAAATTGCGTGCCTTACATCGGTGCATGCCGTCCGAACCCCGCAGGCCAGCCGGGGCGGCCTATCCAGAGGAGCCAGGGGAAAGCTGCACGACTGAACGATCAAGCCGACGCACAAAAAAAACGCCCCGTAATGGGGCGTCCTTGGATTGTGCGCACCATCCAGGTGCCATTTCAGGGTCAGACGTTCCGCTTGCTCTCTTCTTCGATGCGGTCCAGCTCGGCGTCCATCTCTTCGTCACTGAGGGGCTTGTAGTCGTCTTCGCCCGTGCCGCCCCTGCGCTTCACCAGTAGTCCGGCAATGAAGATGCCCAGCTCATACAACAGCCATAGCGGCAGGGCCAGCATGATCTGGGAGATGACGTCCGGTGGCGTGAAGATGGCACCAATGACAAAGGCACCGACGATGACGTAGGGCCTGGCCTCCTTGAACTTAGACACTTCCACCATGCCCATCAAGGCCAGGGCGATGACCACGATGGGGACCTCGAAGGTCAGGCCAAAGGCAATGAATAGGGTGAGGACGAAATCCAGGTACTTGTTGATGTCGGTCATCACCGCCACGCCTACCGGCGCAATGCCCACCACGAAGCCGAACACCACCGGGAACACCAGGAAGTAGGCAAAGGCCATGCCGCAGAAGAAGAGCAGCACGCTGGCGCCCACCAGGGGCAGGATCACCTTTTGTTCATGGCTATACAGGCCGGGGGCGATGAAGGCCCAGGCCTGGTACAGGATGTAGGGCAAGGTAACCAGGAAAGCGGTCATCATGGCCACCTTCACCGGGACGAAGAACGGCGTGACCACCTCCGTGGCGATCATCTGACCACCCGTGGGCAAGGCGTCCAGCATGGGCTGGGCCAGCAGGGCATAGAGCTCGTTGGCAAAGGGGAACAGGCAAACGAAAACCACGAGCCAGGAGACCACGGCCCTGAGCAGGCGATCCCGCAACTCGATCAGGTGGGAAATGAAGGTTTGTTGGGAATCCACGTTCAGGCCTTGGGTTCAGCGTTGCCCGTCACGGCCTGGTTCACGGCTGGCTTGACCGATGGTGTGCCGCCGGGCGGACTGGCTTCCTGACCCGGCACCGGATCCGCCAACACTTCTTCATCGAGACTGGAGGTGAAGGCAGCGGGTTCTGTACGGGCCGGGGACGGTTTCTGGTTCCCATTGCCGGACGCGGGTTCTGCCGGCTGAGGCGGCACCGGGCTGACCTGGGGCGTGGCCGGAGCAGCCAGGGCAGGCTCCGCTGGCTTGTCCTTGTCCCCATCCGCTGCCGAAGGGGTCGCTGCCGGCGCTTCGTCAGGCACCCGCTCCATCTTGAGCTTTTCGTATTCCTTCATGCTCAGGCCGCCATCCGTGGCCGCCATGGCCTGCATCAGCTTGTCCATCTGGCTGACTTCCTGTTGTACTTCCTCGCCAGCCTTTTGCACGTCATCGCCGACCTTCTGGGCCAATATCTCGTATTTCTGGGCCGTTTCCTTCATCTGGGCCTGGAGCGTCCGGAGCTCCTCCAATTGCATGTCCCGGTCGATGTCCTGCTTGACCTGGGCCACATAGCGATTCAATCGCCCCAGCCAGGAACCCGCCGTGCGTGCCACTTTGGGCAGCCGCTCGGGCCCGATGACCAGCAGGGCAATGACGCCAATGATCAGGAGTTCTGAGAAGGCAATATCAAACATGGTCGGCCTGTCAGCCCACCGCCAACGTCCGCTGGGTATCCACGCAGCGCCGCTTGGCGGCAGTCAACGTCAGCTATGCTGCTTGTCCTTGACCTCGCCCTCGATGGTGGTGCCCTGGGCGGTATCTTCCCGAGGCAACTCGGTGGTGGTGGTGGTGGTGGTCTTGCCCTGCTCTTCCTTCATGGATTCCTTGAAGCCCTTTACGGCACCGCCCAGATCCTGGCCGATGTTGCGCAGCTTCTTGGTTCCGAACACCAGCAATACGACCAACAGTACGATCAGCCAGTGCCAAATGCTAAAACTACCCATCGTGTCTCTCCTCAGTAATGCCGGTCGTGACCGGCGTGTATCGAATCCTGAACGGTCATCGTGTCCAGGCAATGACAAGTTACATGGGGCGGGGTCCAGCGCCGCCAATGACGTGCACATGCAGGTGGAACACTTCCTGGCCACCGCCCCTGCCGGTGTTGATCACGGTGCGGAAACCATGGTCCAGCCCCTGCTCCCTGGCCAGCCTGGGCGCCAGCAGCAGAATCTTGCCCAGCACGGCGGCGTGGCTCTCGTCACAGTCCGCCAGGGAGGCCACATGGGCCTTGGGGATGATCATGAAGTGTACCGGTGCCACCGGGTGGATGTCGTGGAAGGCCAGGACATCCTCGTCCTCGTACACCTTGTTGCAGGGAATCTCCCCTGCGATGATCTTGCAGAAAATGCAGTCGCTCATCGTCCTGTCCTAGCGTTCATTCCTTGCGGGCAGCTTTCTCGGCAATACCCGAGAGTCCCTCGCGTCTGGCCAACTCGTTCAGCACCTCTTCGGGCCGCACGCCCTGCTGGGCCAGCAATACCAGGCTATGAAACCACAGATCGGCGGTTTCGTAGATGACTTTTTCCCGCACCCCGTCCTTGGCCGCCATGATGGTCTCGGCGGCTTCTTCCGCGATCTTCTTCAGGATGGCGTCCAGGCCCTTGCCATACAGCTTGGCCACATAGGATGTCTGGGGATCGGCCTGCTTGCGGGCCTCCAGGGTGTCGGCCAGACGGCTCAGGATGTCTTGGGTCATGCCTTGTAGATCTCGTGGGGGTCTTTCAGGACAGGCTCGGTGGTGTGCCACTCGCCGTTCTCGAGTTTTTGGAAGAAGCAACTGCGCCGACCGGTATGACACGCGATGCCGCCGGCCTGCTCCACCTTCATCAGGATGACATCTTCGTCGCAGTCCAGGCGTATCTCGCGCACCTTCTGGGTGTGGCCGGATTCCTCGCCCTTGTGCCACAGCTTCTTGCGCGAACGGGACCAGTACACCGCCTCGCCGGTTTCCACCGTCCGCTTGAGGGCATCCCGGTTCATCCAGGCCACCATGAGGATGTCCCCGGACTCGGCGTCCTGGGCGATGGCCGGCACCAGCCCGTCGGTCGACCAATTGACCTTGTTCAACCATGCATCGCTCACAGCCTGACCTCCACGCCGCGCTCCTGCATGTAGCGCTTGGCCTGTTCCACGGTGTATTCGCCGTAATGGAAAATGCTGGCCGCCAATACGGCATCGGCGCCCGCGATCTTGACCCCATCGACCAGGTGCTGGAGATTGCCCACCCCGCCGCTGGCAATGACCGGCACCTGGAGGGCATCGGAAA
>DYHB01000065.1:0-10553 GCA_020724415.1 Thiobacillus sp.
TGGCCTCGGCGTAGCTGACCAGCAGGTTCTTGGTCTGCTGATAGTGGTCGAGCATGACCTTGTGCGTCTCGCGGCCGATGCCGGATTCCTTGTAGCCGCCGAAGGCGGCGTGCGCCGGGTAGGCGTGATAGCAGTTGGTCCAGACGCGGCCGGCCTGGATGGCCCGGCCCATGCGGTAGGCGATGTTGCCGTTGCGGGTCCAGACGCCGGCGCCGAGGCCGTAGAGGGTGTCGTTGGCGATGGCGAGGGCTTCGGCTTCGTCCTTGAAGGTGGTCACGGCGAGCACCGGGCCGAAGATTTCTTCCTGGAAGATGCGCATCTTGTTATGGCCCTTGAACAGGGTCGGCTGGATGTAATAGCCGCCGTCGAGGTCGCCGCCCAGGTTGGCAACCGATCCGCCGCAGAGCAGCGCGGCGCCTTCCTGCCGGCCAAGGTCGAGATAGGAGGTGATCTTGGTCATCTGTTCCTTGGAGGCCTGGGCGCCCATCATGGTCTCGGTGTCGAGCGGGCTGCCCTGCTTGATGGCGGCGATGCGTTGCAGGCAGCGTTCCATGAACTTGTCGTAGATGGATTCCTGGATCAGCGCGCGGCTCGGGCAGGTGCAGACTTCGCCCTGGTTGAAGGCAAACAGGACCAGGCCTTCGATGGCTTTGTCGAGGAAGCCGTCGTCCTTGTCCATGACGTCTTCGAAGAAGATGTTGGGCGACTTGCCGCCCAGTTCCAGGGTGGCGGGGATCAGGTTGTTGGCGGCAGCCTGGGCGATGACGCGGCCGGTGGTGGTCGAGCCGGTGAAGGCGATCTTGGCGATGCGCTTGCTGGTGGCCAGGGGCATGCCGGCCTCGCGGCCGAAGCCGTTGACGATGTTGAGGACGCCCGGCGGCAGCAGGTCGGCGATCAGTTCGGTCAGGACGAGGATGGAGATGGGCGTCGATTCGGCGGGCTTGAGCACGACGCAGTTGCCGGCGCCGAGGGCCGGGGCGAGTTTCCAGGCGGCCATCAGGATGGGGAAGTTCCAGGGGATGATCTGGCCGACCACGCCAAGCGGCTCGTGGATGTGGTAGGCCATGGTGTTCTCGTCGATTTCCGAGATGCCGCCTTCCTGGGAACGCAGGCAGCCGGCGAAGTAGCGGAAGTGGTCGATGGCGAGCGGGATGTCGGCGTTCAGGGTTTCGCGGATCGGTTTGCCGTTGTCGACGGTCTCGGCGTAGGCGAGCAGTTCGAGGTTGGCTTCCATGCGGTCGGCGATTTTCAGGAGGATGTTCGAGCGGGTCGCAGGGTCGGTCTTGCCCCACTTCGGGAAGGCCGCGTGGGCGGCATTCAGGGCCAGTTCGATGTCCTCGGCGGACGAGCGCGCCGCCTGGGTGTAGGACTTGCCGGAGATGGGCGTGACGACGTCGAAGTACTGCCCCTTGACCGGGGGTATCCATTGGCCGCCGATGAAGTTGTCGTATTGGCTCTTGAACTGGACTTTGGCGTCGGCGCTACCTGGTGCGGCGTAAATCATGGTGTTCTCCTTCTATTCGATATGGTGTGTTGTCAGCCCGGTCTCACGCCGGGCGGGGAATAGAGGGCAATGACCGTGCCAGCCGGCATCAGGATGTTAAGTCCATGATTTATATCGAACCATGCGGTCAATGTAGGCTTCGTGACACGTACCAGGGCGTGACACTGTCCCAAAATGACACAGCCTCCCCGCCGAGGCCGGAGTTTGTCTTGCCATGGCGGGATAAAGGCATATAGTCACGGGAAACATGGAGGGGGATACCACATGGAGACGAATTCAGCATCGAAAGGACGTGGCGCGCTGATCCGCCGCGCCCGGAGCCATTTGCTGGAAGCCGGCGAACTGCCCGCCGATGCACGCATCGATGCCCTCGTCGCGCGTTCCTGGGGACGCAGCCTGCGCGCCGGCCTGATGCCGGCAGGCCGCTTGCCGGAGGCGGTGCACCTGAGCGCGTTCCAGCTTTCCCGTGCCCTCGACCGGCAGCGGGAGTTGCTGGCCCATGCCCGGCCGGTGATGGAATACCTCTATCGGCAAACCCGGGACAGCAACAGCATGGTGATCCTCGCCGACGACCAGGGCCTGCTGCTCCAGGCCATGGGTGACCCGGTGATCCTCAGCCGGGCCGAGCGTGTGGCGCTCTCGCCCGGGGCCTGCTGGCATGAACGCTACCGAGGCACCAATGCCATTGGTACGGCGCTCGCCGAAGCTACGCCGGTGGTCATCAACGGGCCGGAACACTACCTGGAACGCAATGCCTTTCTGACCTGTTCCGCCGCGCCGGTGGCGACGCCGGATGGTCGCCTGCTCGGCGTCCTGGATATTTCCGGCGATCATCGCCGGCATCATCCGCACACCTTCTGCCTGGTGCGCACGGCGGCGCAGATGATCGAGAACCGATTGTTCGAGGCCATGCATGGCGGCAACCTGCAATTGCGCTTCCATCCCCTGATCGAAGGCATCGGCACGTTGGCCGAGGGCGTCGCCGCGCTCTCCGGCGACGGCCTGGTCATCGGCGCCAATCGCGCCGGGCTGGAGATGCTCGGCCTGCGCCCGGCCGACCTCGGCGCGGCGCCCCTGGAACGCCTGCTGCATGTGCGCATGAACGAACTCCTCGACTGGGCGCGCAAACGCGGCAGCGAGCCGGTGCCGCTCGACATGGCCAATGGCAGCCGCTTGTTCGTGCGCGTCGAAGCCGGACGCGTGCTGCGCAGCGTCACCCTCACCCAGCAGGCGGCGCCCAACGATGCGCTTGCCGCGCTGGATACCGGCTGCGTGCATATCCGCAATGCCATCCACAAGGCGCGCAAGGTCCTCGACAAGGCTATCCCGATCCTGCTTCAGGGTGAGTCGGGTGTCGGCAAGGAGGTATTTGCCCAGGCCATGCATGACTCCGGGCAGCGGCGCGACGGCCCATTCGTTGCCGTCGACTGCTCTGCATTGCCGGAGAATCTGATCGAGGCCGAGCTGTTCGGCTATGTCCCCGGCGCCTTTACCGGCGCCCGCCGGAATGGCTCGCCGGGCCTGATTCGCAATGCCGATGGCGGAACACTGTTTCTCGACGAGATCGGCGACATGCCCTTGGCCATGCAAAGCCGCCTGCTGCGCGTGCTCCAGGAACGGAGCGTCACGCCGCTCGGCGGCGGCAAGGCGGTGGCGGTGGATTTCGCCCTGGTCTGCGCGACGCATCGCCATCTCAAGACCGAGGTCGAGGCTGGTCGTTTCCGCGCCGATCTGTATTACCGCATCAATGGCCTGACATTGATGTTGCCGGCGCTGCGTGAACGGGGCGATTTCCAGGCGCTGCGCAGTCGGCTGATCGAGGCCTTGGCGCGCGGCCGGGGCATCGAGCTCGATGCCGGCGTCGCCGAGGCCATGGCCGATTTCCACTGGCCGGGCAACATCCGCCAACTGGTCAACGCCCTGCGCACCGCCTGCGCCATGCTCGATGACGGCGAGACCCGCATCGGCTGGGCGCATTTGCCCGACGACCTTGTCGATGAACTGCGCCAGCCGGCCTTGTCAGCGCGCCCGAGCGGTCTGGAGGCGCCGGAGAATCTGCACGAACTCTCGGAAGCCGCCATGGCCCGCGCCGTCACGCTGAGCCGGGGAAACATGTCGGAAGCCGCACGGCGCCTGGGCATCAGCCGGAACACCCTGTACCGACGGCTACGCAAATAAGCACGCACTGGCAGCGTTTGCCGCCAATCGCGCGCAGCCCAGCCGTGAAGCGCTGGCGATATAGGGGGTGTGGCCAAGTGGCATGCAGATACCTCTCCCGCCAAGCCGGATGGACATCGAGCCCTGGCCAGAGCCCGGCAGTCGCCTTGATGGCGCTTGCCAACTGTTGATCAGGATGGCTGCGGTTTCAGTGGCGGCTCGCTACTTGGAGACGATGCAAGGCTTGCCCGGGGCGGCTGTCCCTGGCTCATCCAGCCCCCAGGCCTCCCAGGTATACCAGTCCTCACCCAGTATCTCCGACGGGTGTTCGGTCCGGCCCGAGCCGTTGCCGCAGAGCAGGTTGTCGGCCGGGCAGTACTTGTCGCAGCCCCAGCAAAGGCGCTCGGGGTGCTTGGGGTGGAGGGGGAAGCGCTGGACCATGTCCTGAGATTAGTAGATCAGGTTCAGCATGACCATCATCACGGCGATGAACAGCAGGGTCATGATGCCGCCGGCCTTCATGAAATCCGCCACCTTGTAGCCCCCGGGGCCCATGATCAGGGCATTGACCTGATGGGTGGGCAGGAAGAAGGAGTTGGAGGTGGCCAGGGCCACGGTGAGGGCGAACACAGCCGGGTTGGCGCCGGCGCCGATGGCGATGTTGACCGCCAGGGGGACCAGCAGGACCGTGGCACCCACGTTGGACATGACCAGGGTGAAGAAGGTGGCCAGCAGGGCGATGGCCAGTTGCAACACCCAAGTGGGCAAGCCACCCAGGACAGACAAGGTTTGCTGGGCAATCCAGGCGGCTGTGCCGCTGGTTTCCACCGCCAGGCCGAGCGGTATGAGGCTAGCCAGGAGGAAGACCGATTTCCAGCTCACCGCCTGGTAGGCTTCTTCGATTTTCAGTACGCCCGAGAGGACCATGCCGATGGCCCCCGTCATCAGGGCGACGGACAATCGGACATCGGTGAACAGGATCATGAACAGGGCGATGCCGAAGAAAGCCAGGGCGGGCGCCACCTTGTTGGGGCGCAGTTCCTCATGGGGGTATTCGGTGGTCACCACCACGAAGTTCTTGTCTTTTTCCAGGCGGGCGAGGGCATCCCAGGTGGTATGCACCACCAGAGCGTCACCGGCCCTGAGGGGCATGTTGCGGATGCCTTCGCCTTCCCGGAGGGTCTCGCCGCCCCGGTGCAGGGCGACCATGGCCAGGCCGTAGGTCTTGCGCATCCAGACATCCCGGGCGCTCTGGTCGATCAGGCTGGAGCCGGGCGGGATGACCACCTCGGCAATGCCGGCCTTGGTGGCGGCCAGGGATTCGGAAAACGTGACCAGGTCATCCCGCAGGATCAGCTTGTTGTCTTCGATGAAGGTCAGCATCCGGTCCGGTGCGGCCAGGATGCCCATGACCATGCCGGCCTGGATGCCGATGTCCCGGGCCAGCCCACCGGGGCCGATGCGGAGTTCCTCGCTGCTGCGCTGGGCGGCAATGACCCGGACCTTCCAGGTCAGCTCCACGTCATCCAGCAATTTGCCGATGACCGGGCTGCCGACAGGGATTTCCACCTCGAACAGACCGTAGTCCAGGCCATACAGGTCCTGGAAATACTGCATGGTATTGGTGGCCTTGGTGATGCTGTCATGCTTGCTGCTGGGCAGGACGAAGCGACCGGCCAGGACGAAGTAGCTGATGCCGGCCACCAGCAGGGCAATCCCGATGGGGGTGACCGAGAACAGGGACCAGGTCTCCATGTGCTGTTCCGGCGGCAGGGCCTTGTTGGAGGTGAGGATCAGATCATTGAGGAGAATCAGCGGACTGGAGCCGATCATGGTGATGGTGCCGCCCAGGATTGCGCAGAACCCCATGGGCATCAGCAGGCGGGACATGGGCAGCCCGGTGCGGGCCGAGATCCGGCCGACCACCGGCAGAAACAGAGCAGCCGCCCCCACGTTCTGCATGAAACTCGAGATGATGCCCACGGTGCCCGAGATGGCCGGAATGATGCGGGCCTCGGTCCGTCCGGCCAGTTTCAGGATGGTGGCCGCCACCTTGGTCATCAGGCCGGTCTTGTCCAGACCGGCGCCGATGATCATGACCGCGATGATGGACATGACCGCGTTGCTGGAGAATCCCCGGAAAAGTTCTGAACTGGGCACCAGGGGCTGGGAGAAGCCGAGGCTGTCACTGAAGGAGCTCAACAGGCCGAGCAGGACCATCACCGTGACCGCGGCCACATCCACGCCCACCACCTCGAAGGCGAACAGAAAGACGGTCAGGAGCAGAATGCCCAGCACCACGGCAATCTCGGCGCTGGGTACGACCGTGCTGGCGGCCAGGCCGGTCAAAACGAAGACCAAGGCAGCGATGACTTTTTTCAGGGGCAGAGATGGCATGGCTATTCCGGAGATGACGATCTTGAAATGAGCCTGTAATTATAGGATTCGGTGGCCGGGTTCCGCCATGGGTCTTCAGGGGCCTTTGCCATGCCCGGGGCCTGGGATGACCGGCCGGTTCGTCGGCTGTGGCCGAAGCACGGGCTCAGCCCATGAAGCGGCCGCCCGTGATGCGGGGGAGTCCCGCCAGGTCCCGGACCAGGAAGTGCTCGCGGAATCCTCGATCCTGGAGACAGGACGCCACAGCCTCGGCCTGGTCATGGCCATGTTCCATGATCAACCAGCCCTGAGCTTCCAGATGGGAGGGCGCCTGGGCCACCAGGGCAGCCAGGGTGTCCATGCCCCGGGGCCCGGAGACCAGGGCAGATCGGGGTTCGTGGCGCACGTCCCCCCGGGCCAGGTGGGGGTCGTCCTCGGCCACGTAGGGCGGGTTGCTCACGATGATGTGGAAACGTTGATCCTGCAGGCCGGAGAACAGATCGCTCAAGGCCAGGTCGACTTTGGCGCCCAGCAGTCGGGCATTCTCCCCGGCCACCGCCAGGGCGGCCGGGCTGATGTCCACGCCGGTGACCTGCCAGAGGGGGCATTCCAGGGACAGGGTGATGGCGATGCAACCGGTTCCGGTGCCCACGTCCAACACCCGGAGGGGGCGCGCCTTGGCGCACCGCTCCAGAGCCGCCTCCACAAGATGTTCGGTTTCTGGCCGGGGGATGAGGGTGTCCGGGCTGACCCGGAAGTCACGGCCATAGAAGGCGCGCCTGCCCGTCAGATAGGCCATGGGCGTGCCCGCGGCCCGCCGGGCCAGCAGGGCCTGGAGCTGCGCCTGGGCGGCAGGCTCCAGCGCATGCCGGCCATGGGCGATGAGCCAGGTGTCCTTGACGCCCAGGACATGCTCGGCCAGCAACCGGGCCTCCAGCCGCGGGCTGTCGGCTACCTGGGCCAGGCATTGCCTGGCCAGGGCCATGTATTCATCCACCGTCATGCTCAAGCGCCCCGGTCGGGGGATTGCAGGCTCGGCAGGCGGACGTGGTAGCGGATGGCCAGCAGTCGCAAGCCGAACACCACCAGGCCACCCAGCAGCATGGCCATGGCTTCGCCGGCGCCCAGCCAGGTGGCGCCGATGCAAGCCAGGGCGCCGGACCAGGATGCGGTGGCGTACAAGGTGCCGGGGCGCATGATCAGGGGGACCTCGTTCACCAGCACGTCCCGGAGCACACCGCCCACTACGCCGGTGATGACGCCCATGAGGGAAGCGGCCAGCCACGGGACATCCAACGCCAGGGCCACCTGGGTGCCCACCACCGTGAACAGGGCCAGGCCCAGGGCATCCGGGATGACGAACCCGCCACTGGACAGCCGCATGCGGCGTGCGACCACGAAGGTCAGGGCCACGGCGCCCAGGCCGCAGATCAAGTAGGCAGGGTCTTTGAGCCAGAATACCTGGCGGTCCAGAAGCACGTCCCGGAGGGTGCCACCGCCCAGGCTGGCGGCCAGACCCACGATCACGGCGCCCACCAGGTCCATGCCTTTGTCCTCGGTCTCCAGGACGGCCGTGATGGCATTGACGGCCACGGCTGCCATGCCGACCCAGTACACCAGAAGAAAGGGGTCCACCATGCGGAGCTCCGGGGTCAGGTGTCCTCACCGGCCAGGCTGGCCAGTTGCTCGGCCTGCTGCTCGGTGGTCAGGGCAGAGATCAGGTCGGTCAGGTCGCCGTCCATGATCTGGTCGATCTTGTACAAGGTGAGGTTGATGCGGTGGTCCGTCACACGGCCCTGGGGGAAGTTGTAGGTGCGGATGCGGTCGGAGCGGTCGCCGGAGCCGATCAGGCTCTTGCGCTGGCTGGCCTCCTTGGCGTGGGCTTCCCGCTCCTGGATGTCCTTGAGGCGGGCGGCCAGCACTTGCAGGGCCTGGGCCTTGTTCTGGTGCTGGGAGCGGCCGTCCTGGCATTCCACCACCAGGCCGCTGGGCAGGTGGGTGATGCGCACGGCCGAGTCGGTCTTGTTGATGTGCTGGCCGCCGGCACCGCTGGCCCGGAAGGTGTCGATGCGCAGATCTGCGGGATTGATCTGGATGTCTTCCAGTTCATCCGCCTCGGGCATCACGGCCACGGTGCAGGCAGAGGTGTGGATGCGACCCTGGGATTCGGTCTCGGGGACGCGTTGGACCCGGTGGCCACCCGATTCGAACTTAAGCCTGGAATAGGCGCCGTTTCCCACCACCCGGCAGATGATCTCCTTGTAGCCGCCGACTTCACCTTCGCTGGCCGAGATGATCTCCACCTTCCAGCGCTGGCGTTCGGCGTAACGGTGGTACATGCGGAAGAGGTCGCCGGCAAAGAGGGCAGACTCGTTGCCACCCGTGCCTGCCCGGATCTCCAGGAAAATGTTGCGCTCGTCGTTGGGGTCCCGGGGCAGGAGCAGGATTTGCAGCTCGTCTTCCAATTGGGATTTGCGCGCGGTGCCGGTCTCGATCTCGGCTTCGGCCAGCTCCTTCAGCTCGGGGTCCATGAGCATGTCCCGGGCAGCGGCCAGGTCGTCCTCGATGCGGCGGTAGGCATGATACTGGGCCGCCACCGGCGCGATCTCGGCGTGCTCCCGGTTCAGTTTCCGGTATTGATCCATGTCCGCCGTGGCCTCGGCGCTGGCAAGGATGCGGTCGAGTTCCTCCAAGCGGTCGGAGATCTGTTGGAGTTTGCTCAGGAGGGTAGGTTTCATGGCATGGGAAGAGCCGCCGGCCCGGACGACCCCTGGCCGCCCGGCGCGGGCATGGCTACTGCTCGTTGTGCAGGTTGTAGAGCCGGGCCACGATACGGGACAGCTCATCCCGTTCCTGGCCGCTGCTCTTGTTCAGGGCATGGCTGGGCTCGTGCAGGAACTTGTTGGCCAGGCCATGGCTGAGCGCTTCCAGGATGCCCTGGGGATCATCGCCCCGATGCAGGGCTTTCAGTGCCTTCTCCAGCTCGTGCCGGCGCAAGCGCTCGCCATGGTCGCGCAGGGCACGCAGGGTGGGCACGGCCCGCCGGGTGTCCATCCAGTGCATGAATTCGTGCACGCTGGCACTGATGATGGCCTCGGCCTGTTCCACCTTGGCGTGGCGGGCGTCGTGGCCGGCCCGGACCACCTCGCCCAGATCGTCCACCGTGTACAGGAAGACGTCATCCAGCTCGGCCACTTCGGCCTCGATGTCCCGGGGCACGGCCAGATCCACCATGAAGATGGGGCGGTGCTTGCGTTGTTTGAGTGCCCGCTCCACCAGGCCCAGGCCGACGATGGGCAGGGGGCTGGCGGTGGAGGTGACCAGGATGTCGAAGTCCGGCAACAGTTCCGGCAGGGCGGTCAGGGTGGCGGCCTCGCCCCCGAACTTGTTGGCCAGGTCCCGGGCCCGATCCACAGTGCGGTTCACCACCATCAGCCGGCGGGGATTGCGGGCGGCGAAGTGGGTGGCCACCAGCTCGATCATTTCACCGGCACCGATGAACAGGACGGCCTGCTCTGCAATGCTGGGGAAAATGCGCTCGGCCAGGGTGACGGCGGCGGCCGACATGGAGACCGTGTTGGCGCCGATCTCGGTGGCCGTGCGCACCTGCTTGGCCACCGAAAAGGTGCGCTGGAACAGCTTGTTGAGGAGCAGGCCCAAGGTGCCGGCCTCGTGGGCCTTGATGGCGGCCTGTTTCATCTGGCCCAGGATCTGGGTTTCACCCAGCACCATGGAGTCCAGTCCCGAGGCTACCCGGAAGGCATGTTTCACGGCCTGGTCCCCGGGCAAGGTGTACAGATAGGGCTTCACTTCCCTGGGCTTGAGACTATGGAACTCTGCCATCCAGTCCACCACCACCTCGGGGTCGGTGGTGTGGCAGTAAACCTCGGTCCGGTTGCAGGTGGAGAGGATGGCCGCTTCCTGGGCCACCGCACGGCCGGTCACGTCGGCCAGGGCGCGCGCGAGAATGTCGGCTGGAAAGGCGACCCGCTCCCGGATGGCAACCGGAGCGGTATGGTGATTGACGCCGCAGGCGAAGAGCTGCATCCCAGGAATGTGGCCGTTGGATAAATGGGCGGGCATTTTAACCCGTAATCGACTCGGCACGTTAAGGAGTTGACCCCATCCGCTTGTTTCACAAGGGGAAACAGGCTGCAGACCTGGCGGTCACGGGATCAGGACGTGGCCGACCCCGATGGCCTCGTCCGGCTTGCCTTCCGCAGGCTTCGGGGCTGCGGGTGGGCTCTCCTTGCGCCGGGGCTTGGCCTTCTTGTCGGTCTCCTCCCCCTTCAAGGCGGGCTTGTCCTCTTTGCCCGGTTCCGGGGTTTCCCCCTGTTGCGTCGAAGTGGCGTGCGGCAAGGTGGGTGTCTCTTCGACGGACACCGGGTTGACGGTGCCCTCGGGGGGCACGACCTCGGCCGGAGCTGGCGCTACGGCCGGTGGGGGGGCGGGCGGGGGCGGGCGTGTTTCTTCCTCGAAGGCGGTCACAAGTTCCGGCCAACTGCGCTCCCGCGCC
>DYHB01000065.1:10563-14944 GCA_020724415.1 Thiobacillus sp.
TGGCGCAACAGCGGCTCCAGGCTGGGCGCCAGGATCTTCAACAGTTGGACGGGCAGGCCGCTGGTGAATCGATAGTTGGCGGCCGCTTCTCCGGGTACGAAGGCGGTGATGGCTCCGTAGTGCCTGTCGCCCAGGAAAAAGGCAAAGGTGGCGACCCGGTTCATCACCTTGGAGTCCAGAAGCACCCCGGCACTGGAGTAGGTATCCTTCCGGTGATCCCCCGTGCCGGTCTTTCCGCCGATGATCAAGGGCCCCTGGGCTGTCTTGAACACCCCGTTCAGACGCCGGGCCGTGCCTTCCTGGACCACGTTGGCCAGGGCCTTGCGCACCACCCGTGCCAGTGGCGCCGGGAGGATGCGCTCGCCTGCCACGGGGCTGCGTTCAAAGACCGTGTGGTAGGGTGTGCCGGCGGCAAAGTCCAGCTTGCGGAGGGTGGCGGTGGGCAGTTTGACGCCATCGTTCAGCACGATGCCCATGAGTTCGGCCAGGGCGGCCGGCCGGTCTGCCGAGGAGCCGATGGAGGTGGCGTAGGAGGGTACCAGGCTGCCAAAGGGATAGCCCATCCGGCGCCAGCGCTTGTGGATGTCCTGGAAGGCTTCGATCTCCAGCAGGGATTGGATCCGACTGTCCTGGGCATCCTTGCTGGCTGCCGTGTACAGCCACTCGTAGACATCCAGCCGTTCCCGGAACGAGGCCTTGGCCACGCTGTTCCAGTCACTGCCGGGTCTTTTTCGGAGGTGGGCCACCAGCCAGAGTTCCAGGGGGTGGACCTGGGCGATGTAGGCCCGGTCGGACAGATTGAACTTGTCCGGGCCATAGTCGGTGTACAGCTTCTCGAAATCCTTGGCCTTGAACCGCTCCGGAGCCGTCAGGCGCGACTGCATCCATTGCGTGAAACCGGCCAGGGGCTGGGCCGGCTCCAGGTAGCGGAAGACGGCGGCCAGGCGGCGCGGGTTGGCGCTGAGGTGATTGAGCAGCAGATCCGTGGTCTCGTCGGGAGACCGTCCCTTGTATTTCCGGTAGAAACGGCCCAGGAATTCCTTGCCTTCCTTGTCGGCGAAACGCTGCAGGTAATGCTTGCGTTCCGGGCTGGCAGGGTCCGCCAGGATGTGGGTGGCCGGGCTGGCGTTCCGGAAGATGAGGTGCCGGACCACGTCGCGCATCAAGCGGATGAAGGGCAGGTTGACCGAATTTCTCGTGGCCTCCCACAGGTTCATGACCTTGCCATCATCTTCCTTGTTGAAATTGACGAAACTGTGCAGCCCGCCCCCGGTCCAGAAGCTCTCTGCGGGGCTGGCTGAATAGGTTCGGTTCATGGCAGCCTCCAGCATGGCCTCCAGCCCCTGGCGGGCGGGTTGGCGCAGGTACTGGATGGCCCAGCGGGACAGGGCATCCTTCTCGGACACGTCGACCCGGCCCAGCTGGGCCGGGGTCATGGCCGAGTATTGCTGGTAAAGCTCGCTCACCAGTTCCAGGTAGGTGATGAGGGTGCGCAGCTTGGCCGAAGAACCCATGTCCAGCTTGGCCCCCTTGTTGATGTCGAAGGGCTGGTCCAGGTTGTCGGCCTGGACCCGGAGCAGGGCGCCCGACTCCGACAGTTCGTACAGGGTGAAGCTGTAGAGGATCTTGCCGAGATCGTTGCCTGAGGACAGCAGATGCTGCCCGTAGAGGCCATTTCGGGCCAGGAACTCCGGATCGTTCAGATGCCTGAGCACGTCGGTCACCGCTTGTTGGGTCGGGCTGTGCAGGGTCGTGCGCACGGACAGGTCGAGCCGGTCCAGGTCATACAGGCGGGGGATGTCGAGCAGTTGGGAAATTTCCGTGCGCAAGGCATTGGTGGCCTTGCGGCTCATGAAATCGGCCGGCTCCCGGCGTGCCTGGCCGGAGGTGTCAAACTGGATCCGCGCCGACCTGGCCAGTGTCTTGAACGCATCGGTGATGATCCCTGCATTCGCCAGAAGGTCCAGATGGACATCCACCAGTTGCTCTAGGTTCTCGCGGCCTGACAGCAGATACCAGGAAGGCTTGCGCTGGGCGACCAGCAAGGCCAGCACATGGCGATAGAGCCGTGCCGCCTCGCGATCCTGGCTTGGGCCGGCCAGGTGCTGGTTGACGGCGTCGAAGGGCAAGCCGAACCAGGCTTCCAGGGCATCGCCGACACCGTGCACTTCCCCGAAGCCTGGAGCGGCCGCCAAGGGCACCGTGTTGAGGTAGTCCAGCACGATCCGGCGCCGGGTGTCCCGGGTATCGGTCCCGTCCAGGTAGGCGCGGATCGAGGCCGACACCATCTGGGTCAGCTTGTCCCCGGCGGTCATGGTGAGGCCTTCCGGGGAATGGCGATACTTCTCGATCTGGGTGGCCAGGGTGGACCCGCCGGGCACGTTGCGGCCCGGGTTGAATATCTGGATCGCCTTCTCCAGCACGGCCTGGGCCAGACGGTCCCACTCCACGGCCGGATTGCGCTGGGGGTGGTTGGGGTCCAGCAGTTCCCGGTTCTCGATGAACAGCAGGGTATTGGCAATGACCGGGGGGATGGCATCGAAATCCTGGTAAACCCGCCTGGGTGACCGGTGGCGATAGATGGTTTGGTCGCTGCAGTCCTGCAATTCGAGCCCGGCAGCGTTCTTTTCGGCATAAGGCAGGTACAGGCCGAAACGGGCCAGCTCGCCCATTTCATGAGAGATTCGGGCTTGTCGGCTGATGTCGAATCCGCGTTCGTCCAGCCGAGCCATCAGCGCGGGCAGCAGGGTGTAGCCAAGACGGATGTCATAGGGCCCATGCTCGGGAAAAGCGATGCTGTCACTCGGGCCAGGCTGGGTTTGGTAGGTCAGGCGCGTGGCGTAATTGGCCAGGAGCATGGCCTGGATGGGTGACGCAATGAGCTCATAGGCGGCCACCAAGGCGGCCACCAGGAGGATCAGGCCACCCGCGACCCATGGCCAGACGCGACGCCGGACTGGCGCCGGGCCGGCTTCAGGCTTCATTCAGCCAGTCTCGGGGGCGCAGAAAGTCTGAATAGAGGCGGCCTTCCGCCGTATCCGGATCGGGTTTCCAGTCGTAACGCCATTTCACGATGGGGGGCATGGACATCAGGATGGATTCGGTACGCCCGCCCGATTGCAGGCCGAACAGGGTACCCCGGTCCCAGACCAGGTTGAACTCGGCGTAGCGGCCCCGCCGATAGGCCTGGAAATCCCGCTCCCGCTCTCCGTAGGGCAGATCCGAGCGGCGCTCCAGGATGGGTACGTAGGCGGGCAGGAAATGGTCGCCCACGCTTTCGGTCAGGTTGAAGCAATGCTCGAAATCCCGTTCGTTCAGGTCATCATAGAAGATGCCGCCGATGCCCCGGGGTTCATTGCGATGCTTGAGGAAGAAGTATTCGTCGCACCACTTCTTGAAGCGGGGGTAGTAGTCGTCGCCAAAGTTGCGCAGGGAGCGGTGGCACATGTCGTGGAAGTGCCGGGCGTCATCCTCGTAGCCATAATAGGGCGTCATGTCCATGCCGCCGCCGAACCACCAGACGGGGTCTTCGCCCGCCTTCTCCGCCACGAAGAAACGCACGTTCATGTGGGTGGTGGGAGCGTAGGGATTGCGCGGATGCATGACCAGGGACACCCCCATGGCCTCCCAGTGGCGGCCCGCCAGTTCGGGCCGGTGGGCCGTGGCAGAGGGCGGCAACTTGTCCCCCATGACGTGGGAGAAGTTGACCCCGCCCCGCTCCAGCAGGTGGCCTTCCTCGATCAGGCGGGTGATGCCGCCACCCCCTTGGGGACGCTGCCATTCGTCCCGGCGGAAGGCCTGGCCATCCACCTGTTCCAGGCGCTCCACGATGAGTTCCTGAAGCTCCAGCAAGAATTCCTTGACCCGATTGGTATCCATGTTCCCTGAACCGTTTTCCAGTGTGTGGGGCCATTCTACCCGAGCCGGGAGAGGGTGACGGCGCGGCAGTACATGTGTGGCGGGGCTGCGACAATTTGCCACATTCCGGAGTCGGGAGTCCGATTTTAAACTCCGGCCTGCTTCCGATACGGATCTGCATCAGGGATTCGATCTTTACATGCCCCTTCGGGGGCATTTTCTTGAGGGAAGCATCGGATCACGGGGGGCGATGCCTCTGAAACCTTTCTGGAGCGACGGATGCAAAAAAGACATCTCATCGTGGCGCTGACGGGCCTGTTTTCAATGGCCGCCATGGCCGACACCGTTACCCTGGACCAGGTGGTGGTGACCGCCCCACGCATGGAAGAGGCCCTGACCCTGGTCCTGGACCCCAAGAAGCCCCAGCAGCCGGTTCCGGCCAATGATGGCGCGGCCTTCCTGAAGAACATCCCGGGTTTCAGCGTCATACGGAAGGGGGGCACGGACGGTGACCCCGTGCTGC
>DYHB01000066.1 GCA_020724415.1 Thiobacillus sp.
GTAGATCACGGTGGTGAGCAACACCAGGATCTTGGCCACGTCCATGACGAAAAAATGCAGGGCTGCCCCAAGCGGCGTCTCCGGCTTCAGACCGGCCAGGTCGTAGACCAAAAGGCTGGCCAGGGCGTCAAACATGGCGCTGGACTCCGATCCTGGCCATTACTGGGCCTCGAATTCCGTGAAGGCCCGGTTCATGTTGGCCCGGTGCAGGCTGTCGTAGTTCCGCAAGTGCCGGAACTGGGCCAGGTCGGCATACTGGTTCAGGGTCTCATCCATGGGCGCCATGTCCAGGGCCGCAGCCCCGATCTTATCGGCCAGGAAGTCGTAGTAGTCGCCACTTTCGGCCCGGGCCTTGGCCAGATCACAAACCCGGCCATGGCCCGGGACAATGCGCTCCGGAGCCAGATCGACCAGGCGCTGGAAGGCCTGACGACCCTTGCTCACGCTGGACCAGGGCAGCACGCCCATGAGCCGGTCCACATAGACCAGATCGCCGGTGAACAGCACCTTCTGCCTGGGCAGCCAGACCCAGGCATCGCCCGGGTAATGGGCATCGGTGTAAGCCAGCACCAGGGTTTCGCCGCCCAGTTCCAACGCCGCAGTGTCCCGCTGGACAGGTTTGGCCGTGGTCAAAGGCGTCGTCCCGTCCAGACGATCGCCCAGAAAGCCCTTCAGGCTGACCATCTGCTGTTCGGCATATTGGCTCTGGGTGGCGGCGGTGCGGGCCAAGGCGATGATGTCGGCGCCCCGGGCGGCGAAATAGGCATTGCCCAGCCAGCGATGGTCCTGACTGCCGGTATTGACCACCCAGCGCACCGGCTTGTCGGTGACCGCCCCGATCGCCCGGGCGATCTTCTCGGCACCCAGGGCGCTGGCGCCGGCGTCGATCAGGATCACCCCGGACCCGTTGACGATGAAGCCGTAATTGGCGTTCAGGCCATCGTTGTCCGGGCTGCGCTGCCCCAGAGGGCCGATGATGGCGTAGACGTTGTCCACGACGCGTTCCGCCTTGGGCTCGTAGGCCAGGGCCGGCAGGGCAACAAGGAAGGCAACGAAAACGGCAACTGAGAAGGCAATTGAGGCCGCCAAGGATTTCATGGGGTCAATCCAGTGTGTGGTGGACAAGGCCGCTCTGGCCGGAACCACTTTCGTATCATGGCGGGAAGCGGGGACGCAAGCCTCATTTGAACACAGGACCTGGGCCGAACTCATTCTTCCTTGGCATGGGGCAGCATCACGTTCTCGCTGGCCTGGGGCAGGCTGGGAATCAGCCAGCGGAACACGGCCGTGGCCGCCAGGGCACCGAGCAACTGGGCGATGATGAACAGGGGGGCATCCACCGGCCGGATACCGGCGAAGGTATCCGTGGCCGCCCGGGCCAGGGTGACGGCCGGATTGGCGAAGGAGGTGGACGCCGTGAACCAGTAGGCCGCCGTGATGTAGGCCCCCACCACGAAGGGCGTGACCGAAGGCCGGCTTTTCACCGTGCCCCAGATGACCGCCAGCAACCCAAAGGTGGCGACGAATTCGCTCCACCATTGGGACGGCCCGGTCCGCACGTTCTGGGACGCGAAAAACACGGGCAGGTCGAACATGCCGTGGGCGGCGGCAACCCCGGCAAAGGCACCCGCCACCTGGGCGAGCACGTAGGCCGGTACCTCGCGCCAGGGCAATCCCCCGGCCCAGGCATCGGCAATGGTCACCGCCGGGTTGAAATGGGCCCCGGAGATGGGGCCGAAGGTCAGGATCAATGCCGTCAACCCTGCCCCGGTCGCCAAGGTATTGGCCAGCAGGGCGAGGGCCACGTTGCCGCCAGCCAGTCGCTCGGCCATGATTCCGGACCCCACCACCACCGCCAGCAGGAAGGCGGTGCCCAGGGCTTCGGCAACGAGCTTGCGGGATAGGTTCATAGCGGTGTTTTGCCGATGTCACGCAGGGCATGTTCCAGCTTGATACCCTCCAATTTGTCCAGAGGCAGGTTGCAGAACAGGGATATCCGGTTCTGCAACTGGGTCATGGCCACGAAAAAGGCCCTGCGCTTTTCCTCGTCGCTGCCCGTAACCGCCGCCGGATCCGGTACTCCCCAGTGGGCGGTCATGGGTTGGCCAGGCCAGACGGGACACACCTCCCCGGCTGCGTTGTCGCATACGGTGAATACGAAATCCAACCGGGGCGCACCGGGCTGGGCGAATTCGTCCCAGGATTTGCTGCGCAGGCCCTCGGTGGACATGTGGCTGTTGTTCAGCAACTCCAGGGCCAGGGGGTTGACCTTGCCGGTGGGATGGCTGCCTGCACTGAAAGCCCGGAAGCGGCCTCGGTTCAGGGTCGGGTGGTTGAGCACGGCTTCGGCCAGGATGGAACGGGCTGAATTGCCGGTGCACAGGAACAGGACGTTCAGGATTTTCTCGGACATGGGCGATCTCCTCGAGGGGTCAAGTGCGGTTCAAGTCGGGTTCAACTGCCCAGGGCCTCGCGTACCGCCGGCACCAGACGTGCCCGGATGTCGTCGCGCACCGCGATGAAGCTCTCCAGGGGCTCGCCATGGGGATCATGGAAAGGCAGGTGGATGGCCTTGACCGGGCGCGGAAACACCGGGCAGGCCTCCTTGGCGTTGTCGCATACCGTCACGACCAGATCGATCTCTCGGTCCATCACGGCATCGATGTCCTTGGGGTGCAGGCCCTCGGTGGCCAGACCGGCCGCCTGGAGGGCCGCAATGGCGCCCTCGGCCACCCGGGGCTGGGGCCGGGTGCCCGCCGACAGGGCATGCACCCGGCCGGCCAGATCGTGGTTGAGCAGGACCTCGGCCATCTGGGAACGGCAGGAGTTGCCGGTACAGAGGACAAGGACGGTCTTGCTGGGTGGGGTTTCACTCGGTTGGGTATCACTCGGTTGGATATCACTCATGGCAGAAGCTCCTTGGACAAATCAGGCCCGCTCGACGCAGGGTTTACATATATACGTTCAAGCACATTTGATACAGGGACTGGACACCCATTCCCCCTCCCCTTCCTTCATGTGCCAAAGGACCCGGAAGGCCCAGGCGGGCAGTTCCGGATGAATTCGGTAATGCATCCACACCCCCTCCCGCCGGCTCGCCACAATGCCGCCATCACGCAGCACGGCAAGGTGCCTTGAGACTTTCGGCTGGGATTCCCCGAGGGCGCCATGGAGCTCGCATACGCAACGCTCGTCCTGTTCCAGCAGCATGATCAGAATGCGTCGGCGCAGGGGGTCGGAGAGGGCATCGAAGAACGTCTGGGTATCCATGGATATGCGTTATATCAGATATATTTGAAAATTGTCACCTCGCTCGGCCGGGTGATGAACGGGCGTATCCACCCCCCTGACACGCGGGCAGTACGTGTAAACGGAAAAGGAGGCGGAATAGCGCCTGGAGCGCGGCCGTAGCGCAGCACCAGAGTGGCCGAATGGGGTGCGAATGGGGTGCGAATGGGGTGCGCAACCCGGCCGCACCGGCTGACCCGCCCAGGCCTGCCGGGCGGGCCTGGCTCAGTCTTGCGCCAGCATGACCCGGGCGACGCCGTCGCTGCGCCGGATGACGAACTCCACTTCGCAGTACTCGGGGATGGGGTCCACGGGGGAAGGATCATCGGCGCAACTGCATCCGGCGATGATGCCGGCATAGAACAGCCCGGCACGAATCCGCAAGCCATCCGGTGTATCCGTCGCCTGGAGCAAGAGCACCTCCCAACGGTCGGTGAGGGCATGGCTGGATTGGGTCAGGCCCGCCTGGAAGGGCAGCTCGGAGGCATCCAGGGCCTCGGCCTCGGCCTTGAACACCTGTCGAAAATCCGGCCGGCCCCAGGCGGCCAGGGTTTGCGCCAGGCGAATCACCCTTCCGCTCCCGGACGGACGCGCAATTCGGCCCGGGCCGCTCCGATCACCCTCAGGGCCGATCTGGTCAGCAGCCAGACCAAGGCCAGGGCCACCACTAGGTCCGGCCAGCCGGACCCGGTCAGCCAGACCCCGCCGGCGGCCGCAAACACGGCCAGGTTGGAGAAGATGTCGTTGCGGGAACACTCCCAGACCGAGCTCATGTTCACGTCCTCGTGGCGGTGCCGCCAGAGCAGGTACAGGCAGAGTCCGTTGGCCGCCAGCCCCAGCAGGCTGAACACACCCATGATCTCGAACATCGGGACTCCGGGTACCATCAGGCGGTGGACCACCTGCCCGGCCACCACCAGCGCGGCCAGCAGGATCAGCACGCCCTTGACCAGGGCGACCCGGGCCTTGACCCGGGCACCGCGACTGACGGCATACAGGCTGAGGGCATAGGTGAAGGCATCGCCCAGATTGTCCAGGCTGTCGGCCAGGAGGGCCGTGGAGCCGCCATAGAGGGCAGCCCCGGCAATGACGAAGAACATCAGCCCATTGATGGTCAGCACGGCCCGCAGGGTGGCCCGCTGGCGACTGCGCCGGGCATCCAGGCTGCAACCGCTTTCGCAGGCGCAGCCGCTCAACGGGTGTCCCCCCGGCCAGCCTGGGCCAGGCGCCAGGCAGCCACCTCCAGATCGCCCGGGTAGGTCACCTTGAGATTGGACGCATCACTCTCCACCAACCTGGGTTGCAGGCCCAGGGCCTCCAGGGCCGATGCCTCGTCGGTGACGTCGGTGCCGGCCTGCTCCAGGGCCTTGAGCAATAGGCCGTGGGGGAACATCTGGGGCGTCTGGGCCCCCCACATGGCCGCCCGGGACACGGTCTCCCGGATACGCCCGTTCCCATCACCCCGCTTCAGGGTATCCGCCACCGGCTGGGCCAGGATGCCGCCTACGGGATCGGGCGTCAGCTCGGCCAGCAGGCGGTCCAGCAACGCCTGGGACAGGCAGGGCCGGGCCGCGTCATGGACCAGGACCCAGTCCTGGGTGGAGACTTCTCCCGCCATGGCGCGCAGACCATTCAGCACCGAGGCGGCCCGGCTCTCGCCCCCCTGACGCAGAAGCCTGAGCTTGGCCAGATCACGCCAATCGTAGCTGTCCCAATAACCGTCGTCGGGGGCAATGACCACATACACCCGAGCGATGGCGGGGTGTCGCTCGAAAGCCTGGATGGCGTGCCGGATCATGGGCTGGCCGGCGATGTCCAGGTATTGTTTGGGGCGCTGGCCGCCCATGCGGGCACCGACACCGGCAGCAGGCAGCAGGGCGAAATAATTGGGCATGGTCATATCGTGCAGGGTTGCCGGCAAGGGTATTAGGCCCTAAGTTTAAATCAGGTCATCCAGGGAGCCGAACATGGTCTCGATGCCGGGCACGATACGCCCCCCCGCCGTTGCCGGTACCTTCTATCCCGCCAGCGCCCCGGCCCTGGCCCAGGAGCTGGAAGTCTATCTGGCCACCGCCAAGCCGCCCCCCCTTCGCCCCAAGGCATTGATCGCGCCCCATGCCGGTTACATGTACTCCGGACCGGTCGCCGCCACGGCTTATGCCCTGTTGCGCCCGCTCAAGGATAGCGTCCGGCGCGTGGTCCTGCTCGGGCCCGCCCACCGGGTCTGGGTGCCCGGCCTGGCCCTGCCCGGGGCGGACGCTTTTCGCACCCCCCTGGGGGACATTCCCCTGGACCAGGACGCCATGGCGGAGATTGCCCCCCTGCCCCAGGTGGAGGTGAACCCGGCCGCCCACGCCATGGAACACTCCCTGGAGGTACACCTGCCCTTCCTGCAAGCCGTGCTGGGCACGTTCAGCCTGGTCCCCCTGGTGGTGGGCGGCGCCACTCCCCGGCAGGTGGAGGAAGTGCTGGATCGCCTCTGGGGCGGGCCGGAGACCCTGATCGTCATCAGCTCCGACCTGTCCCATTACCTGCCCTATGCCGAAGCCCGGGCCAGGGATGCCGACACGGTGGCCGCCATGATGCGCCTGGACACCTCCCTGGTGGGGGACCAGGCCTGTGGCGCCCATCCCGTCAACGGCCTGCTTTCCCTGGCGCGCCGGCGCGGCCTGGAGCCCCACCTCCTGGACCTGCGCAACTCCGGCGACACGGCCGGGGACCGGGCCCGGGTGGTAGGCTATGCCGCCCTGGCCTTTACCGAACCGGTCCGCCAGGACATTGAAGCGACCTCCGACACCGCAACCCGGGACAAAGGTGCCCTGCTCACCCGTCTGGCCCGGGCCGCCATCGCCACCCGCCTGGGCGGTGCTGGCGCCACCCTGCCCTGCCCGGACTGGATGCGCAAGCCCGGTGCCACCTTCGTCACCCTGACCCAGAAGGGTCAGTTGCGGGGCTGTATCGGCAGCCTGGAGGCCCATCGCCCCCTGAGCGACGATCTGCTGGAAAACGCCCGGGCGGCCGCCTTCAGGGATCCCCGCTTCCCGCCCCTGGAGGCCGATGAACTGCCCCATACCCGGGTGGAGGTGTCCATCCTCAGCCCGGCCGAACCCATGACCTTCACCGACCAGGCCGACCTACTGCGACAACTGCGGCCCGGGGTGGACGGCCTGATCTTGGAACATGGGCACCACCGAGGCACCTTCCTGCCCCAGGTCTGGGAGCAACTGCCCCGGCCGGCCGACTTCCTGGCCCATCTGAAGCGCAAGGCGGGCCTGGCGGCGGATTTCTGGGCCCCGGACCTGAAGGTGTCCCGCTACACGGTGGAGAAGTACAAGGAACCGGCATGATCCCCGAATCCAGTCACCCGGCCCGCTGGTGGCATCCCCTGGAAGACGGGCGCATCCAATGCGACCTCTGCCCCCGGGACTGCCGGCTGCATGAAGGCCAGCGGGGCGCCTGCTTCGTGCGCAAAATGGAAACAGGCCGGATGATCCTCACCACCTACGGACGCAGCTCCGGCTTCTGCGTGGACCCCATCGAAAAGAAACCCCTGAACCACTTCTACCCCGGCACACCGGTGTTTTCCTTCGGCACCGCCGGCTGCAACCTGGCCTGCAAGTTCTGCCAGAACTGGGACATCTCCAAATCCAGGGACATGGACCGCCTCATGGACCAGGCCGGGCCGGAGGAGATCGCCCGGGCCGCCCGGCACATGGGCTGCAAGAGCGTGGCCTATACCTACAACGACCCGGTGATCTTTGCCGAGTACGCCCTGGATACCGCCCGGGCCTGCCGGGCGGCGGGCCTGATGAACGTGGCGGTCACCGCCGGCTACATCCACCCGGAACCGCGCCGGGAATTCTTTGCCCAGATGGACGCCGCCAATGTGGACCTGAAGGGCTTCACGGACGATTTCTACGTCAAGTATTGCGGGGCACGCCTGCAACCGGTCCTGGACACCCTGGTCTATCTGGTGCGGGAAACATCGGTCTGGGTGGAACTCACCACCCTCATCATCCCCACCCTGAACGACTCCGACGACGAGCTGAAGCGTCTGTCGGACTGGGTACTCCAGCACCTCGGCCCGGATGTTCCGCTCCATTTCAGCGCCTTCCATCCGGACTACAAGATGCGCGATCTGCCGGCCCCCCCCGCCACGACCCTGCGCCGAGCCCGGGCCATCGCCCTGGCCGCCGGCCTCCATCACGTCTACCTGGGCAACATCCATGACGCCGAGGGCGACACCACCTATTGCCCCGGTTGCCAGGCCCCCCTCATCGTCCGGGACTGGTATGACATCCGGACCTATCACCTGAGCCCGGATGGCCATTGCCCCCACTGTGGCCATGAGATCGCCGGACGGTTCCAGGCCTTCGACAAGGCCTTCGGCCCCAGGCGCATCCCGGTCGCCCTGGGCAACACACCGGCGCCGGGACCTTCGTGACAACCGGGTCTGCCCCGGTCAACCCTCCGCCCGGACCCGACCCCACCCCCAGGACACCCCCTTGACCCCGGCCAGGACCAGGGCACCCGCCAGCACCCCCGCCAGGGCACTCAGCCCCAGGGACGCCAGGGAAGACCAGACGGCCGCCCCGGGCCAGGAGGCCATGCCCGCCCCCAGGGCCTCGACCAGGCCATGGGCCCCCGGCAGGCCATGCAGCAGGATGCCGCCCCCCACCAGGAACATGGCCGCCGTACCCACCACCGAAAGCACTTTCATGAGATAGGGTGCCGTGGCCAGCAGACCCCGTCCGAGCACTGTCTGGATGCGTCCCCATGCCCCCCTTGTGCCGCGCCCCATCAGGTACAGGCCGGCATCGTCCAGCTTCACGATGCCCGCCACCAGCCCGTACACGCCCACCGTCATCACCAGGGCGATGCCGGAGACCACCGCCACCTGAACCATGAAGCCGGCATCCTGCACGGTCCCCAGGGCAATGACGATGATCTCGGCCGACAGGATGAAATCTGTCCGGATGGCACCCTTGATCTTGCCACGCTCAAAAGCCACCATGTCGGCGGCGGGGTTTTCCAGGACCTGGCGCAGGGCGTCCTCCTGTTCGGCTTTCTCGGCCTTGGCATGCATGACTCCATGGGCCAGCTTCTCGAACCCCTCATAGCACAGATAGGCCCCGCCCAGCATGAGCAAGGGCGTGATGAGCCAGGGCAGGAAAGCGGACAGGGCCAGCGCGACGGGCACCAGGATCAGCTTGTTCCTGAAGGAGCCCTTGGCCACGGCCCAGACCACCGGCAGTTCCCGCTCCGCCCGTACCCCGGCCACCTGCTGGGCATTCAGTGCCAAATCGTCCCCCAGCACCCCGGCCGTCTTCTTGGCCGCCACTTTGGTCATCAGGGCCACGTCGTCCAATACGGTGGCAATGTCATCCAGAAGGGTCAGCAGACTGGCACCGGCCATCATGGTTCCTTGGTGTGATGAAAAACCGGGGGATTATGCCGCCAATAACCATTATGTAGTGATGGCATACGGCTCTGACGGCAGACAATGCTGAATGAGCAATCGTGCACTCCAGACAAACCTGGCCAAGCATAAAAAAACCCCCGCCAAACCTGCCGGCGGGGGCCAATGGAGCCTTGATGAGTTGACGCCGGGATCAGCGCTCGGAGATGCCCAGGGCTTTCACCGTGGCCACGTTCAGGTAGCCGTCCACGGGCAGGCCCTTGGCCTTCTGGTAGGCCTCGACGGCCTTCATGGTGGCGTCGTCCAGCTTGCCGCTGGTGCCGGCGTTGTAGCCGGCGGACGTCAGGGCACGCTGGACCTGGCTGATCTTGGCAGGCGTGGCGTTCACGTCACACAGGATCTGGCTCCAGCCTTCCTGGGCAGGGGCAACCAGGACCTGCTTCTGTACCGTGGCGTATTGGGCCGGCACCGGCACCCGCTCTTCCCGGGCCGGGGAGACCAGCTTGGTGACTTCGCGCTCGCCGTACACGGCGGGCACGGGGATGCGCTTCTCCTGAGCCGGGGTGACCATGACCATGACTTCGCGCTCGTAATCCACCGGTACCGTCTTGGTGACGGTCTTGGCGGGGGTGACCATCTTCTGCACGTCACGCTCGGCGTATTCGGCCGGAATGGTGACGGCCCGGGTGGTGGCGGGGCTCTTCAGCACAGTCTTCTTGACGGTCTTGTAGACGGCGGGGATATCCTCATAGCGCACGGAGGCGGGGGTCTTCAGGACCTGACGGGTGATGGTGCTGTACTCGGCCGGCACTTCCACCAGACACATGATCTCGCCGCTCTTCTCGTCGATCTTCTGGATATCGGTCTGGGTGCCCGGCTTCCAGGTGGTGTAGGCCTCGCGCACCAGCTTGCGCTCGGTCACCGTTTCGTACACGGCCGGCACTTCAATGGAGCGGCGGGAGGCCGGGGCCACCAGAATGCGCTCTTCCACGTCTTCATATACGGCAGCCACGGGTTCCATGCGGGTCTCGGCCGGCTTGACCATGACCCGCTCCTTGACCGTGTCGTAAACAGCGGGGATGACCTCGACCCGCTCTTCGGTGGTGACGCGTACCTTCTGGGCTTTGTACACCGGCGGCACGATCTCGATCCGCTCGCTGGCTTCCTTGACCAGGACCCGCTCCTTGACCGTCTCGAACTTGGCCGGGATCACCTTGACCTCGAAGCTGGCTTCCTTGACCAGTTGCTGCACGTTCTCGGTGCGATACACCGGCTGGGAGATGACCTTGGCATAGCACTCGCCCGGCTTGGCATCGGGCATGGCCAGCTTGGGAGCAGGCTTGGGTGCGGGGGCCGGCGCAGGCTTGGCCACAGGGGCCACGGTGCAACCGGTGCTCAGGATGCCCTGGCCGGGACAGCCGATGGTGCTGTACAGCTCATAGCCCGTGGTCTTGCCATCCGTGGCCTTGGGGTTGGTAGGATCGTAGTAAGTGCCCACCTGGGCGGCGGCCAGGCCGGAATACAGCAGGGCCGCGCTGAGGGTGGTCAATGCGAAGGTTCTGGTTTTCATGGAAGTGTCCTTTACCCGGAGTCGTTGTCTGTAGTGCCTGGCGCACAAGTGTTCCTGAAGCCAGGCTGAGGGATCGATCACTGCTGAAACACTGCCATCAGCAGGTCGACGTACCTTAGCCTCTCACGGGTCGAAAAGAAGTGAACCGGGTCACTCATCGCCGCAACGCCCCATGCCGTGGGCCTTGCGGGTGCTTCAGGGCAATTGTCCTGGGGCGGCCGCCGCCGGGTTTCATTGCATATCCCCCGCCGGCATGCTTGGCCGGGCGGGCAGCCCGTGGTCGCGGGATGCACCACACTCCATGCCTTGAAACGGGCCGCACAGCCCCGGAGGACTGGACGGCGCGCCGCCCTGGCGCTAAAAAGACCCCAGGCACGTTGAACCAGGCCGTTTTCCGAATACCAACCCGGTTGGTGTACCCGGTTTCCGGGGCAGGCTAAGGTGGAAGCACATGCCGCATCATGAACACGAAAGGAAGCCAGATGCCTTTTCTCGAACAGAAGTGGGGCGATCACCGCCGCCAGTTGAACCCGGCCCGACGCTACAGCAGCCAGCGGGAATTCGAGGCTGACTGGGTGAGCGCATTGCGCCGCCGCTACGGCCTGTCCCAGGAAGCCCTGGCCGTCCTGGCGAGTGTCTCGGTCACCACGGTGCAAAACTGGGAAAACCCGCGCAGCGTGAAAAATATCGCCGGTCACAACCAGGACCGACTGAGGGATATCGAGCGCGACCTGTGGATCAAGGCCCACGTCACCCTCCTGGAACCCTGCCCGCCCCACATCCGGGCCATGTACGACCTGATGAGCGCCAACAAGGACAGCAGCGCCCAGGGCCTGGCCGAATACCTGGTCCAGATGATGGACCATCAGGACCCGGAACGGGCCCGGTTGCTGCACTGGGCCGGCCTGGCCTACAGCATCGCCGATCCCGCTTCGGCCAAGGCCCGGGAATACGAGCACGCCGCCCTGGAAGCCCTGACCCAGGCCAAGGGCCCCCTGGCCGCCGCCATCGAGAATGAAGTGCTGGGCGCCCAGTTCGAGGATCTGCTCAACCTGCCCGAGGGCCGGGCCCGGACCGACAAGGGCCGGGACATCATGACAGCCCTGGAAGGACTGTACGCCCGGGACGAACAGCCCGCCTACCTGTGGAATGCCCTGGAGGTGGCCTGCAAGGCCCCCCTGGCCGCCATGGACACTTTCAGGCTGGTACAGCGCCTGACCGAGGCCCTGGGCGAAGAGCGGGTGCGCCAGCGCATCCTGAATGAAGACACCTACCAGTCGGCCCGGGTGGCGTTTGCCCAGCCGGCTTCGGTGAATTGATGATCAGCGACAGGGGAATTCGAGTGAAAAACTTCACGAAGCAATTCGCAGTCCTCTGGCTGGTCCTGGCCGCCCTCGCCAGCGGCGCCAGTCAAGCCGGAGAAACGGCGCAGAACCCGCCCGCCCCGCAACCTGCCAGCGCGGAGACGGTGAAATTGGCCTGGGACCGGGTGGGCTCGCCCATCAATCCCTTCGGCTGATACGCCCCCAACCCCACCGCCGGCCGCCTGCCATGGCCACCGGCGGCGGGGTGTGGTGAGCCTTCCTTTCATGCTTGGGGCATTAACCCGACACCCGCATCTTGTTTTTGTTGAAAAACAATGATTTAGTGGCCAATGCCGGCCTCTTGAGAGATACTGCGCCAGCCATGACACATGGCCTTACCTCAGGAGGAGAATACCCATGAATCGAATCAGCAAAACCCGGCTCGGCGCGGGAATCGGCCTGATGGTTGGCAGCAGTACGGTCTGGGCTGGGGCAACCGCCGGCATCATTGTGTATAGCCCCGATGTCCAGTCTGTGCCGGCCCTCTCAGGCTGGATGCTCATCATCCTGGCCATGCTGCTCGGCGTGATCGCCTACCGCGTGATGTCGCAAAAACACGGCCGTACCCTGGCCATTCTGGCCGCTACGGGTATCGTGGCGGCAGGGGCATCGACCGGCATCAAGTTGATTGAGGATGCCCATGCGGCAGGTGCAACCATTCCTTTGGATATCACACCGGGATCATCGGCCAGCATCCCTCTGGGTTTGGCACGCTTTGAGAACACCACGAACGTCCTTCAACGTGTCCGGAGTATTACCTATACCCAAGGGTGCGGCCCCAGTGCTCAGAATCCGGCTTCTCCTGTCTGCACAGTCAGTTTGGCAATTCAGCCGCAAGCATGGTGCTGGCTGGACACATCGTGCCAATTTCAAGCTTCCGACCGACGCCTGAAAGAGAACATCCAGGAAGTCGGGCGCGATGCAAACACCGGACTTGCACTCTACCAATTCAACTACATCGGGGACCCTGCCAAACGCTTCCAGGGCGTTATGGCGGACGAGGTGGAAGAGTTCATGCCAAGCGCAGTCTTCACCGCACCGTCCGGCCTCAAATCCGTCAACTACAAGATGCTCGGGATCGAATTCAAGCAGATTTAGTTGGCACCGCACGAAATCAATCCAATCACAATGTGCACGTCGAAGGCCAAGCCATTTGTCGTACGACATAGCGCCACATGTTGACGGACGCTATGTCGTAGCCATCTGGCCGGGTCCATCTACGCGGAAGGGTTTGGCCATAACCGGATTTCATCTCCGACCATTCTGGTACGCTGAATATATAGCCACATGTAGAGGGCTCGCTTGGGTCAAGTAAGTGTTCTTTATGATTTGTATGTGGTCACACTATGAATGCCAGTGATGCATGAGGGGTTGAGTGAAGAATGTGGAATGAGCCAAACACAAAGGACATAGACATCTTCATTTAAAAATCAATAGTTTAGTTGCATGCGCCAAGCCGATTGATTGAAAATACCATGCATATGGACATAAGGCGTTATCAACGGAGGAGAACACCCATGAATCGAATCAGCAAAGTCCTGGTCGGAGCAGCAATCGGCCTGATGGTTGGCAGCAGTACGGTCTGGGCTGGCACAGCGCCGGGCGCAGGCACCATCGTATACAGCCCCGACGTCCAGCAGGCCGTACCCACCCTGTCCGGCTGGACCCTCATCGTGCTGGCCCTGTTGTTCGGCGTCATCGCCTACCGGGTCATGCGGGAAAAACATGGCCGCACCTTGGCGAGCCTGACTGCGGCCGGCATCCTGGCAGCGGGCGCTTCCACCGGCGTGAAAATGATTGACGAAGCCCACGCAGCCGTCATGGCCATCCCTCTGGATATTGCGGTGGGCTCCCAGGCAACCATCCAGGAAGGGGAATCAGCCTATCAAAATACCACCAATGTCCCCCAGCGGATCCGCAGCATCCTGTATAACACCGGCTGTGAAGCCTCGCCCACGCCACCCTCCGGGTCACCTGTCTGCGCCGTCAATCTGCTGATCCAGCCTTCCGACATGTGCTGGCTGAACACAGTATGCGCCAGCAGCACCTGATCGGTTCTATTTCTACCCGTTGCCAGAACAACAACTCATCCTCCAAAACAGCTCCCAGATAATCCTGGGGGCTGTCTTCGGTACCATTGCCCTGGTGATGGTGCTGGAATCCCTGGCACCCTGGCGCCGGGTCCAGGAGGCACCCCTGACCCGCTGGCTCAACAACCTGGGCTTGACGGCCCTGGATTACGTCCTGCTGTTCGCCCTGGGCCCCTATCTGGCCTTCTACACTGCCCAGGCCTTGGGTTGGCCCCAGATGGGGTTGCTTGGACGCATCGAAGCCGGCCCGGTGCTCTCCTTCACCCTCCTCATGCTGGTCATGGAATTCGTGAATTACTGGCTGCACCGGGCTTTCCATCAAGTACCGGTGCTCTGGCGCTTCCATGCCGTCCATCACAGCGATGTGGAGATGGATGCCACCACCAGCCATCGCCATCATCCTTTGGAGATGGTGATCAACAGCGCCGTGATCATTCTGGTCCTGATCCTGCTCGGCCCGGACCCCTGGACACTCCTGCTTTACAACATCACCCGCATTGCCCTGGCCACCCTGACCCACGGCAACGTTTCCCTGCCTGCCAGGCTGGACCGGGTACTGAGGCTGTTCCTGGTGACACCGGATTTCCATCGCCTGCACCACAGCGCCGAGCGGCGCTATACCGACAGCAACTATTCGGCCGTCCTGCCCTGGTATGACTATCTTTTCCGCACTGCCACCTACCGCCCCCGGGAGGAGCATCGGGTCATGACCATGGGCCTGGAGCGGTTCCGGGAGCCCCGCTTCAGCCATCTGGACCAGATGTTGTGGCTGCCGTTTTCGTCGGAGTTCAAACGACAACAACCGCCAGCGCAGCCGTCCATGCAGTCTTCAGACCGGCCCTGATCCGGCCAGGGCCGGTTTGCCCCCTCAACCCAGCATGTGAGACGCCATACCGTCGGCCAGCTTGGGCTCGAACCAGGCAAGTCGCTAAATTGCCATTTATTTTC
>DYHB01000067.1:0-526 GCA_020724415.1 Thiobacillus sp.
CCTTGCTTAGAACGCCGCCCACCAAATGGGTGCGGGTACCGCGCAAGCGCTTGATTGCCCCCTTGGCGAAATCCCGCCGGGTACTGCCTGCCTCGATGACCAGCACGGTGGCCTCGGCCAGATTGCCCAGGAGCGGCGCATCGGCCAACCCGAGTACGGGCGGGCCGTCGATGATGACCTGATCGAACCGTTCCACCGCCAGGGTGAGCAAGGCGACCATCTTGGAACTGCTGAGCAATTCTGCCGGGTTGGGCGGCAGAGGCCCTGACGTGATGGCAAACAGATTCTGAATATCGGTGGACTTGGTGATGTCCACCGGCTTGGATTCCCCGGCCAGATAGTTGGTGAGCCCCTGGCTGTTGTCCAGGCGTAGGTTCTTATGCTTGGAGGCCTTGCGCAAGTCGGCATCGATCAACAGTGTGGTTTTGCCGGCCATGGCGAAATGCTGGGCCAGGCTGATGGCCGTCGTGCTCTTGCCTTCACCCGGGGAGGAACTGGTGATCATCAAGACCTTGGGCGTACCCTC
>DYHB01000067.1:556-2931 GCA_020724415.1 Thiobacillus sp.
GGGAGTGGAGAACTGGAGGGCCGTCCGCAAGGACCGGTAGGCCTCGGCAAAGGCGGAACGAAGATCGAAATTCTCCATGATCAATCGATCATCCGTGTCTTCAGCCTTACCGCGCCGGGTATAGGGAATGACCCCCAGGACAGGGAGACCGAGAATCTTCTCGATGTCATCCGGATTCTTCAGGGTGTCATCCAGATGCTCGAACAGGAAGGCGAGGCCCACGCCGCCGAACAGGCCCAGGAACATGCCGATCAGCAAGTTCAAAAGGAACTTGGGCTTGAAGGGCTTCACGGGTTCTTCGGCCTTGTCCACGATGGAGATGTTGTTGACCCCAATGCCACCGGCCACGCCCACTTCCTTCAGACGCTGGAGCAAGCCTTCGTACAACTGACGGTTGGTGTCCACCTCCCGTTTCAGGATGTTGTACTGGATGCTGCGGTCCTGGACCCCCAGCACATCCCGCTTGCTTTCCTGCAGCTTGGAACTCAGGGCCGCCTCGGTGGCCTTGGCGGCATCGTAGCGGATCTTGATGGCCTCCTTGACATTCCTGACCTCCTCTTCGATCTTGGACTGGGTCTCGGCGATGCGCCCTTCCAACTGGACCATCTTGGGGTAGGCCGGCTTGTATATCTTCAGGCCTTCCTGGTATTCCGCATCCAGCTTGGCCTTGAGTTGTTTCAACTCCTGGATGACCCGGTTGTCCATGACCTGAGGCAGGCCTTCCGTGCCGCCCGCCTGCATCTGGTTGTAGATGCTCTCAATGCCGATGCGTTCCTGCTGGGCTTTTGCCAGGGCTCCGGTGAATTCCTGCATGACCTGGGCATCGATGCTGGGACCGGTATCCTTCTCGTCCGGACGGATGATCTGCTCCTGGCGGGCAAAAGCCACCAGGGCCTTCTCGGAATCCTCCAGCTTGGCCTGGACCTGCTGCAGCCTATCCTGGAGGAAGGTCTTGGCGTAGGAGGACGAATCCATGCGCCGTTCCAGGTTCAGGTTGATGTAGGCCGTGGCCACGGAATTGATGATGCGGGTGGCCAGGGCGGCATCCGGATGATCGAAATGAAGCTTGACCAGCCGGGAATTGCGTACCGGCTCCACGGTCAGATTTTCCAGGAAGCGGGTCACCAGCTTGGACTGGCGATCCGTCTCGGCACCCTCATCGACCACTTCCTCGCTGGCGCCTCCCAGCAGCATGGCAAGCAACGAGGGCTGTTCTGTGACGCTGAAGGCGGGATGCTGGGACAGATTCAACTGGTCGATGACCCGCTGGGCCAGGGAACGGCTTTTCAGCACTTCATACTGGGTCTGGTAGAACTCCCGGCTGTCCTGGGGGGACTCCATGGGGGTCACCCCCTGGTATTCCACCACCTTCGCTTCCTGGCGGTCGATCTGCAGGGTCAGGCTGGCCCGATAAATGGGTGTCATCAGGAAGGTGGCCGTCATGACCGCCACCACCACGATGGCGAAGAAGGTCATCACCGTGCCCTTGCGCTTCAGGATGACATCCCAGTAGTCCCGCAGGTTGATGGTGTCCTCGTCACCCTCCCCCGTGGGCTGGCCCCATTGGACCTGGGTGCTCAGTGCGGTGTTGCCCCGCTCCATGAGGTTGCCCGGACGGTAGACATCGGGCACGGAGGGGCCATTGGGGGGGGTACCCTGGGGATCTGCCATGAAATTACCTGTCGTTCACGTCTTGAAAAAGGCCTAGCGCAAGGTGCCAAAGGAGAAGAAGCCGCGCAGGGTATCGGTGATGTCCTTGATGGCAGCCCGGCCGGAGGCCTTGTCCACCACGATCATGTCATTGCCCATCAGGACCGGGTCCACGGCCTTGCCATCCCGAATCGCCTCCAGGTCGTGGATGCTCATCTGGTTGGTGCCATCCATCTGGGGCCGGATCAGCTTGATGGCGTTGTAGTCGGCCACATCGTTCGGGCCCGCCGCCTGGGCGATGGCCTGGAGCAGGGTTACCCGTCCGGTGATGGGATAGACGCCGGCCTTCTCCACGGCACCTTCGATGGTGATGCGCTGGCTGGTGTATTCCTTGATGAACACGCTGACCTGGGGATCCTGGAGATACCCGTCCGCCAGTTTCTGGGCCAGCATGTCCTCCAGCTCCTGGCCGGTCATTCCCCCGGCCTGGATGGCACCAATCAATGGCAAGGAAACCATGCCCCGGGAGTTGACCCGCACGGTGCGGGACAACTCCGGTATCTGGAAGACCGATATCTCCAGCAGATCATTGGCACCGATCTGGTACTCCCGCACCTCCTCCGCCGTGACCTGGGCCGGTGCAGCCGTCGCGACAGACCCAGACGCAGCGCCTTCCGAACTTTGAGTCGGTTGGGCAGCGGGGTTCGGCTGGGGGTCAAGATTCC
>DYHB01000067.1:2941-14466 GCA_020724415.1 Thiobacillus sp.
ATAGCGTCCCTCATCCTGGACCGTGACGCCCAGGTCGCCCTGGGTAAAATCGAATCCCCCGGCCAGAACGCTTGCCGGAACGTGGAATACGGATACGACGAATATAACGGCATGCCTCAACATGGGCACCTCCTGATAATCCCGGCACTGCTGAAAAAATAAGCAAAGTGCCATATAAGGGTGTGAATTCTATACTGTTTACCCAGGTCACCGCCATAACCCGGACCCGCCGTCAGGGTGACGGACACGTGCTCAGACACGGGCCTGTGAACAGTCAAGCGAACAGTCTGGCGAACCAGGACTTACGGGTTGCCTTGCCTCCACCCCCTTGGGCGGGTACGGCGGGCAGGGTTGAAGGCGGCAGATCGTCCAGGATTCCCTGGGGGCGTGTCGTGACCAGGTGCCGGGCCTCTTCTTTTCCCACCCAGCGCTCGGCCGCTTTCATCCCCTCCTCCAGCAGGGGGGGACGTTTGCTGACCCCGTGGGCATCGGTGGCCAGGATGTGCACCCAACCCTCATCCAGCATGCGCTCCCCCCAGTACTTGGCATTACCGCCAAATCGCCCGCACAGACTGCCCGAGGTGATCTGCATCCATGCCCCGCGTTCGGCCAGATGGATGAAGGTATCGTAGTGCTCCTCGATCCAGGACAGGCGTTCCGGGTGGGTGACCACGGGCACATGACCCGCGGCCAGCAGATTGAAGACAAAGGTGTCGAAGTTGGGCGGCGCCACGTGGTGGGGCGGCTCCAGCAGGAAATAGCGGGTATCGCCCAGGCTGGGTACCGAACCGTCCTTGAGCCGGGCACCGAGGTCGGGGGAAACGTGGGCATCCGCCCCCCAGGTAAGCTTGAGGTCGATGCCCGCTTCATCGAGCTGTTGTTGCAGGCGGGCCACCCGGGCCTTGATGTCGCTGCCCTCGTTTTCGAAAACGCCTGGAAAGATATGGGGCGTGCATGCCATGGTGCGGATGCCGTCGGCGGCGGCGATCCTGGCCATCTCCAGGGATGTGTCCAGGTTCGGCGCGCCATCGTCGATGCCGGGCAGGATGTGGCTGTGCAGGTCAATCATGACGAATTCTCCGACCTTGATTCAACGCAACACTCCCCAGTTCTGCAATCTGGAATGGGCATAGCTGGCCTGTTGTCCTTGCCGCGCCATTTGCAGGTAGCGGTAGTAGGCCCGGGCAGCCTCCTGTTTGTTCTGCATCATTTCCAGACTATAGCCCTGCAGGAAGACCGTGTTGGCATTGCCCGGCAAGAGCCGTTCATAGGCCTGGAAGGCCGACAGGGCTGCATCCGGACGCTTGAGCTTCAGCTGGGTCACCCCGGTCAGGTGCTGGGCCTGGGCCTCGGTGGGGTAGATGGCCTTGGCCCGATCCAGATAGGGCTGGGCTTCCCGGGGCTTGTCCATGGCCAGTTGGGCCTTGGCCATGAGCACCAGTCCCGGGTAATCCTCCGGCGCCTTGCGTAGGGCACTGTCCAGGAGTTGGGAGGCCTGGCCATAGGCTTTCTTGCCCATCTGTGCCTCCGCCTGCTGCTCCTCCACGATGACCGGCTTGAGGGCGCGCAGGCGACTGGTGCGATCCATGTAGCGCTCCTTCTGGCGCCCCTTGCCCGTGGCCTGGGCATAGGCCGGCTTCTTGAGGGTCTGTTGCGTGTTGGCCAGACGCTCCGAACTCATGGGGTGGGTGGAAAACATCAGTTCCAAGGCATTCGGCTTGCGCTTGGACTGGTCGTTGAGCATGGCCATCAGGTCGGTCATGCCCTCCGGGTTGTAACCACCCCGGGTCATGTACTCCACGCCCAGGGCATCCGCTTCCCGTTCATTGTCCCGACTGTAGTGGGCCAACAGGGCGCCGCCGCCGATCCCGCCCACCATCTGGACGATCTGTCCGTACTCGGCCTTCTTGGAGGCGGCCGCGATGGTCACGCCGGCCACGGCCAGATCCATGAGGGTGCCCTTGGCCTGGGACTCGGCATAATGCCGGGCATTCACATGCCCCAGTTCATGGCCCAGCAGGGCTGCGCACTGGTCTTCGCTTTCCATTTCCAGCAGGATGCCCCGGGTGCAGGCGATGGAGCCGCCGGGAAAGGCGTAGGCATTCACATAATTGGCGTTCACCGCATGGAAGGCGTAGGGCATGTCCGGCCGGTGGGTGCTGTCCGCCAGCCGGCGGCCGATGCCATCCAGATAGGCATTCAGCTCCCGGTCCTGGCTGATGCCATAGTCCTCGGAAAACTGGTGCGGAGAGTGCTTCTTGTCCAGGGCCACTTCCTGGCTCTTGTCGATCATCACGAACGACTGCTTGCCCGTGACAGGGTCGGTGGCGCAGCCCTGCAGCCAGGCCGTGGCGCCCAGTCCGGGAAGCAGCCACAAGAAATCCCGTCGATCCATTGTTACCTCGTTATTCAAGCGCAGGCTCGCAGCCTGTCATGTTCCACCCCGGGCAATGATGCCACCGCCCAGGCACACGTCCCCATCGTATACCACAACCGACTGCCCCGGCGTCACCGCCCACTGAGGCTGCTCGAAGACTAGCCGGAAGGTCCCGGATTCGCCATGTGTGATTTCACAGGGGGCATCCTGTTGCCGATATCGGGTCTTGGCCGCCAGGAGCCTCCCCTCCTCGGGAGGCGGCCCGATCCAGTGGGCATCGTCCGCCTCCAGGGACCGGGACAACAACAATGGATGCTCATGTCCCTGGACAACGATCAGCTCATTTCGTTCCCGGTCCTTCCCGGCCACGAACCAGGGTACATCGGGAATGGCGTCCCGCATGCCGCCGATGCCCAAGCCCTTGCGCTGGCCCAGGGTGTAGTACATCAGCCCTTGATGCTCCCCCACGACCTGGCCCTCGGGCGTCCTCATCAAACCGGGCCGGGTGGGCAGGAATCGCTGCAAGAACTCGCGGAACGGACGTTCACCGATGAAACAGATGCCCGTGCTGTCCTTCTTCTCCGCCACGGGCAGGGCCGCCGCCCGGGCCAGTTCCCGCACCCGGGGCTTGGCCAGTTCACCCAGAGGAAACAGGGCATGGGCGATCTGTGCCTGGGACAGGCGATGGAGAAAGTAGCTCTGGTCCTTGTTGCCGTCCACGGCCTTGAGCAGCGCCCGCTGCCCCGGCGCCCCCCTCAGCCGGGCATAGTGTCCGGTGGCCAGGAAATCCGCCTTCAGCGTCAGCGCGTAATCTAAAAAGGCCTTGAACTTGATTTCGGCATTGCACAGCACATCCGGGTTGGGTGTGCGGCCTGCCTCGTATTCCGCCAGGAAATAGGCGAAGACCCGGTCCTGGTATTCCTGGCTGAAATTGACCTGCTGGACCGGGATATCCAGCACGTCTGCCACCGCCAGCACATCCGCGTAGTCCCGGGCGATGGGACAATCGTCCTCCAGGTCATCGGCCTCCCAGTTCTTCATGAACACGCCCACCACTTCGTGGCCCTGTTCCTTGAGCAGCCAGGCAGTGACGGCGGAATCCACGCCGCCGGACAGGCCGACGACGACGCGGCTCATTGGAAATTGAGAAACTCGTTGATCAGGTCCAATGGAAAGCGCCGGCCGGACAGGTAATCCGACACGCACTGGTCCACGAAGGGGCTGCGGTGGCGCTCCCGGGACGCGGCGATCTCCTCCGGCCGCATCCAGACGGTGCGCAGGATGCCCTCATCCAGGGGCGCCGTGGGGTCATAGCCCGTGACGATGCCGGTGAAGGCCACCCGCAGATAGGTGCGGTCCTTGGTGGGGTGGCGCCAGTGGTAGATGCCCAGGATCTGTTCCGGCTCGAAGTGGTGGGCGGTCTCCTCGAACATCTCGCGCCGCACGGCAGTCATGAGGGACTCGCCCTTTTCCAGATGACCAGCAGGCTGGTTGAACAGGATGCCACTGTCGGTCTGCTCTTCCACCAGCAGGAACTTGCCGTCTTCCTCGACGACGGCGGCCACCACCAGGTGGGGCTTCCAGATTTCCTTGTCACTCATGTCAACCACCTCATAACGGTTTGCCCCACAAATCATAATCATCCGAGCGGGTGATCTTGACCTGGACGAAATCCCCCACTTTCAAGCCGGTCCCCTGGGCGATGTGCACCACCCCGTCGATCTCGGGCGCATCGGCATGGGAGCGTCCCACGGCCCGGCGTCCGTCCGCCTCGTCGATCAGCACGGTCATGACCGAGCCCCGGCGCAGGCGCAGCTTCTCGGCGCTGATGTCGGCCTGGACATCCATGAACCGGGCCAGGCGATCCTGCTTGACGTCCTCATCCACCGGATCGGGCAAGGCATTTGCCACCGCCCCGTCCACGGCCGAATAGGTGAAGGCACCTACCCGGTCCAGCTGGGCTTCGTCCAGAAAGTCCAGCAGGGTGTCGAAATCGTCCTCCGTCTCCCCCGGAAATCCGACGATGAAGGTGCTGCGGATGACCAGATCGGGACAGATGGAGCGCCACTTCTCGATCCGGCGCAGGGTGTTCTCTGCTGCCGCCGGGCGCTTCATGGCCTTGAGGATGGCCGGACTGGCGTGCTGGAAGGGCACGTCCAAGTAAGGCAGCACACGACCGCCGCCGGGCAGCTCGCCCTCGGCCATGAGGGGAATCACGTCATCCACGCTGGGATAGGGATAAACATAATGCAGACGCACCCAGACCCCCAGCCTGGCCAGCTCCTGCACCAGTTCCAGCATCCGGGTCTTGACCGGGCGCCCTTGGTGGAAGCCGGTACGGTATTTCAGGTCCACCCCGTAGGCGCTGGTGTCCTGGGAGATCACCAGCAATTCCTTCACCCCGGCCTTCACCAGGGCTTCGGCCTCTGCCAGTACCTCGCCGATGGGGCGACTCACCAGGTCACCGCGCAGGGCGGGAATGATGCAGAAGGTGCAACGATGGTTGCAGCCTTCGGAAATCTTGAGGTAGGCGTAATGGCGCGGGGTCAGCTTCAGGCCGCCGGGGGGGATCAGGTCGCTGTAGGGGTCGTGGGGCTTGGGCAGATGGGCATGGACGTGTCCCATGACGGCTTCCGCGGCGTGGGGACCGGTCACTGCCAACACCTGGGGGTGGGCAGTGGTCACCACCGACTCCCGGGTGCCTGGGCGCCCGGTGACGATCACCTTGCCGTTTTCCCGCAGGGCCTCGCCGATGGCGTCCAGGCTTTCGTCCACGGCGGCATCGATGAATCCGCAGGTATTCACCACCACCAGGTCGGCATCGTCGTAGCTGGGCACGATGAGGTAACCCTCGGCGCGCAACTGGGTCAGGATGCGCTCCGAATCGTAACTGTTCTTCGGACAGCCGAGACTGACGAAGCCCACTTTGGGCACAGGCTTGTTCACATGGCCTCCCTGCTGAATGCCACGCTGTCCCGGGTCACGCCGTCACTCGTCACGCGTCACCTCCACTCACTGGGGCAGTCGGTAATGGTCCTGGGTAATCAGGTCAATGCCGCAGTGGAGATGTTCGATCCAGTCCAGGAAGGCGGCGATGGCCTCCTTGAAATAGCGTCCGTGCTGGGGCACCAGTTGTTCCACATCCATGGTCCTGACCATGCGGGCCCAGTAACGGCAGGGCTTGTTGGACACCATGTAGCGCTTGTGGAAGCCCTCCATCCTGGGCAAATGTGCCTGGAACTCCGCCGCCGTGGTGATGGGGCGGAGAATTTCGTCGTGGGCCACCAGGGAAGCCCCCATGTCGCCCGAGAACAGGATCTTGGCCTTGCTGTCGTAGAACTGGAAATTGCCCTCGGCATGGAGGAAATGGGCGGGCACGCAATGGATGTCGGTATCCCGCATGGGGATTTTCATGCCCGGATCGGGAATGCCCACGATGCGTCCTTCCCAACGGTTCAAGGTGCAGAAATGCGGTACGAAACGCTCCCATAGGGTGGATACATACAGGGAGGCATCCGTGGACATGAGCCACTTGTTGAGGGAGGCCACGATATCCGGGTCCTGGTGGGAGGCAAAAATGTACTTCAACTGCTTGAAGGGAAAGAATTTCGACACCGCCATGATCAGGGCGTTGTAGGTCATGTTGCCGGCCGGGTCGATGAGGGCGCCCTCGCCGTCGGAGACGATCAGGAACTGGTTGGCCTGGACCGCAGAACTGGCGGAATCATCCACCAGATCGTTGAACATCAGGCAGACGTGCTTGCCGTCGTTATATAGCTCGATTGCCATGTGTATCCCCTTGTTTCAGCCTGTTCAATGCCCGCTCAACCATGCTCATGCAAGTGCCCGCCGGCCATGGCCGCCCAGTGCTGGGCCAGCTCGCCCCCGAAGTGCACCGTCAGGATACCCAGCAGTATCAGGAAAAGCTGCTGGGCAGTATGGCGCAGTTCCGCCCGTCGGTGCAGGCCTGGAATGAGATCCGCCACTGCCACGTAGATCATCCCGGAAGCGGCCACCGCCAACACGTAAGGCATGGCTTCCTGCATGGGGGCCAAGGCAAAGTAACCCAGGGTCGCCCCCACCAGGGTGGCCAGGCTGCTGACCAGATTGAGCACCAGAGCCCGGGTCCGACTATAGCCCGAGTGAAGCAGGATCAGGAAATCGCCCAGTTCCTGGGGTATCTCATGGGCCACAATGGCCATGGCCGTCACCACACCCACCTGGACGTCCACCAGGAACGCGGCGGCGATCATGATGCCGTCGACAAAATTGTGGAAGGTATCCCCCACCGTGATCATCAAACCGGACCGACCATGGTCGTGGCCATGGGCATGGGCGTGACTGGCCTCCTGGCTGTCCAAGGGGCTGTGGGCCTCGCAGGCCTCGGCGTGGCAATGGCGCCACAGCACCAGCTTTTCCAGCAGAAAGAAGCCCAGGATGCCGGCCAGTACCGCCATGCTCAGATCCTGAACGCTGGCCGCGTGCTCCATGGCATGGGGCAGCACCTCCAGGAAAGCCGCCCCCAACAAGGCGCCGATGGCGTAACTGACCATGGCCGGAATCCAGGCGGCGTTGATGGCCAGGGCGAAGCTGGCCAGCAGCACGCTCAGCAGACCGCCGGCAGCCGCGGCCAGGATGATCAGGGTAAGGAGATTCATGGAGATTCCGGCAAAGGCGGGATTCTACCCGCATCTCCGCCTCACGGGGCCAGGGCGACCAGGGTTGCCATGCGGCCGGACCTGGGGCCATCCCGACGGTAGGAATGAAAGCGGCCGGCATCGGTAAAGGTGCAGGCGCCCCCGCCATGGATTTCCCCGACCCCCGCCCGGGCCAGGCGCAGACGGGCCAGGATATAGATGTCGGCCAGCCATTTACGGGGGGCGCCATCCAGGGTGGTGAGACCCGACGGACGAAACGCCGTTCCGGCGAGGGGGTCCTGTTCCACGAAGACTGCCCGGACCTCCTCCCCCACTTCAAAGGCATCGGGGCCAATGGCGGCTCCCAGCCATGCCAGCAGATGACCGGGGGGCACGCCCATGGCCCGGACAGTCGCCTCAAGCACGCCGGCCGCCAGCCCTCGCCAGCCCGCATGGGCCACGCCCACCACGGTACCGGCCCGGTTGCAGAACAGGACCGGCAGGCAATCCGCCGTCAGCACGGCGCACACCTGGCCCGGCGTCCGGGCGATGCAGGCATCGGCCGTCATTCCCGCCGGGGATTCGCCTGCAACCGCCACGCCGCAGCCATGGACCTGGTCCAGCCAAAGCGGTTCGGTAGGCCAGTCCTGGCCCAGAATCGCCCGGTTCCGGGCCACCGCCTCGGGGGCATCGCCCACGTGGGCCGCCGGGTTCATGCTGGCATAGGGCGGCAGGCTCACGCCGCCGGCACGGGTGGTCATATAGGCCCGTACCTGCGCCGGAGCAGGCCAGTCGGGCACAATCCAGTCAGGATGCATCCAGGGCCTCCAGGCGGCTGATCAGCTGCTGCATATCCTCGGGCAGCGGGGCCTCCCATTCCACGGCTTCGCCGGTGACCGGATGCTCGAAGCCCAGCCGATAGGCGTGCAGGGCTTGACGCGCGAAGGGCACTGGCCCGTTGCGACGTCCCGAATATACCGTGTCCCCCAGCAAGGGGTGGCCGATATGAGCCATGTGCACCCGGATCTGGTGGGTCCGGCCAGTGCGCAGGTGACACTCCACATGGGCTGCGCCATGCCATTGACACAGCACCCGGTACAGGGTGATGGCCTCCTTGCCCGCAGGCACCACCGCCATGCGGGTGCGCTGGGTGGGATGACGACCGATGGGGGCATCGATCTCGCCATCCAGATAATCGAACCGGCCCAGGGCCACGGCCTGGTAGACCCGCTTGACTTCCCTGCTCTGGAGGGCCCGCACCAGGGCGGTCTGGCTTTCCAGGGTCTTGGCCACCACCAGCAGGCCGGAGGTGTCCTTGTCCAGGCGGTGGACGATGCCGGCCCGGGGTACCCGTTCCAGTTGGGGCGCATGATGCAGGAGGGCATTGAGCAGGGTGCCCTCCCAGTTGCCAGCCCCCGGGTGCACCACCAGACCGGGGGGCTTGTTGATCACCAGGACGGCCTCATCCTCATGCAGGATGGCCAGATCCATGGCTTCGGCCTTGTAGGGTTGGTCTGAGGGATGATCCACAGGACTGACCTGGAGCAGGGCCCCTTCCCAGACCTTCTGTTTGCGCAGGCCGGGCTGCCCGTCCACCCGCACCGCCCCGGCGTCGATCCATTGCTGCAGACGATTGCGGGAATGGTCCGGCATCAATTCGGCCAGGCACTGGTCCAGCCGCCGGCCGGCCAGGGCCATGGGTACGGTGAAGCTCAGGATGTCAGTCATTCAGATGGAGGCACGGTTATAATCCCGCGACATTCTCGATAAAAGCGCGAAAGCGAAGCTCATGAACCGAATTCTATCGTTTTGGACACCTGCACAGTCATCCATTCTTGGCGCCATGCGCTGGATGCTGCTGTGCCTGGCGGCCACCCTGGCCGGATGCGGCCTGCTACCTGAACAGATCGATGAAACCAAGACCTGGTCGGCGGCCAAGCTCTACTCCATCGCCAAATCCAATCTGGCCGAAGGGAATTTCGCACGGGCCATCGAACTGTTCGAAAAGCTCGAAGCCCGCTACCCCTATGGCCCCTACGCCCAGCAGGCTCAGCTGGAAGTAGCCTACGCCTATTACAAGGACAACGAGCCCATTTCTTCCGTCGCGGCCAGCGAGCGTTTCATCAAGCTCCATCCCAACCACCCCAATGTGGACTACGCCTATTACCTGCGCGGCCTGGCAAACTTCATCGAGGATGACGGCCTGCTGGCCAGCCTGGGCAACCAGGACATGAGCGAACGGGACCCGCGTGCCGCCCGGGAAGCGTTCAGTGCTTTCAAGGAACTGGTGGAGCGCTTCCCCAACAGCAAGTACACCCCCGATGCCCAGGCCCGCATGCGTTACCTGGTGAACGCCCTGGCGACCCACGAGGTCCATGTGGCCCGCTACTACTACAGCCGGGGCGCCTATGTCGCGGCCGCCAACCGGGGCAAACATGTCCTGGAGAACTACCAGCAGGCCCCGGCCATGGAAGAGGCCCTGGCCATCATGGCCAAGAGCTACGACCGGCTGGGCCTGGCCGTGCCCCGGGATGATGCCCTCAAGGTCCTGCGCCACAATTTCCCCAACAGCCCGTTCCTGAAAGACGCGGCACCGGCCAAGGACAAGCCCTGGTGGCAGATCTGGTGAGCAACGCCCGCCGCCCGGAGCCACAGGCCTGAGGTCCGGCCATGGTTACCCATACCCTAAGCGCCGAAGTCTCTGACACGGAGCGCTGGCTCGAGCAGCAGGCGGAACGGCACGGCCCCGAGAAGGTGGCGCTGATCCGCAGTGCCCTGGACTACCTCGAGGAGCATGCCGAAGCCGTCACCAGCGACAGCGGGGTTCCCCTGCTGGAACACGCCTTGGGCTGCGCCCACCAACTGGCCCTCATGGGGTTCGACGCGGAGACTGTCGCGGCCGGTTTGCTGAGCGGCCTGCCCGAGCCCGCCCTGGATGCCCAACGAATTCAGGACCGGCTGGGGCCTGCCGTGGCCCACCTGGCTCAGGGCAGCCTGCGTCTCCAGCGCATGGACCAGTTGCTGGCCGAGCGGCAAAGCGAAACGTCCTCCCAGTCCGAACAGCCGGGTCAGAGCGAAGCCCTGCGCCAGATGCTGCTGGCCATGACCGATGACATACGGGTGGTCTTGGTGAAGCTGGCGGACCGGGCCCAGGCCTTGCGCGAGCTGGCGTCCGGGGACCCGGAGGTACGCACCAAGGTGGCCCACGACGCCCGGGAATTGTATGCCCCCCTGGCCAACCGGCTGGGGGTCTGGCAGCTCAAATGGGAGCTGGAGGACCTCACCTGCCGCTATCTTGAGCCGGACACCTATCGCCAGATCGCACGATCCCTGGATGAAAGGCGCCTGGACCGGGAGTGGTACATCGACCAGGTGGTGCAGACCCTGAAGGACGAGCTGGCCCAGGCCGGGCTGCACGATGTGGCCATCAGCGGCCGACCCAAGCACATCGCCAGCATCGTGGCGAAAATGCGCAAGAAGCATCTGACCTTTGACGAGGTCTACGATGTCCGTGCGGTTCGCATCCTGGTTCAGGACGTGAAGGACTGCTTCCATGCCCTGGGGGTGGTGCACAGCCTCTGGCAACCCATCCCCGGGCAGTTCGACGACTACATCTCCCGCCCCAAGGGCAACGGCTACAAGAGCCTGCATACCGCCGTCATCGGCCCCGAGCACAAGGCCCTGGAGGTGCAGATCCGCACCCACGACATGCACAACGAAGCAGAACTGGGCGTCGCCGCCCACTGGCGCTACAAGGAAGGCGGCAAGGGCGAGGCGGTCCAGGACAAGATCACCTGGCTGCGCCAGCTGCTGGCCTGGAAGCAGGAATTGTCCGACAGCGCCGAGCTGTCCCAGCACTTCAAGAACGAGCTGTTCCAGGACGAGGTTTTCGTGCTCACCCCCCAGGGCAAGGTGGTGGCCCTGCCCGCCGGGTCCACGCCCCTGGACTTCGCCTATGCCGTCCACACCGAGCTGGGCCATCGTTGCCGGGGCGCCAAGGTGGACGGCGCCATGGTCTCCCTGGACACTCCCCTGAAGACCGGTCAGCGGGTGGAAATCCTCACCGTCAAGCAGGGGGGGCCCAGCCGGGACTGGCTCAATCCCCATCTGGGCGTACTCAAGACCCACCGGGCCAAGAGCAAGGTGCGCCAATGGTTCCGCCAGCAGGACCTGGACAAGAACATCCAGGAAGGCCGTACGCAACTGGAGCGGGAGCTGCACCGGCTCGGCCTGTCCAACGTCAACCTGGACAAGCTGGCCAGCCGGCTCAAGTTCGCCAAGACCGAGGACATGTACGCGGCCCTGGGCCGGGGCGACGTGGGCCCCAGCCAGCTGGAGCGGGCCCTGCTGGACGAATTCGTGCCGCCGCCGCCCAAGCCTCTGGTCAGCCGGCCCAAGAGTTCGGCGGCACCTTCGGGCGTCCTGGTGGAAGGCGAGGCCAACCTCCTCACCCAACTGGCCAAGTGTTGCCATCCCGCCCCGGCCGATGCCATCGTCGGCTACACCACCCA